>NC_022792.1:1484953-1827406 GCF_000504085.1 Pseudothermotoga elfii DSM 9442 = NBRC 107921 | reverse complement strand
ATATGATATTATATAAAAACAGTGGCGGTGTAGCTCAGCTGGTCAGAGCGAGTGATTCATAATCACTATGTCGTGGGTTCGAGTCCCACCGCCGCCACCCGAAGGCAGCTATAGCTGCCTTTTTCTTTATAGATTTTGAAAAGTAGCCATTTGAGGTATAATTTTTTATGTACAGAAAGAAGGTGAAATTTTGAGGATTCTTCTTGTTAATCCCTCAAACAAAGGTTATTATTATCGATTGGGAGCAGTTTATCCCCCTCTCGGGCTTTTTTACATAAGCTCCACTTTGAAAAAAATAGGTCATTCTGTCAGAGTAATTGATATGAACGTTGAACCATTTGATTGGAGAAATTTTGATTATTCTTCTTTCGATGTAGTAGGTGTCTCAACCGATACAGTTAGATTCCCGCTTGCAAAACAGATCTGTCAGGTGGTTAAATCTCAAGGTGTAATAACTGTTATGGGTGGTCCTCACGCCACAGCTGAATATGAAAAGATCCTAACTGATGGAATATGCGATTATGTTGTACTTGGAGAAGGAGAAGTTGTTTTACCAAAGCTTCTTGAAGCACTTAAAAATAACGAGAGAAAACCCGACTTAAGTGGCCTGTGTTACATAGAAAATGGGACGATTGTTTCGAAAAAACCGGAATTTGTGGAAGACCTTGATTTACTTCCATTTCCCGACAGAGAAAATTTTACTGCTTATAGAACTATGTTTGATAAAAAAATGGCGACAAGCGTTATAACTTCTCGGGGATGTCCATTCAATTGTGAATTTTGCAGTGCATCTCAATTTATGGGAATGCGAATCAGAAAGAGAAGCATTGAAAATGTTGTGGAGGAACTGAAGATTTTGAAAAAAATGAATTACGGTTCTGTCATATTTTTTGATGACAATTTCACTATCGATAAGACAAGAACAATAAAACTTTGCGAGCAGATGCTCAAAGAGAATTTAAATTTCAGCTGGTGGGCATTTTCCAGAGCTGATGAATTACTTGGCAAAGAAGACTTAGTTGAAGCAATGTCAAAGGCCGGTTGCAAGATGCTGTTTATTGGTTTTGAAAGTGCTGAAGACGAAATTCTCCAGGAGTATAACAAAAAATTATCCAGCTCAATTGCATTTGATGTTGCCAAACTGCTGAAAAAATACAAAATAGACCTGTTTGCAAGTTTTATCATGGGGGCATTAAACGACACAAAAGAGTCTATTAAAAAAACTATAAAGTTCGCAAAAAAACTTGGAGCAGAAATTGTGCAATTTTCAATAATGACTCCTTATCCTGGTACTAAGTTGTATGAAAAACTGAAATCAAAAATTACAGTGAAGGATCTCTCAATGTTTGATGGCACAAATTTAGTTTTTCAACATCCGAAATTTTCACCGGATGAGTTGAAAAAATTGTTTTTCAAAGCGTATTATTCAATATATTCAACACCAAGATTAATATTTAAGCGTGGTATACCGTTCCTTATAAAACTTTTAAGCACAGGGCAGCAAGCAGCATATTCAATGTGATAATATAGCGTAAGGAGGTGCTCTGGTGAAAGTCTTCATGGTAATAGTTCACTCACTGATAAGCGTTGCGTTGATTTACATGGTTCTTCAGCAGATGAGTAAATTTGCTGAGCTGGGAGGTGCTTTTGGCTCAGGATCGCTTCACACCATGTTTGGAAGAAAGAAAGGACTCGATACATCGGGAAAGATTACCTTGTGGTTGAGTGTGGCATTTTTTGTGAGCAGTATATTGACTGCCTTCTTTATTTCGAGGTGATCAAATGCAAGTTGAGCAGCAACTTGAGATTCTGAAAAAAAACGCTGTAGATCTTGTTAGTGAAGAAGATCTACTGAATAAGCTCACCAGAAAAAAACAGTTGAGAGTGAAATTGGGAGTGGATCCAACCAGGCCAGATCTCCATTTAGGTCATGCAGTTGTGCTATTCAAACTCAGGCAATTTCAAGATCTTGGTCATAGAGTTATTTTAATCATAGGTGATTTCACAGCCCAGATAGGTGATCCATCTGGAAGGGATGTAACCAGACAGATGTTATCTGAAAGCGAAGTAAGACAAAATGCAAAAACCTATCAAGAACAGGCGTTCAGGATTCTTGATAAGGAGAAAACCGAAGTGCGTTTTAACAGTGAGTGGCTTTCTAAAATGAGTTTTGCGGATGTCATAAAACTCGCTTCAAAATATACTGTTGCCAGAATGCTTGAGAGAGACGATTTCTCGAAAAGATACTCATCGAATTTGCCGATATCTATATCTGAATTTCTTTATCCGCTTGCTCAGGCATATGATTCAGTTGCTGTTCAGGCAGATGTTGAGCTTGGTGGAACTGATCAATATTTCAATCTTCTCGTTGGAAGAAAAATTCAGGAGGAAATGGGTCAAGAACCGCAAGTTGTTTTAACGATGCCAATAATTGAGGGAACTGACGGTAAAATGAAAATGAGTAAAAGTTATGAAAATTATATTGCTTTCAACGACACACCATTTGATATGTATGGAAAGTTGATGTCCATACCGGATGAGTTGATAATCAAATACATAAGATTACTGACGCAGATTCCTGAACAAAAGATAAATGAATACGAATCGCTTATTCAAAGTAAGTCAGTCAATCCAAGAGATATAAAAATGAAGCTGGCATTTGCAATAACGAGCTTTTTTCACGGCGAAGAGGGCGCAGCTAAGGCAGAAAACGAGTTTATCAAGATTTTCAGACAAAAAGAATTGCCAACGCAGATGCCTGCCATCGAGCTTGACAATTCTGAGGTTGAGTTGGTAGAATTACTCGTGACATTGCAGATTGCTTCAAGCAGAAGCGAAGCAAGAAGATTGATATCCCAGGGCGCAGTAAAGATAGATGATGAAAAGATAACAGATATACATGCTAAAATTTTTGTAGATAGAGAAAAAGTTCTCAGAGTCGGAAAGAGAAACTTTTTCAGACTTGTTGGTCGGTAAACTTATTTGTACTCTTGATTTTTCGTACTAAATGGTGTTATAATCTTTCACGATCTTGATTTTTGGTCTTTGACAAGTGGGGGGAACGAATCCCACCGTAAGAAAATAATATGAAGGGAGGTTGGAGCTATGAAGAGGTTTCTCCTTTTAGTCGTGGCATTGTTCGTAGCAGTAGGGGTTTCGGCTGCGGGTATGTTTCCTGATGTACCAGCCACCCATTGGGCATATCCTTATGTTAGCCACTTGAAAGATAAGGGTATCGTCATTGGTTATCCCGATGGCACCTTCAAGGGAAATCAAAACATCACTCGTTATGAAGAAGCAGCAATGATCAGCAGATTGATAGGTCTTCTTGAAACTGAGATAGTTGCTCCACACATCGCAGACATCATGAAAGTTCTCGATGCTGTCAGTCTACGTCTTGGCTCAACTGTAAAAAAGGTGGATGAACTCGAACAGAAAATGAACAACCTCAGTACGGTTCCTGGAGAACTTGCCACAGCCGAAGCTCAGCTCTCCGAACTTTCTAAATCGGTTGAGATGCTCAAGCAAACTGTCAATATCCACGATAAAGACGTAATAAAGCTTTATGAAACTGTGGCAAACCTCCAGAAAAATTACGATGCAAAATTTGTTGAAATGAGCAAAGCAGATCAGTCAGCAGCCAGCAAATTGGCAGCACTGGAAAGTGCTATGGGTAAACTTGAGGAAAAAATCGCAAATGTCGAAAAGAAACTCCTCGCGCTGCAACCGATTAAAGATGTTCTAAAAGATTTAACGACAAGAGTTACCGCTCAAGGAGAGAAAATTGCCTCCGCTGAAGAGAAAATCGGTGATCTGAGCGCCACACTCGATAATGCTGTTGCGACGATTGGCTATGTGTCTATCAAACTCGATAGAGCGCAGGAAAACCTGGTCAATGCGACAGACAGAATAGCTGCTCTTGAGGACAAATCAAAGGGTATTGACGAGAACGCTCAGGCTATTGAAAGCCTCAAGGCAGAATTTGGAGACAGGCTTTCTCAACTTGAAGAGAAATTTGGCAGTTTTGAGTCCAACTTTGACGATTTCGCAGCCATGCACGACGAACAGATCAATTATGTGCTTGATGAAATTGATTCTGTGAATTCGCAGATCGATGAACTGCGTGAAGGGCTCTTTGCTGTCAAGGATGACACGGGTGCCTCTATTGAAGAGCTGAATGGCAAAATTGAGAATGTAAAATCTGATTTACTTGCTCAGATCGAGGAACTCAAGAAAGCCAATTCGGCTACGACAGGACTTGCAATCGGTGCTATAATTATCGCAGTAGCCGCAATGATTGTGGGTGCTATGTAAACACCCCTGGTGGGGTATAAAAAATAACACTAATTTTTAAAGGTGAAGGAGGGTGTTAAAGTATGAAAAAACTTTTGGTAGTTTTGCTTGCTTTGGCAACAGTCGCAGCCTTTGGTGCAGTGAATTTTTCTGGAAGACTTGACGTAACACCGAGTTTGAGTTACGACGCATCAACACTTGCTTTGACAACATCGATTGGTGCATCTGCTTACTTGAATGTTGATGCATCAAATGAATCAACCACTACAGGTTTCTACGTGACATTTGCTTCTTATCTAAAGTCAATCACAAACAGCACAACAACATTCCCAATCACACTCGATTATGACACCTATGTATGGCAAAAACTCTACAGCTCTGAATCATTGAATGTCACGCTTAAAGCAGGTTTGCTTTCAAGAGGATGGAGCTATGTAACAGGATCTTACTTCAGCTGGATAGTTACACCACCATATTTTGTTTTTGACAATTACACTCCAGCAGTTGCAGTTGATATGGATATTGCTAATGGTGATGTTTCTGACAATCTTGCTCTGTATGTCTATTCACCAACATCAACAACGGCAGACCTTGATATCTACAACAGCTTCAGCTTCGGATTTTTGAATGTTGGGCTCATGGCACAGGGTGTTTTCAGCGCAGTTTCTGGTGGTACTTTCGGATTTCCAGAAATTGGTGGATCGGTTTCTGCTGACCTGGCAGAGGCTCTGAACATCGAAAATGCCACACTCAACGCCTTTGCATATCTCTCAGTTGACCCAGCAGCAACGGATCTTTCCACCATGCTCAGCGATTATCTTGTTGGCGTAGACTTTGGTTATGACAAGCTCAGCGGTAGTTTGGCTTTTGCAAAAGGAAACATGCTTGGTATCGGTGTCCAGACAAAGATACTTTCTCCTGTAACACTCGGTGCAGATGTTGTCTGGAGCGATCTTACAGATGTAACAAACTTCGGTCTTGATGCTTATGCAAGCTGGAAAACAGAAATTTTGAACCACAGAATTTCTGTTAAATACGCATCAGATACTGTTACCCTTGCCTGGAGGATGAGAGTGTACTTCTAAGGTAAGCTTGGCTTATAAAAACCCCGGTGTATGCCGGGGTTTTATTTTTTAAGCCAGTATTTTTCCCATCTATTCTGGATTTTGAGCATGGATAACGGTAAATTCAATGTATCGTTCAGGATTTTTCCGGATCTGTACATGAATTCAATTAATTTTGATTCAAAATGGTAATCATATGTGAAAATATCTCCAGTATATTTTTTTTCTTCAATGAGCTTTTTTTCATATTCGGTGCCTGCTAAAGGTAATAATCTTGAGGTCACGACGATTCTTTTCATCTGTTTTTTTGAAACGAGCTTTCTCACCTTTCTTATAAAATTGAAGTTTTCAGAAAGTTCTTCCAGAGTTGTTAATTCATCAAACATTATAAAACCAACTCTTATTTGAATATCGAACTTTCCAAGTATTTCGAAGGCTTTTATGTTATCTTGAACCGTTGTGTCTTTTTTAAATCTGTCAAGAACACTCTGAACACCGGATTCTATTCCTAAAAATACCTTTCTTAAGCCGGATTCTTTCAGTAGCCTTAAGAGATCTTCGTTTATATCATCAGCTCGGCATTCAATGCTGTATCGTATGTCAAGATTTTCTTTAATAATTCTTTCTGCCAGCAAAAAGGCCCTTTCTTTGCTTGCCAGAAAATTGGCATCGTTGAAAGATATGTACTTCACTCCATGATTCTTTTTCAAAATTTTTATTTCCTCAACAACATTTTCCACGCTTCTGAATCTCAGTTTTTTTCCAGACAATTGAAAAAAAGGTACCACACTGCAAAAAATACATCTTCCATAACATCCTCTTGAGCTTTCCATTGACGCATACCCAACTTTTTTTAAAGCATCAGGGAGAAAATCTCTTGCTGGAAACGATAAATCATCCAGATTTGCAGCTTTATTGAAGGGGTTTTTCAGTATTTCTCCGTTTTTTTTATAAGCAATACCATTAATATTCTGCCAGTTTTTTCCATTGAGAAATGCTCTGGCAAAATTTATAAAGCCTGTTTCACCTTCCCCAAGTATGATTGAATCGATCGCTGAAAAATTTTCGAGCAGGGTGTAATAGGCAAAAGTTGGAAAAATGCCCCCCACTGTTATATGAGATTTCGGACTTGCTTTTTTGACAAGTTTCACAAAATTCATTGTTTCGAGTGTGTAATCCTGAAAAGGGATAGATATTCCTATTATTTGTGGAGCAAAAGATTTTATCTTTTCAAGAGTTTTTTTAACAGAAATTTTCTGAAGCTTTGGATCAATCAGAACAGTCTCTATGCCTTCTTTTCTCAGTTGACTGGCTATATATTCCAGCCCAATATGTTCATAAGCCGGCACATGTTTTAGAGGAGGATTTAACAATACGATCATTCAGAATGCCTCCTAACAAAAAACCTGGGGCAAACGCCCCAGGTTGGTTTCGATGAGAAAATTAATATTATTCTTCTTTCCACAGATAGTAGTAATCCTGCCCGCCTCTCATTGGGTTCGGGAACCAGCCTTTAACCCAGCTTCTTCTGACACTCTGAGTTTGGGCTTCATAGAGAGGTACACCAAGAACATATTTAATTGCAAAAGCCTGAACCTGTTCATACAGTTTCTGCCTCAAGGCAGGATCAGTTGCCGTGGCTGCTTCTTCTATAATTTGATTGCAGCTCTTCCCACCAAGCTCTGGAGTGGGTGTTGAAACGAATTTTTTGAAATTGTCTCCCTGAGCGAACCCGTATGTTCCTGCCGAATGGTAGTACGTCTGAATAAAGTTATGAGGATCAGGATAATCTGCAACCCAGCCTATTATGAACGCCGGCAGGTATCCATTTTTGTATGATGTTAAATATGTGGGCCACTGTTCGCCACGCACCTCAATTTTGAATTTTGGATTTATCATTTCCACGTATGTTTTTATCATTTCAGCCACAGTTCTTCTCGTTTCATTTCCTGTGTTGTAGAGCAATATGAGCTTGAAACCTTTCTTCCAAACTTCTCCATTCCAGGCTTTTTTGAACTCTTCAGTAGCCTTTGCTATGCTGAAATCAAACATAGGAAGGTTGGCGTTATAACCAAGCAGAGAACTCGGCAAATCAGCTGGGATCCTTTTTCCCTGACCACGTAGAACATCTTTTATTACCGCGTCGTAATTGATAACATATGCAAAGGCTCTTCTCACATGTTCGTCACTGAAGAAATCTGGTGGAATACCCTCACCGTCGAGTTTTCCAGATCCAATGTATTTGCTGTCTGGTCTGACATTCCAGTTGAAATGCAGGGATGTTATTGATATATAAGGGAGGTTCTTCTCAACTACAATACCAGGAGTACCTTCGATCTGTGGCAGATAAATTGTTGGTACTGCAGCGATATCGGCGTCACCTTTTTCAAGCATTGCTTTCATTGTAGACCATTCACCCACATTCCATATGATAACCTGTTTAACTTTTGCTGGGCCTCTCCAGTATCCATCAAATCTCTCAAGAATAACTTTTTGCTGTGCTCTATCCCATTCGACTACTCTAAATGGACCTGTTCCGTTTGTTTTTGCATACAGAGGCGACTGTTCTTTCGGAAGATCGTGGTATCTCCACCATGTATCGGCTTTACCATCCCAGCATCCCTGGGCTATTGACCATTCTTTGTTCAGCACCATGCTCCAGTTGGCATATCCACACAGAATGGAAAGAAACGGGCCAAATGGTCTTGTTAAATGAAACACAACGCTGTCTCCATCAACCTCGATAGCAGGGTCGATGTAATCTGTGTATATTTTTATCAGTTTGTCTTTGTATTCTGGCAATGGTTCACCGGTGTTGGAATCAATCATATCAGAATAGGACATTCCGGTGACTTTTTCGACGAATTCCTCTAAGGAATAAACTTCAAACATGGCTTCCCACAGCATCCACATTGGACCCCCGGCCGGATCGAAAAGGAGGCCTCTTTCAAAACTGTACTCCACATCTTCGGGTTTTAATTCTGCACCATTGTGGAATTTTACACCTTTTCTGATTGGAAAAACATAGGTTTTTCCTTCGTCTTTGATCAAACCATTTTCAAGGTTCGGTACTTCAGTTGCCAATCTCGGGACCATTTTTGTGACACTTGATCCGTCATAAGCGATCAGACATTCATAGACTTCGCTCAGAACTTCGCCGCTTGCTGTGTCATAGGCAAAATGTGGATCGAAAGTATCAGGTTCGCCAGCCATGTTCAGTCTGATTATTGTGTCTGGGTTTTTGACCTCTGCGAAAGCCAGAAATGCCGCCAAAACCATGAACAGAACAAAAAATTTTTTCATCTTCATACCCCCTTGTGGTGAGATATTTACATAGAGAGTATACACCATGAAAAGAACTTATTTCAAGCTCGATAGATCTTTCAGAGTGTAGTATCATAAATAAAACAGGAGGTGACAAGGTGATAGCATTTCTTACCGATTGGTCTTTAAAAAGTTATTACGTTGGCGTAGCCAAAGCGGTTATGAAGAAAATCAACCCGTCTGTGGATGTTGTTGATATCACTCATGATATAAAACCATTTGACGTGAGAATGGCGGCTCATGTTTTGCTCAGGGCGTCATTTGATTTCCCTGAAAATACAGTTTTTGTAGCTGTGGTTGATTATGGCGTTGGAACAAACAGAAAGGCTATTTGCGTGAAGACGAAGAACAATCATTTTTATGTGGGTCCGGACAATGGCATTTTCACATATGTTGCGCAACATTATGGGGTAAAGCAAATTAGAGAACTTGATAATAAATCATTTCATTATGGATCTTCATACACGTTTCATGGCAGGGATATTTTTGCAGCAGTTGCCGGCTATCTTTCAAAAGGGATTCCATTTGAACAAATTGGATCGGTTCTACCAAACTACATTGTGCTACCCACAAAAAATGCTCAGCTTGGTTCTGATTTCATGATTGGTGAAGTTGTTTATTTCGATGGATTTGGAAATGTCGAAACCAACATACCAGCATGTTTTGTAGAAAAATTGCAGTGGGAAATGGATGATGTTATATTGTTGAATGAAAGATACGAGCTTATTTATGTCAAAGCTTATGGCGATGTAGAAAAAGGGAAAGGACTTGTACATGTAGATAGCTCTGGCTTCATAGAGATATCTGTGAATCAGGACAGTGCCGCAAATGTTTTCAAATTTCATGAAGGAGAATTGGTAAAGCTTAGGAGGAAAAAGCCTTGAAATTGATCGTTGGACACAGAAATCCTGATTTTGATTGTTTTGCTTCGTGTGTGGCTGCTCAGAAACTTTACCCGGATCATACGATTGTCTTGAGTGGATTGCCTCAACAGAATCTTGCCCAATATCTTGCAGTGTATGAAGAAAAATATCCATTCATAACTGAAAAGGATCTTCCCGATAAATCAGCTGAGTCTATCATTGTTGTTGATACTGCCAGTAAAGAACGTGTAAGTCAGCAAATTCAAGAGATTCTTGAAAGATGTGGTAATGTCTTGATTTTTGACCATCATCCAGACATAAAAGAGATATCTATAAAGGGCGAAAAAAAGATAGAAAGTGTGGGGGCTACTGTAACAATTTTACTTGAAGAGATAAAGAGGAAAAACATACAGATTGACTCAATTGATGCAACGTTATTTGCTGTAGCGATATATGAAGACACAGGTAATCTGCTCTATACAACGACAACTATTCGTGATGTGGAGATGATCAAATATTTGTTGCAAAATGGAGCAAACCTCGTGGAAATTTCAGATTTCATAAAATATGATTTGAACTATGATCAAAAACTTATAATGGATCAACTCGTTTCAAATCTCGAAACTATCGAAATAGAGGGTTCACCTGTGAGCATAGCAGTTGCTGAGACAGACAAGTTTGTAGGTGGCTTAAATGCTGTGAGCAGTAAATTGTGGTATCTGGAGGGTATGGATACATTAATTTGCATTGTAAGAACCGGTAAAAAGACACATATTATAGGTCGCAGTTCTTCAAACAACATTGACATCGGTACTTTGATGACAGAACTTGGCGGGGGCGGTCACAGAAAAGCGGCAAGTTGCACTTTGAATTCTCAAGATGTTCCGAAAATTAAGAGCATGCTGCTGCAAAAATTGAAAAATTACGTAAATAAAGGGCCAAAGGCAAGGGACATTATGTCTTTCCCTGTCAGGGTTGCGTATGCTGAAATGAGTATATCCGAAGTGAACAAGATAATGGAGAGAACAGGGCACAATGGTTTGCCTGTGATCGAAGATAATAAACTTGTTGGTATTGTTACGAAAAAAGCTGTTGATAGGGCGATGAATCACGGTTTGCAAAAACATCCTGTTAAATCCATTATGTCAGGCAAATTGATAGTTGTGTCACCAGAGACTCCATTGAACAAGATTAGACAGATTATGATAGAGAATGACATAGGCAGAATACCGGTGGTAGAGAATGGAATTCTGGTGGGTATCATCACAAGAACAGATGTCATGAGATCGAGTTTCTCAAATGCGGTACGTTCTATTCAAAGAAAAGCCGTTCACGAAACTGTTGAGACCACATTTTTGAATGTCAGAGATATAATGTTGAGCAATTTGCCAAAGAAAATATCTATTCTTCTGAGACAGCTTGGAAGATTTGGTGACGAAATAGGATTACCAGTTTACACAGTTGGAGGCTTTGTGAGAGATCTTTTAATGGGAAATCCGAATTACGATATCGATATAGTGGTTGAAAAAGACGGACTTTCACTTGCCGATCTTGCTGCGAGGAAGTTGAATGCCAAATTGGTGAAATATGAAAAATTTCTCACCGCTTCTCTTTTTTGCAAAGATGGTTTAAGAATAGACGTAGCGACTGCAAGAACCGAATACTACGAAGCTCCTACAGAATTACCTCAGGTTGAGGTAAGCACCATAAAGAAAGATCTCTACAGAAGAGATTTCACCATAAATGCCATGGCGATAAAATTGAATCAGAAAGATTTTGGTTTGTTGATAGATTTCTTTGGTGCAAAGAAAGATTTAGATAGCAAGCTCATAAGGTGTCTTCATACATTGAGTTTTGTGGAAGATCCGACAAGAATTCTCAGAGCTGTCAGATTTGAAACACGTTTTGGTTTCAAAATAGAGCAGCAAACAGCCAGATTGATGCTCGATGCGGTTCATCAGGGGTATCTGGAAAAAGTCAGTGGGCAGAGATTGAGGCAAGAGTTTGAGAAAATACTTGAAGAGAAAAGTGTTTTTGAAGCCTTGAAGAGACTTTCTGATTTTGAGGTTATAAAGCACATGTTCCCGGGTGTTTTTTACACAAGTTCTATGGAAGAAAAACTGAGGGCGCTGTTCATGTTTTTACCATGGGCGGAGAATTTTTTTGAAAAATTGAATAGATTTTACGCAGTTATGTACGTATTTCTCGAATATCACAGCGAAAATTTGCTGGAAGAAATTAGGCAGAGATATGGTTTATCACATTGTTTTGTATCAGAATTGAAAGTAATCAAAAAAATGATCGTACCGCTTTCCAAAATGATTTCACTTCATATGGAATTTTCAGATATATACAGAGTAACACAGAGTTTCTCATCAGAGGCCTTTTGCTATGTGGCTTCTTATCTTGATTCACAGGCTCAGCAATATTTGAAAGAGTTCCTCGAAAAAGTGAAAGGCACAAGATTGAAGGTCAACGGCGGGTATCTGGTAAAAAATTTTAATCTAAAACCAGGCAGACTCGTCGGTGATATCCTCGAGAAACTTTATTGCGCAAAACTCGATGGAGTGATCACCGACGAATCTGAAGAAGAGTACGCTAAAAAGCTTATCGAAAGCGTTTTTTCAAAAGTTCCTGAACAATGAAATTTGCCACGTCGCTTGGCAGCGTACCAGCACCAAAGCCAGCATCATAACCGAGCTCTAAGGCCAATTCGTGTGTGATTCTTGGCCCACCAACTATTGCCAGTAAACTATCTCTTATGCCCTCAGCATAGAGCATATCTATAAGTTCTGTCAAATGTTTTATGTGGACATTTTTCTGCGTGACAACTTGAGATACAAGAATGGCATCTGCATGAACTTCACGTACTTTTTTGATAAGCTCAAGAGGCAAAATTTGAGCTCCAAGGTTGTAAACTTTAAATGCCCGGTACCTTTCAAGCCCGTAATCTCCGTGAAAACCTTTCATATTTAAGATTGAATCAAGTCCTACTGTGTGAGCATCGGTTCCAACAGTTGCTCCAACGACAACTATTTTCCTGCCAAACTCCTTTTCCACAAGTTCATCAAGCTGGTCACGGGACATTTTTTTGAATTTCGGAGCGACTACCTTTATCGCGGTTGCATCTATTGACATATTTGTTTTTCCGTAAACGACAAAAAATGTGAAATTCTCACCTAAATCTTCCATCGTTGCTATAACTATGTCCTGAAAACCGAGGTTTTCACAGAATTTCTTTGCAACCTCCCGTGCAAGAGGCCCATACTCTAAAGGAAGAGTAAAAGAAAGTTGGACGGCGCCATCATTTGTTTGATCTCCATATGGTCTTATATTTCTGAGGTCGATCATTTTTTCACCCCCAGGCGATTTTCAAGTTCGTCCTGAATAGGGTTTATATAGTTTTCAGATTTTCTAAACACGCCCTCAAAACCTTTACCACTGTCTGGTTTTCGGGATATGTCGGCAAACTGCCCTTCTTCTATTGCTCTCAGCAACCCTACTTCTTTCACGTGTTCAAGCAGGTTAACAGCCTGCCTCAAGACTGTGTTTGCCCTTTGTTCTACGAAACCTTTTTCTTTAAAAAGAATTTCTCTGCCAAGATGGCGAGCAGCTTTGAAAACATAATTTGCATTTACAAGTGCAAGGTATCTGTCCTGCAGGTGTGGTGTGTGTATTGCTTCAGTCAAAATTCCAAGAAGCTGAATACTCTGTCCTGTCATAACTGACACGAGATTAAAAAGGGTTTCCAGGGCATAGCCTTTAAATATATTTCCAGTCATGAACTTCGTTGGGGGCATGTACTTTATAGGACAATTGGGAAACAATTCGCGTGCCAGCATTGCGTGAGCTATTTCATACAAAAGGCTGTCCTCAATATCGGGGTTGATTTCAAAAGCATGTCCAAGGCCCATCAATTCTGGTTTCATTCCTGCCTTCAGTGCGAATTGTTCATTAATCAATTGCGAAGCTGTCACTGTGTAAGCTTTTTCAATAGCGTCGGCTGTTGTGAGATAATTATCTTCTCCAGTATTGATAGTTATTCCAGCAAATGCACAGATTAACCTGGAGATGTATTGATCGGTGAATGTCCTGATCATGTTTATATCTCTGAATAATATGCCGTACATTGCATCATTCAGGAGTATATCGAGTCCTTCCATAGCAGCAATAGCAGCAATTTCTGGCATGCAAAGCCCTGAAGCGTAATTTACCTGACGGATATATCTGCCGACTTTCTCGGCAGCATTATCAAGAGCCTGCCTCATGATTCTGAAATTTTCCTGAGTGGCGTATGTGCCACCGTAGCCTTCTGTTGTGGCACCATAAGGAACATAGTCAAGCAAACTCTGTGCAGTTGACCTTATCACAGCGATTATATCCGCTCCCTGAAAAACGGCAGCTCTTGCCTGAACAACGTCTTCGTATATGTTCCCTGTTGCTACTATAAGATATTTGTATGGTTTTGGTGGATCACCCAGTAATTTGAGTAAATCATTTCGTTGACTGCTTTTTTTCTCTAATTTATCAAGAGCTTCCTTTGAAAGCTCGCGCATTTTCGATTCGATTTTATAAAATGGTGCATCGGGTAAAGTTCTAAGATCCAGGCCATCTGAAATCGCTTCACATATCTCCTGAGCACTTTTTTCCAGTACGATCATTGCATTAACTACAGGTTTTGCTACACCGTCTTCGAGCATACTCCATTCTTTAAGTTTGTCGACTACCACGTTGACTAAAGGAATTTGATCTCTCGTTACTCCATCCACACCAAAAAATCTCAGAACTGTTCGCTCGACAGAGACGGTGGAATAATGATCAATCAGTTCGTTTTTGACCTCATCTGTTATCTCTTTTGCAAGTTGTCTTGCATAAACAACTGAATCGCCGTCAAGTTTTATTACTGGGCGATCCACACCACCACCTCCGTCTCCATCGTATCACAAATTATCTAAAGGCTTAAATTTTTCCGGAACTTCCAAGAAGCTCTATTTTGTGTATTACTGTTTCTGTGATAGCTTTTGATGCAGCATTGAGCAATGTGAGCTGATCTTTAAGCTGTGGGTTTGAACTCAAAATTTCCCTGATTTTTTTGACATAAACTGTCTTAAGAACAGTTCCTATGTTTATCTTTCCAAAATTCATTCTGCTTATTTTCTTGAGATCTTCATCAGTTACTCCGCTTGAACCATGCAAAACCAGTGGTACATCAACAACATTTTGTATCTGCTGGATCCTTTCAAAATTTATCTGTGCTTCTTGCTTTTGCATTGCATGTGCTGTTCCTACAGCTATTGCAAGGGCATCTACTTCGGTGTTCTGGAAAAACTCCTTTGCCACAGCTGGCTCTGTGAGAATTTGGGAGATTTCTTCTCCATCCTCTGATTTTCCTACTCTTCCTATCTCGGCTTCTACAGATATACCGAGCGATCTGGCAACTTTCACCACAATTTGTGTGTTACGTACATTTTGTTCAAACGATAAATCTGATCCATCATACATAACAGATGTAAACCCAGCTTTCATTGCTCTGAAAATAATATCAAGCTCTCTGGCGTGATCCAGATGAGAAACTACTGGCACAAATGTCTTCTTCGCCAGCTCATTCATCATGAATGCGGCTATTTCCACACCGAGATGTTTTATTGCGCTTGGAGAAGCCATCAGTATGACAGGGGATTTCATTTCTTCCGCACCTTTTATTATTGCTACGGCATCTTCGTAAGTGTGAATATTAAAAGCAGGAATGGCGTAGTTAGATCTGTATGCAACTTGTAGTAATTCTTTCAGAGTAGTCAGCATTATTCTACCTCCTTGATCAATCTTTCATAACCTCTTTGGATTTCTTTATAAAGCTCATTCATTTTTTCTGACAATTCTTTATTTGGAAAAACTTTTTCGAAATGGATCTTTTTTCTCAAGTATTCGATCATTTGAAAATCATTTGCACCTCTGATCGCAGATATTGCAGCACCAAGAGCGGTCAACTCTGCAGTGTTGAGATAATAAATGGTTTTGCCTAACATGGAAGCTTTATATGATATAAAAGTTTTGTTGTCTGTCAAACCTCCACCAGCGATTACAGGCAATTGCCCAACAAATTTTTCGAGGTTCTCAACAGTCAATCTGCTTGTGTAGCATAGATAGAGGTAAACGGATTGAAGCATCTCTATCTGGGAGCAGCTTGCAGGTATCTTGAGAAAATTTATTCCATCTGCGTTTTCTCCAACTATATTGTCACCGTTTGAATAAATATAAAAAGGTAATTTTACAGGCAGAACACTTATTTGCTCGTTCAACTCAATGAATCTTTTCGATGATGTTTTCATCCCGAAAATCTTGAGAATTAATTCAATTAGTTTTCCATGATACCTGACGCCTGAAGCGAGATAATATTGCTTATCTTCGAAAGCAATTCCAACAAGTCCACCGTTTTTCATGAAGGGAGATTTCATATGCATATTTTTATCTTTTTCGTGAGCTATAGCGGTTATCAGAGAGGCTGTTCCCATTGAGTCGTAAATTATTTCGCTTCCAAAAAGAGATGTTAATCCGTATGTTCCCGTGAGGTGATCATGCCCAGATAGAAAAACGGGCACATTTTCCCATTGCCCAGCAAAACTCCCAGTATAATGCAGTTCTCCAAGTTGATCTGGGTCAATTTGAAAATATTTCAACAACTCCTCATTCCATTTTCGACGGTGTATATCTACCATGTGACTTCGGCATGCCTGAGTCATGTCCCAGAGAGGTTTTCGTGTTAATTTATAAGTTATGTAAGAGGAGATTGGAAGCCAGTGTTCAACCTGGTCAGGTTTGACTATCGACTTTTCATACATGTACAGTATTTTGTACAGCGAAAAATAATAGATATCCCTTGAACCTGAGATTTCATAAGGGGCAAGTGTCTCAACTGTGTCTTTATATTTTTCCTGAAGTGGCTTTGTACATGTATCATACCAAACTATCGGATCATACAGTTTTTTGCCACGTGATACCGCTACGACTGATTCACCAACACTTGTGCATGAAAGCCCTGCTAAACTCCACCTGTCTTTGATCTGACAAAGTACTTTCTCTATAGCGTGTTCAAGTTTATCAAGATCGAAATACTCAACTCCATTGATAACGTTTTTTGGTGTTTTTACTTTGAATACATTTTCAATGCCATTTTTTGTGATAACCATTATTTTGGTATTGGTGGTACCGATGTCTATACCTGCATAAGCTTTCATAATTATTCCTCCAGTATCTCAACTAATGGAAGTTGACTCTCCAGGTCTTCGATATTGAAAATAGCAGCTCCATATCTTAGAGTATTGGCCATGCCGCATGCTGTCGCAAAAATAGACCTTTCTCTGAGTGATTTTCCCAAAGCTTCGCTGTACAGGTATCCAGCAAAGAAAGAATCCCCAGAGCCAACGGAAAAATCCGAGTAAACGATTTTCGGTTTTACATGAAAAATTGCCTCCTCACTTAAAATTGTCGATCCTTCTTTCCCTTTTGTAATACACAGAACTTCTATGTTGAAAGTTTTTCTCAACTTATTGAGTTGTGTTAAACTTATGTCCTCCAGTTCAAAGGCTATTTTCAATTCCTCGGCATTTACTTTAACCATTTCAGGTTCATACTTGACCAGTTCTTTTAACCATTCGCCGGATATGTCTACCATAAGCCTGCATGATTTCTCTTTTATAAGCTGTGCTACTTTCGACATGTCTTTTGTTCCGAAACCTCTTGGAGCGCTGCCTGAGATCACCACAGTACTTTCTGGAATTAGCGAGAAGGTAATAAATGAGATAAATTCTTCTATTTCTCTTTTTTTTATAAATGGTCCGGGTTCATTTATCATGACCATCTTTTTCTCGTATTCGTAAACAACCGCTGTGTTGATTCTATTTTCATCTTCTATCCAGAACTCTACTGTCTTGAGATTTTCCTCTCTGCATTTAGAAGAAATTATCTTACCCACATCTCCTCCTAATATGTTTAAACATACGTAATCTTCGAAACCAAGTGTTCTGAAGACCCGTGCTATGTTTAAACCTTTGCCATCAACCAGTTTTACTATTGAATCGCCTCTCAGAACATTTGGAGTTTTTGGAGGGTTTGATATTATAACCCAGTGATCGTAACATGGGTTTAGATTCATTATCTGGATTGTCACAGGTCTACCTCCAATCTCTTTCCGCAGCATATTCGATAACATTTTTTGCGGTGTTTATATCTGTTATCAGCACATCGGTGAGCTTTCCCTTGAGCAGGCCAGCAATGCTTTCAATTTTATGAAAACCTCCAGCAACAACAATTTTTAGTCTGGATTTCATATATTGCTCAAAAGTTATATTATTTACTTTTTTCATGAAATCCAGATCATATATTTTTCCATTGATATCAAAATAATGTGTCAGGACATCGCCAACAATCTTGAGTTTTTCAAGCGTGTTCAGAGTTGATCCATCGAAAACATTCTGTCGGAAGAGCGGTGAACGGGATATTGAGTACCCAACACTGCAAATAACTATATCCAGGTTGTTCCACATCGAATTTATAAAAGTAAATTCTTCTGTATTTTGAAATTGCTGCTTTTGCTCGATGTTATCCATAAGGAATGGAAAGTAAACAGGAATCGATTTCGCATTCAGGCGCTCTGCAAAATTCTGTGCTATGAAATTTGAATCAAAATGCCTGTCAGATAACTTGAAAGTTCCCCCAGATAGAGGAACTATTTTCCAGTTATGCTTTTGCAGGTTGTATTCGTATGTCGCGAGTGTGTACATAGTGGTTCCCCAGCCTATGCCTATGTTAAGGGATTCATCAGGTAGACCGGATAAAAACTCCCAGGCTTTTCTTGCGAGAGATTGAAGCAAGAGTTGATTGTTACTGTGGCTATTCGTAAGCAGCAATTTTTTCAAATCAAATTTTTCCTTGAACAATTTTGCATATTCTATTTCGAGTTTTTCTGGTATTTTCGGTGGTATTACTTCTATACGGACTATCTTTCTTTCAACAGCCATTTTCAAGTATTTGCTAACCTGAACCCTTGATACGCCAAGTTTTCTGGCAATGTCCTTCTGTAGCATGTTTTTTACATAGTAATCGAATGCCACTTCAAACAGTAAGTCATCACTTATTGTCATTCCTTCACCGCCCCGCTGACAAGTCCTGAAATGAAATATCTTTGCAACAATATGAATACAACAAGTGGTGGCAATGTAGCAAACACAGAACCTGCAAATAAAGGTCCCCAGCGAGTTTGATACTGGCCAACGAATACTGAGAGAAATGTTGGTATTGTCTGGAGTGCCTTGCTTGTCAGTAAAGACATTGAGTACAAAAGCTCACTCCACGCAAACAAGAATGCATATACTCCTACTGCCGCAATGCCAGGAAGAGTTACCGGAAATATAATTCTTAGAAAAGCTTTCGTCCGAGTACATCCATCTATGAGTGCAGCTTCTTCAAGGGATTTTGGAACTGATAGAAAAAAGCTCCTGAGAAATACAATGGTTATAGGTGTGGTGAATGGAATATAAGCTAAGATTAAACCAATATGTGTGTCAAGGAGTTTTATCCAGTCGAGAAACTTGAATATCGGTACCAAGAAAACTATCATCGGAAACATTTGAAAGATCAAAACGCTTATAAGTAAAGTGTTTTTCCATTTGAATGAATATCGTGAAAAAGCGTAAGCCGGGAAGAGGCCTATCAATAAAGAAAAAATCATTGTACCAGTGCCAACAATTATGCTGTTAAAAAAGTAATTTTTGAAGTCCAGATTTGATATTTTATGATAATGTTCAGTAGTCCAACTTTTCGGAAGGTACATTATCGGGTAACTATATATTTCCTGATATGTTTTAAAAGATGTCAGAACAAGCCATATGAAAGGAAAAGCTATGACAAATGATATAACGCCGAGCAGAATATATGAAACAATCCTTATTGTTTTCTTCTTAGTACTTCTTTTCATCAAGCAGCCACTTCCTTTGACATATTTCTTGTGAAAAGATATGCTATCAGAAAGACTAACAGAAATAAAATGTTAGACAGAGCAGCGGATTTATTGTATTCCAGAAACCTGAAACTGAGTCTATAAATATAAGTCACAATTGTTTCAGTCCCGTAATTTGGCCCACCACCAGTCATTACGTAGATCAAAGGGAAATAATTTATTGTCCATATAATGGTTAACATTAATGTGGTCATCATCACGGGTTTTAACTGGGGTATGGTGACATTCCAAAATCGTCTGTATGCATTTGCCCCATCTATTTCTGCTGCTTCATAAAGCTCCTGAGGAATTGTCTGAATACCAGCCAGAAAAAACATTCCACAAAGGCAAAATCCCTTCCAGATATTCGCGATAATAACAGAAACCATTGCCATATTCGGAGTGGCAAGCCAGGCTATGTAGTCTCTTATAATTCCGGCTTTCATAAGAAGATCGTTCAGCACACCGTACATATCGTTATACATCCATTTCCACATGACACCAGCGACAATATCCAGAGTTGCCCACGGAAGGATTAGAATGATTGTTCTGAAGAACACCTGTCCTCGTTTGATCTGATTGAGCAAGAGAGCAACGGCAAGTCCAAGAGAAATCTGACCCAGGACACTTCCAAAAACCCATACAGCAGTGTTTTTAATGGCTTTGTAAAAAATCTGGTCTTTGAAGATATCAAGGTAATTTTTAAAAGTGAATTTACCATCATCTGAGAAACTCATCACAATATTTGAGATTGTCAGAAATATTACGAAAAGAACTATCACAATAACATAAGGCAAAACCATCCTGAGCGCGATTTTTCCCTCTTTCAAAACCTCTCACTCCTGACTGATGGGCGGGACAAGCCCGCCCGATTTATAGTTTACTTCGCTCCAAGTATTTTATTAACATTTTCTGCTGCTATTTTAATAGCCTCCTCTGGTGTGAGTTCGCCAAGTAAAACTCTCTGTACCATTGTTTGAATTTGTTCTGATATTTGTGGATACTGAGGAATAGGAGGTCTTGCTACTGCATGTGGGAAAGTTTCAAATATTATTTGCCATTTAACGTCATTAGCAAGCTTGGATTTCTTACATACGTCCATCCTTGTTGGCATGGGACCGCCTTTTTCCTCTACCCATTTCATCCAAACATCAAAACTTGTCAGGTATTCTGCAAGTTTCCAGGCATCTTCTTTGTTTGGACTTGAGCTTGGAATAACCAAAGCCCATCCTCCAAGGACACTTGCAGGTTTTGCATCATATGGATGAAGTGCTACCGAGTATTTTCCAGCAATATCTGGGTTGGCAGCTTCAATCAACGGGAATGACCATGGACCACCTATTGCCATGGCAACACGGTTCTGTGCCATCATATTTCGGTAATCATCTTCATGATACTGAATAGCGTTTGGGCTAACATTGTATTTTTTTGCAAGGTCTGTGTAGAATTTCAACGCTTTAAGCCCTTCAGGTGAATCGAAAGCTGCTTTTGAATAGTCATCTGTTAGAAGTTTTCCACCTGCGGCGTACAGAAACATCATATATCCAAGGGTGGTATGCTCTGTTTTAGTACCGCTGACACCGTAGCCATATATCCTATTTTTCGTATCTGTAATTTTCAGCGCCGCATCCAGAAGTTCATCCCATGTTTTTGGAGGATTATCCGGGTTGAGGCCAGCTTTCTCAAACATTGCTTTGTTGTAAAGTAAAAGTCTGCAATCTGTATACCATGGTAACCCATATCTGATCTTTTTGTAAGTCACAGTAGGCCATAGATTCGGCCATATCTGAGCAGTCCCTTCCCAGTTTTTAAGATGTTCTTCCATCGGCTCAAGCCAGCCCTTTTCTGCAAAGGTTGGGACCCAGCCACCAAGGTCTGCAAAAGCAAGATCTGGACCCTTTCCAGCCTGCAGTGCTGTGACGAGTTTGTCGTAATAGGTGTCAAAACCAAATAACTGAACTTCAACAGATATTCCGTATTTTTCTTCAAAAGTTTTAATGACAGAGTTCCATGTTTCGTCAAGCTCTGCAACCTGTCCTCCTATCCATATCGTCAATGTCTTCGAGAAACTTAGAACGCTCACAATTGCCAGGAATAAACACAAAACTGTCTTCTTCATATTCACCCCTCCTTATGTGTGGTTACATATGTAACTTACTTATGTAACTCAAAAATAAGTTTATCAGTTTTGTTTTTTCAATGCAAATTGGATTTTGGAGTTTAAGTGTGAGGAAGCGAAAATAAAAAAGAGCTTTCTGGTGAAAACCCCACCTTAAATGCTATTAGAGTTGTTATATTATGGAATTTCGAGAAAAATCTTTGTCCCCTTATCGACGATGGAGTGAATAGCCCACGATAAAGACAATTTCCTGAGTATGTGTTTAACAATAGCAAGCCCAAGGCCAGAACCGGAGAAAGTTCTCGCGTTACTTGCCCGGTAAAAACGGGCCGTTATATTCTTGAGATCTTCTTCAGGAATTCCAACTCCTTTATCTTCGATAATCAGGGTGTCTTTTTTGGCGTGAATGATAATGTCTCCGTTTTGATTCGAATATTTAATTGCGTTAGAAATCAAGTTTGCCAGAGCTATTTTGAGTGCCTCTGTGTCAGTCTTTATGATCTTGTTCACTTTGATATGCACGAAGAGATTTTTTTGCTTGATTTTTTTGTCGTATTCCGAAATCACTTCATCTATCAATATTTTCAAATTTATTTTGACTTTCTCCGGAATGTACTCCTGCTGTTCCAGTTTTGAGAGTAGTACCAGCTGTTCAATTATTCTTTGCATTCGTTTTAAATGTTTTTCCATTTTTCCAAGCGTTTCCTGAACATATTCACCTTCTTTTGCTATTTGAAGTAATCCCAGTAATGCTGTTATTGGTGTAAATAATTCATGCGCCACTGCATTTACGAAAAATGTCTTTGAATCGCTCAAAATTTGTTTTTCCTCAAAGATGCCACCATTGCTTGGATAAAAAATTATCACATCTGGTTTGAGAACCATTAAGGGTTTATATTTTTCAGCTATCTCATGCCAGTTTATATCCGACACCGTGCACAGTCACCAGCCTCTCTTTGCCGAGTTTTTTTCTGAGTAAACTCATGTACACGTCTACAATTCTCTCACTCCTATCCTCGTTTTGCCAGACATTGTCTAATATTTCGCTTCTGGTAAAGACTTTCTTAGGGTTTTCAAAAAACATCAAAAGAATCTCAAATTCTTTTGCTGAAAGCTCCACAGATTCGTCGTTTATCAGCAGAATTCTTTCATTTACGAGCAATTTCATGTCTTTGTGTGTTAGTTCACGTTCAGCAAACATGTTTTTTCTCCTAAGCATGGCTCTGACTCTCGCGACCAGCTCTCTTGGATGAAACGGTTTTGTCACATAATCGTCTGCTCCCATTTCAAGACCGAGAATTTTATTTCTATCTTCTCTTAGAGCTGTCAAAACTATTACGTAGGTTTTGGGGCACATAACACGAATTGTGGGTATTTCTTCCATCGCATCCCCATCAGGTAGCATTAGATCAAGCACAATTAAATCAAAACACTCTTTTTCGATATAATCATACATTTTTTCAATGGAATCTGCGGTTTTTACCTCATGAGAATCCAGTTTTAGATACCTGCATATAACATCACTGACATCTTGTTCGTCTTCTACTACAAGTATCGAAGCCATAGAATCCCTCCATTTGAATAATGCCATGAAGATGTTAAAAAGTTTTGATACTTTTTCATAACCTTTCGAAATCCCTGCGGCATAAAAGAATTGGGAGAAAACAGAAGGAGGTGTTATTTGTGAAAAAGATTTCTGTGTTTTTGTTAGTGCTGGTAGCAATAGCTATTCTGGGAGAAACCCTTGTAATTAAGGGCTCAAACACTATTTATCCAATTGCACAGCTGTGGATTGAAGAATTTCAGAAAATGTATCCAGATGTGGTGGCAACTCTTGAAGGAGCAGGCTCAAGCACAGGCATCAAGGCTTTGATGAATCAGACAGCTGATATCGCTAACGCAAGCAGGTTTTTAAAGTCAAGTGAAATTGAGGCCATGCATGAACAGAAAAAATACTTTGTCCCGCTGGTGATAGGATACGATGGTATCGCTGTTATAGTTAATCCAGATCTGGGAATTGATTCTATATCCATCGATACACTCTACAAAATTTACACCGGTCAGATAACAGAATGGAGTCAAATTGATTCGAAATTACCAAAAAAGACGATTGTTGCCTATTCTCGAAACACTGCTTCTGGAACATTTGAGGTATGGCTGGAAAAGGTTTTGAAAGGGGACAAACTTTCGCCAAGAATTCAGATGGTTGAATCAACACAGGCAGAAATTGAGAGTGTCGCGAGAAACCCATACGCGATTGCTTACACAGGTATGGGTTATGTTACCGATCAGGTTAAAGCATTAAAGATTGATGGCATAGAACCATCAGTACAAAATGTTCTCGCTGGAAAATATCCTTTGAGCAGACCTCTGTTTGTGTTTTTTGATTTAAGCCGTTTTGGTAACGCATGGCCTGAAAAAGGTATTGTGGCAAGTTATATAAGGTTTATCTTATCGCCTGAGGGACAGAAAATAGTTGAAAAAGCTGGCTATATACCAGCTTATGGAACAGGTAGATAATGAGGAAAACAGGCCAGTTTCTTTTTTCTCTGATAGTTTTTATGGCTGCCATACTCGTGGCAGTCGCGCTTTTTGGTATCGTGTATTTTCTTTTTGCTGAATCCCTCAAGGCGATCAAAGAAGTAGGTTCAGACCTTTTTTCCGCAAACTGGTTTCCCGTGTGGGATGAACCAGAGTTTGGTATTAGAACCATGCTCCTTAATTCTTTGTTGCTAACTATCTGGACGAGTGTTGTTGTGTGGATAATCGGCATTATAGTTGCTTTTTATCTTCATAGTTATGCTGGAAAAAATGAAAAAGAATTTATGCTCAGAATTTTTGAATTTGTCAGCGGAATACCGTCAGTCGTTCTCGGATTTTTTGGCGTAGTTGTTCTTGCCCCAGTTCTTCTAAAAGTAGGGGCCTGGACAGGGCAAAATTTTTTGAACGCTTCTTTAATGCTTTCTGTGTTCACTTTACCGTTCATGATTAGTCTGTCATATCAGTCACTGGAAAAAGTCCCAAAGGAGATCTCCTATGCTGCCGTGGCAATTGGAGCGAAGCAGTTATCAGTTATGGTTGTCGAACTGAGGTATGCGATGCCTGGTATTGTTAATTCTATGATGAATGTATTCAACAGGATTTTCGGTGAAACAATGATAGTACTTATGGTTTCGGGCGGAAGTAATATGCTTGTCAAATCTTTCTTTGATCCTATAAGGCCTTTAACAGCAACTCTTGGAAGTGAAATGGGGGAGGTTGAAATTGGGAGTGTGCATTACAGTGCGTTGTTTTTCATAGGTTTTCTGCTTCTGATTATTTCATTGCTCCTGACCGTGCTTGCAAATTACATAGTAAGATGGCGAGAAAGATGGATAAGGGGTTGATTGAATGAAGTGGTTTTTCAGATTGATAAGCTACAGTATTCTTGCTGTTATGGTAGCAGTTATATTGCTCATAATCATCCCTGGTATAAATGCCTTCTTTCGACCAGGTTTTTTCACCGAGTTTCCCAGATCAGCAATGGCGGAAGGTGGAATATTTCCTTCTATAATAGGCTCTTTTCTCCTAATGGTTTTCGTTTTTCTTGTGACAATACCTCTTGGATTGTTGGGGTCGATATTTATAAGTGAATTTGCACCAAAGCGTTTCTCTGTTTTTCTTCAATCTCTTGCAGGTACTATGAACAGCATCCCATCGATAGTTTACGGGCTATTTGGGTTGAGTTTCTTCTGTGTCAGATTAAGATTTGGAACATCTTTGATATCGGCTTCATTAACTTTGTCAACGATGGCGATACCTTTTTTTATAAATAATGCCGTTGAATTTCTCAGAGCTGTTCCCAGGGAACTCCGCGAAGGTGTTGTTGCCCTTGGTGCAAACAAAGTTCAGACAACCATGATGGTTCTGAAATCGGGTAAAAGTGGTCTTTTAACCACTTTGATGCTTACACTCGGGAGGGCTTTCAGTGAAACAGCACCGATTTTGATCACAGGAGCTGTTTTTTATGCCACAAGGCTTCCTGGGAGGCTTACTGATCCAATAATGTCTTTACCAACGAGTATTTACGCGATTGTTATGAATCTTGGGCAGAAATCCCAGTGGATGGCTCATGGAATGGCGAGTTTGATGACAATTGTTATGATTTTGATTTATTCCATTGTTCAAATAATAAGGAGGCATAGAAATGGATGAAATTATTTTTGAGATAAAGGATCTTTGCGCATATTACGATACCCACAGAGTTCTTGATCATATCAATGTGCAGATAAAATCTAAAAGGATAACTGCGATTATGGGCCCGTCTGGTTGTGGAAAAAGTACATTCTTAAGGTGCTTGAACAGATTAAATGATCTTGTTGATGGATTTTCAATGGTCGGTCAGATTTTTTACAGAGGACAGGATATATACCAGATCAAAGATCTAACACAGTATCGCCGAAAAGTGACCATGGTTTTTCAGAGGCCTAACCCTTTTCCAATGTCGGTATTTGACAATGTTGCATATGGGCTCAGGTTAATGGGCATAAAGGATCGTTATTTGATAAGGGAAAAGGTGGAAAATGCTTTGAAACGAGCCGCTCTCTGGGATGAAGTTGAAGATAAATTAAAAAAACCCGCAGTCCAGCTTTCGGGGGGCCAGCAGCAAAGACTTTGCATAGCAAGAGCACTTGCTGTTGAACCAGAGGTGATACTTCTGGATGAACCAACATCGGCACTTGATCCCATTGCAACAACTAAGATTGAAAGACTTCTCGAAACTATAGCAGAGGAATACACGGTGGTAATTGTAACGCATAGTATGGGGCAGGCCCTTAGGATAAGTGATGAAGTGATGTTTTTATATCAGGGTCGTCTGGTAGAATACGGTGTGACATCACAGATTGTTAAAACTCCAACTCATGAAATGACGCGGCAATTTTTAACTGGTAAGATAGGTTGAAGGAGAGGTGTAGATGACAGGTAGAACTATACATTATGAGAAGGAAATGCTTTTTTTAAATGAGAAACTTGCTGAGTTTATAACAGGTGTTGAAAATCTATTTGAAAAGACCCTTTATGCTATTCAATCTGGTGATGAGCATGTTATCAAGCAAATAGAAAATATGGATGATTACTTTGATTCACTCGATCTTAAAATTCAAACAACTGCATTCGATATAATCGGGAAATATCAGCCTCTTGCCGATGATTTGAGGTTTGTTGTTGCAATGATAGGTCTTTCAGTGGATCTTGAGAGGATTGCCGATGAATGTGTAAATATCGCACAGCTAAGCAGGCATACCCAGAGGGGCGTCGAAGGTTTCACAGCGTGGAAGACATTGAATGAGATGATAAAAATCATATTGACAATGTTCAAAGAGATAGTCGAGGCTGTTCAGCATAAAGATCTCGATCTTGCGATAAAAGTGTGGAAAAAAGATGATCAGGTTGATTTTCTTCATAACAGGGGTCACGAGAATCTCATTGATTTTGCATGTAAAGAAACAAGCCCAAGAATGATGAGATTGTACCTGGAGGAAGCCTTTTTAATCAGGCATTTGGAGAGAATAGCAGATCATCTAACAAATATTTCAGAAAAACTTTATTTCATGGAGACAGGCAAGCAACTTAAAGAGGTCCTCAGAAAAGAAAAAGGGTGAGTAAAACTCACCCTTATTTTTTCAACACCTCTGTATTCACAAGATTAGGTGGAATTTCTCCATAAAGTGCTTTAACAAGATTTTCAGCTGCCATGACAGACATTTTTGTTCTCGTTGTATAAGATGCTGATCCAATATGTGGCGTGAGGATCACATTATCCAGTTCAAGTAACTCTGGTTCAATTTGTGGCTCTTTCTCGAAAACATCAAGCGCAGCACCCCTGATCCATTTATTCTTCAAAGCTTTAACAAGAGCTTTTTCATCAATTACTGGTCCGCGAGCGGTGTTTATCAGATAAGCTTCCTTTTTCATCATCCGGAGTTCTTCCTCTCCAATTAAGTGATATGTTTCTTTTGTTAGTGGCAAATGCAATGTCACGAAATCTGATTCTCTCAGCAGTGTGGAAAGATCTACAAAAGAAGCGTTCAATTGCTTTTCAACATCTTCAGGAGCTCTTTTCCTGCTGTAATACAGAACTCTCATGTTGAAACCTGATGCACGCCTTGCTACAGCCTGGCCTATTCTGCCAAAACCGACAACTCCAAGGGTTGCACCATAGATATCTGTCCCAAGCATAAGCATTGGCTGCCAACCATTAAATTTTCCTTCTCTGACAAATTTGTCTGATTCAACTATTCTTCGAGCAATTGACATCATCAATGCCCAGGCAAGGTCAGCTGTTGTTTCTGTCAGGACACCCGGTGTATTTGTTACCATGATTCCTCTTTTTGTTGCTTCTTCAATGTCGATATTGTTATAACCGACAGCGTAGTTTGCTATAACCTTTAACTGTTTTCCTGCTGCTTCCATCACATCTTTGTCAATTACATCTGCCAGGAGGCAGAGAATACCATCCACTCCCTTTACTTTGTCGATAAGAACATCTTTTGGCAAAACTCCGTCGTAGTTACCGATCTGCATTTCACAGTGTTGGGAAATCATTTTTAAGCCTTCATCTGGTATTTGTGCTGTTACAAAAACTTTTGGTTTTTTCAAGCCTTATACCTCCCTTCAATTAGTAAATTACTTTAACAGATTTCCATAAGCAGATAAAAATATTCTTTTTGCGTTTGCCACAACAAGATCGGGATCTTCACCAGGAAGTGGTTTGACCTCAAAGGAAATTACGGGTTTTTCTGTGGCTGTTTTTTTGTCAAAGTAACCAGTTTTTTCTAATGATTTTAGAAAGTAAGTTAATTGCTCAACGTCGTTAGCTCCATGATCTATTCCAAATCTCGGGTGGAGATCGCCGTATGCAGGATGGTCTTTTTTGAGAACAGCGTTTCCTATATGAACATGCGTGATAAATGGCGAGAGTAATTGTATTGTGTAAAAAGAATCTTCGAACACCAGTGGTTGGTGAGAAAGATCAATAGTTAAACCAAAGTTCTGATGATAGCTTCTTACATATGAAGCTATCTCGAAGGCCACAGGCGCCGGACCGATCAGCGCTTTTTTGTCTATTGACCAGTCAAAGATCTCCAGATTTATCCCGACAGAGTGGTTAAACTGTTCGCTCAATTGCTGTGAATATTGACAGAGCTCTCTTAAAGATTTTACAAGCTGTTTTTTTGCCGCTTCAAGTTGATCTTCCTTCACCATTTTTCCACTTAACAGTGCCACGGCTTTTGCTTTTGTTAGATAAGCTTTGTCTATGGAGTTTTTGATTTCCTCAACGGCTTTCTTTCTATTTTCCTCTTTTAAAGAGTTTAAATTTAATCCTTTTGCTAAAATCAGTGGCTGAGCAGCAATCAACAGTTCCACTTTTGCAATTTCACACATCTTCGCGATTTTTTCAAGTACTGGCTTTTCCACCAGAGCACTTATCTCAATAGCTTGAAAAAATTCGTCTATCAGGACTTTTTTCACAGTTGACAATATCTCTTCTTCAGTTTTCGCATCCGGATAAGCCATAAAATGTATTAGTCCCATGTGAAATCTGCTGTGCCAGGGGTACATTTTGTTCCCTCCTTTAATAATTACCCAGCGAATCAAGATTTACAGCATTCTCCGCTGCCTTTTCTTTTATGCAAATGCTAAATTCCCTCTTTCCGTGTTCATGATGGAAACAGTTGATTTCGACATATAAAGCTTTTTTCTCCTCAGCAGATACTTTTCTAATGTTATTTTGAAGCCGGATTGCTCAGGGAATTTTGCAGCATTTTCACGGGATGTATAAACGATCATCGCTTCTTTCACGCTCCAACCTCCTACATAAATAAGATAACATCTAATGCTGTTGAGATTTCATGAAGATATATCTGAAACAAAGTCGATACTTTGGAGATCTATAAAGATAGTATGATTGAATCATGAAAGATATGGGAAGATCAACATCTTTTATTTATCTGGTAATCACGGCAATATTGTGGAGCCTTGGTGGAGTGTTGATAAAATTAGTTGATTGGAATCCAATTGCGATAGCCGGTTCAAGAAGCGCTATTGCAGCGATTGTTATGCTTATTTATTTGAGAAAACCCAGGTTAACCTGGAGTATTGATCAATTACTTGCAGCTTTTTTCTATGCAGGAGTCGTTATTTTGTTTGTGATGGCAAACAAGTTCACAACAGCAGCAAATGCAATATTGCTTCAATACAGTGCCCCCGTTTATGTTGCTTTGCTTGGTTCATGGCTTTTAAAGGAGAAAGCAAACAGATATGATTGGCTGACAATTGGTTTGGTTTTCTCTGGTATGATCCTTTTCTTTCTGGATGAGCTTGATTTCGGAAATTTGCTTGGCAATATATTTGCAATTTTGAGCGGGATTTCTTTTGCTTTCATGATTGTTTTTTTAAGAAGACAAAAGAAATCTTCAACGACAGAATCGGTTTTTCTTGGTAATATTTTTGCAGCATTGTTTTCGCTTCCTTTTATGACAGAACCATTGCCTTCCCTATCAGGGTTCTTGGGAATAATACTTCTTGGAACTGTTCAGCTTGGGATATCTTACATACTGTACTCAATTGCAATAAAACATGTAACTGCACTTGAAGCCATACTTGTTCCTGTTCTGGAGCCAATTTTAAATCCCGTCTGGGTTTTCATTGCCACAAAAGAAACGCCCGGAAAATGGGCCCTTCTGGGAGGAACGGTAATACTTTGTTCGGTAACGTGCAGGTATGCTTTTCCGGTCATAAACAAAAAACTCAAACTCAAGACATAAATAATTTCGAAGGATTCAAAATGTTTCCGGGATCTATCGCTTTTTTGATTTTTTTCATCAAGTCTATTTCTTCCTGACGGAAAAATATGGGCAGGTATTTTTTTCTCTTTAGTCCAACACCGTGCTCTCCAGTCATACTTCCTTCTAACTGCGCCGTGATCTGATAGAGTTCTTCTAAGGATTTTTCAGTTGACAACTTCCAGTTTTCATTGTTCATTGACTCCGGTTTGAGGAAAGTCACATGGACATTTCCATCGCCAACATGGCCAAAATTTAAAACTTCGATGTTGTTTTTTCTGGCTATCTGATAGGTAGATTGGATCAACCTGGGTATGGCATTGATTGGAACACTTACATCTTCCATGCAATGTTCTGGTCTGAAAGCAATTATTCCCTCAGCTATTGCCTTTCTGAATTTCCATATCTTCATCTTTTGATGTCTGTTATCTGCTATGTAAACTTCCATTGCTCCCATCTGCTGAAGTTTCTCGCCGAGTGATATATACAGTTTGATTAAGCTTTGCCTGTCAGATGAATCAATCTCGAATATCAGGTGACATCCTGCTTCTTGATAAGGTATGGCCTCGTTCAGAAATCTGGAAGCCATCTGTACTGAATATTTGTCCATCAACTCTATAGATGTAGGGAGGATTCCAGATTGAGAAAGTACTTTCGGTACGCACCTAACAGCATCGTCAATGCTTTCAAAAGGTGCGAGAAGTACAGCGGAATATTTTGGCTTTGGAATCAATCTGAGTATTATTTTTGTCACTATTCCAAGTGTGCCTTCGCTTCCTATGAAGAGTCTTATCATATCGTATCCCATGACATTTTTCATCATTTTTCCACCAAAGTGGACTATTTCTCCTGTGGGCAAAACGACTTCTATTCCAAGAACATGATAGCTCGTGGGACCATACTTTAATACCTTTACGCCCCCTGCGTTCTCTGCCACATTCCCACCTATTGAAGAACTTTCGCTGCTGGCAGGATCTCCTGCATAAAATAAGCCATGTTCTTCAGCGAGCTTCTGTATCTCGTCTGTTATGACGCCGGGCTCTACAGTGACAGTCATATTTTCTGCGTCAAATTCGATTATATGATTCATTTTTTCCAGTGATAATATCAGTCCATTTTTTTCAGCAACAGCCCCACCAGACAGACCTGTGCCGGCGCCTCTTGGTGTGACTGGAATTTTGTGATTATAGGCAAATTTCATTATCTCACTTACTTCGTTTGCACTGTTAGCAAAAACAACTGCCATTGGCAAAGGAGGCCTCACACCGCTTGTCTCATCTTTCGAATATCTTTCGAGTTCTTCAACATCTGTCTTAATATTTTCCTCGCCCACGATTTTCCTGAGATGTTCTATAATGCTATTCATTAGTTTCATCCTCCAGGTATTTAGTTATCTGTTCAAGGGTACTGCATGCATCTGAAACTATTCCTATGTCTGCCACCTTGAAGATTGGAGCGTATTTATCTTTGTTAATAGCGATAATGATTTGTGAAGTTTGCATCCCGGCAAGGTGCTGTACAGCACCAGATATGCCTGCAGCAATGTAGATTTTAGGTTTGACTACTTTTCCACTTAATCCAACCTGGTGATCAAAAGAGATCCATTTTGCATCTACAACGGCTCTTGTTGCGCCAACTGCTCCATTGATTAATCGGGCAAGTTTTTCAGCTATCTGAACATTTTCTTTTTTCCTGAGTCCCTTTCCAACAGATATTACTACCTCTGAATCTTCTATTTTCGCTTCTTTTTTCTCTGTAAATCCTATCAATTGATATTTGTCGGTTGTTTCGGTAATTCTTTTGAAAATGATCTCGCATTTTTGTTTTTTCACCTGTAAGATTGGAAAGACTTTTGGCCTGACTGTTGCCATTTGAGGCCGGTGATTTGGGGTGATTATTGTCGCCATGACATTTCCACCGATCGCTGGCCTTGTTTGTAAAAGGTTTCCATTTTCATCGACATCGAGTTCTGTACAATCTGCCGTTAAGCCTGTTTTCAGTTTAGCTGCGAGTGCTGGCATAATAGTTCTTCCAAAAGTGGTAGCTGGTGCAAGTATTATAGTTGGACTGTATTCCCTGACAGTTTTTTCCACATACTCTATCAATGGTTCAGGTGAAAGTCTTTCCATTTTTTCGAAAATCAGAACGATTATTTTATCGGCATATTTTTTTAAAATGTCTATATCTGGATTTTTCGTGCAACACAATATAAGCATCAGCTGAGAATTTATTTTTTCTGCCATTTGGTTTGATTTACTTAGCAATTCCAGGGTAGTTCGATCAGTGCGATCGTTGAGCACACATATCATTTCACTGCACTTCCTTTGTATGGCTTTAGAATCTCCACGATTTCTTTTATTCCTTTTGAAACATCTTTTCCTGAGTATATGAAACAATTTCTTGAAAATTTAGTATTATAAACTTTCACGACTCTTGTAGGGGAAGCTCTTAGGCCGACTTCGTTCTGAGAAAAGCCGAGATCCTTTGCTGTGTATATCTCAACTTTTTTACCAAGCGCCGCTTTTTTGCCAGATAATGTTGGCAGTCTTGGCTCGCTTACAGTTCTTAAAACTGCAAGAACCGCTGGTAGTTTTACCTTCCATACCTCATACGCATCTTCTGTGGTTCTTTCAGCCACTATTGATTGTTCTTCAATTGCTATGAATTTTGATACATAGGTTAACACAGGCAGGTTCAAGAGCATAGCGAGTTCTATCCCAACCTGACCTGTTTCACCATCGGTGGCTTTTTCGCCGCAAAGAACAAGATCGAACGAGATATTCAGTCTTTTAATTGCTTCAGACAAAGTAAAGCTGGTAGCCCATGTATCTGAACCTGCAAAAAATGGATCGCTCAGAAGTATTGCTCTGTCTGCTCCAAGAGCGTATGCATCTTTCAAAACTTCCTCGCAATTCATTGGGCCCATGCTCATTACCGTTATATGTGCCTGATGGGATTCTTTCAGATTCAATGCTAATTCAAGAGCATGCATGTCAAGAGGGTTCATAATAGCATCCAATCCCTCACGAATCATGGTTCCAGTTTCTGGATCTATCTTTACCCTATCTGTGTCCGGTACCTGTTTTGCAAGAACAAGTATTTTCATGCTGATAACACCTCACTCTATCTGCTGTACATATCTTATACCATAAATGACCATAATGTAAAGACATATTGTCTGAATATCTGATATAATAATCCCAGAAATTCATTAAGGAGGATGGATATGAGCTTAGAAAGCCTTGCTGGGGAGCTTTTTATGGTTGGTATAGATGGTACGGAATTAACTGATGAGACTGCGCGCGTTCTTGAGCAGGTTAAACCTGGTTTTATCATACTTTTTTCAAGAAACATTGAATCTCCGGAGCAACTTTACCAGCTGATCAAAGAGCTCAGAAAAGTTGTCAAAAAGCCTGTAGTCTTTTCCATAGATCAGGAAGGAGGAATTGTAACAAGGCTTAGAAATGGATTTACAGTGAGCTGTGGAGCGATGGCCCTTGCGGCGACGAAAGATGAAAACAATGCATATCTCGCTGGGAAGATTCTGGCTTTGGAAATGAAATCTCTTGGAATTACGTGGAATCTTGCCCCGGTGCTTGATATAAATGACAATCCGAATAACCCGGGAATTGGAGTGAGAAGTTTTGGGGACACACCGCAAAAAGTGATAAAGTTCGCCAAGGCTTTTTACAAGGGTTTAAGCGAGGAATCAGTCGCAGCCTGCGGTAAGCATTTTCCTGGAAAAGGAAGTGTGGAAGTTGATGCGCACTTAGATATGCCTGTTTTGCAAAAATCTCTTGAAGAACTCAAAAGATGGGAATTGATACCCTTTGTTGAGCTTATGAAAGAAGGTTTAGAAAGTATCATGCCGAGCCATATACATTTACCACAATTGCAACCAGACAGGCTGCCAGCTACGGTTTCAAAAGAAATACTCACAGATTTGCTCAGAAAAACGTTGAACTATCATGGTATAGCTGTGGCTGATGATCTGTTGATGGGTGGCATAACAAAAGCTATGTCTGTTGAAGATGCGGTGATTAATTCATTCAAATCAGGTATGGATGTTTTAAGTTTATGTCATGAACCACAGGCTCAAATTTCTGCCAAAAAAGCTTTACTTGAGCAGATAAAGAAAAATCCTGAGCTTGAAAAAAGGTTATCTGAATCTCTTGGAAGAATTAAAAATTTTAAAGAGAAATTCTATTTAAAAACGTTTCCCGATGAAATATCATTTGATTTTTCTGATCATGAAAAGATCATGGACAAAATAGCAGAACAATCTATAACTCTTGTGAGCGATGAAGATAAGATGATTCCTCTTGAGTTATCTGTGAATGATTGTGTGATCACTGTGAAAACAAGCAGGCTTGTTCAGGTTCAGGAAACTCAAACGGGTATTCCATGGGTTGCGAAGGAATTGTCAGAAAAATTTGGTTGTGAATTGTTGGTGGTTGATAAAGATTCAAAATTGGTGAAAAAAGGTAAAAAATGTGTTTTTTTCACGGAAAATGCTCATCTCAGTACCTGGCAGAGTCGATTGCTCGAACAGGCAAGAAGCAATTTCAGACAGTTGCTTGTTGTGGCAATGAGAAATCCGTATGATTGTTTTCTTGTTAACTCATCTTCTATATGTTCTTACAGTTATGAAATGGTTTCCCAAAGGGCACTTTTTAAGGTTTTGCTCGGAGAGATTAAACCCCTTGGAGAATTACCAGTGGAGGTGTTCAAATGAGTCTGTCCAATTTACCTACAGAAATGGTGAATCCCAAAACAAGAAATCTTGATGCGAGAGATACTTTCGAAATACTCAAACTCATTAACGAAGAAGACGCACTTGTGGCTCTCGCAATAAGAGAGGTGTTGGCAGAAATAGATAAGGTTGTCCAAATGTGTATAAACTGCCTTGAAAAGAACGGACGCGTATTTTATGTAGGAGCTGGAACGAGTGGTAGAGTTGCATATGTAGATGCTGTTGAATTGATTCCCACTTACAGCCTGCAGGAGGGTGTATTTATTCCAATAATAGCGGGTGGCACTCAAGCACTTGGAAAATCTGTAGAAGGCGTAGAAGATGATGAAGAAGGTGGAAAAAATGATCTATTTTTCTACAAACCTTCTGAAAAAGATGTTGTTATTGGAATAGCTGCCAGTGGAAGGACACCTTATGTAGCAGGTGCTTTAAGATATGCTAAGCAGTGTGGTTGTAAAACCGCTCTGATATGTAATGTGAGAAAACCTCTTCTGGCCGAATACGCTGATGTTGTGATTGCTGCTGAAACTGGGCCAGAGGTTGTAGCGGGCAGCACGAGAATGAAAGCCGGCACAGCGCAGAAGATGATTCTAAATATGATAAGTACAACTGTTATGGTTAAGATGGGCAAGGTTTACGACAACCTCATGGTTGATGTTATGGTTTTAAATGAAAAACTTAGAGAAAGAGCTCAGAATATAGTTACTCACATAACAGGTGTAGATAAACAGACAGCAGAGATTTATTTAAAGAAAGCTGATTACAATGTGAAAGTAGCGGTATTGATGATTTTGTCAAAAAATGATGTCGAGGAATGCAGAAAAATACTACAAGATCAATCAAATCTTAGAAAAGCTTTACAGATAGCAGTTAGATAAGTTTTTTGCTATTATTTAAACATCGCTAAAATTTATGAGAAAGGGGATTGAAAATGGATAAAGAATACCCCATTCCGCTTTATTACAAAGTTTATCAGAATTTGAGGCAGAAAATTCTTGATGGTGTCTACAAACCAGGTGATAGAATACCACCCGAATCTGAGCTGGTGCAAATCTATAATGTGAGCAGATTAACAGTTAGAAGAGCTCTTGAGGAATTGAGATCAGAAGGTTTTATAACGAGAGCAAAGGGCAGAGGTACTTTTATCACTGGTAAGAAAGAAGAAGAGCAGATGAATGTACTTAAAGGTTTCACTGACAAAGCGAAAGAAGAAGGATTCGCCGTAAAATCCATCGTTCTTGAAAACAAATTGGTGGAGGTTCCACCAGATCTTGCAGAGGTATTTGCGATTGACCAGGGGACAATGGTTATATTGCTGAAACGAGTGCGTTATATGAACGAAGAGCCCGTGGCAATAGAAAGTGCTTATTTGAATACTTCTGTTGATGTCAGATTACTGAATATCCTGAAAAGAGATATGTCAAAGGAATCTCTCTATGATTTTTTAAGAGCAGATTTGAAATTGCCGCTTTTGAGGGCATACGAGATTCTTGAGGTCACGCAAGTATCTGGCATGGATGCTAAATATTTGAATGTTTCAGCAGGCCTGTGCGCTTTGCTTAGAAAACGTTACACTTACACTACAGCTAACAAATGCCTGGAATTTGTCAGATCTATTTATAGAGGAGACAAATACAGATTCAAAATCGAACTAAAAACAACTGGTGTTTTTGAAAAATGAAAACCATAAAGGGGGTGCTTTCATGAAGAAGTTTTTGGTAGCTATTCTGGCAGTTTTTGCAGTAGCTGGGATTTTTGCAGCTGATGGAAGATTGATTATCGCTATGGAAACAGAACCTGTAGGTCTTGATCCACACCTTGTTACAGCTTTCGCATCTCACAGGGTTTTGGAAAATATCTACGATGGTTTATTCAGATATGATGAAAATATGAGATTAATACCAAACCTTGCCGAAGAAGCCAAAGCTGTGGATCCTTATACAATTATTTTCAAAATCAGGGAGGGTGTGAAATTTCACGATGGGACTCCTTTAACCGTTGAGGATGTGCTTTTCAGTTTTCAAAGAATATTGGATCCGGACACAAAATCTCCTGCTGCCGCGTTTTATCAAGATGTCGAATCTATCAAAGCCATAGACAACAACAAAATCGAGTTCAAGCTGAAAAAACCCATGGCAAGCGCACTTTTACCTAATTTCGCGGGCGTGAATAGCTCAATAGTTTCCAAAAAATTTGTTGAATCTGGAAAAAATATGCAACTTGAAACAAACGGAACAGGTCCATTCTATTTAGCCGAATATGTACCCGGGAATTACATCATTTTGAAGAAAAATCCTTATTACTTTGTGAAAGATCAACCCAAATTCGATGAAATCAGAATCGTTTTCATGCCCGAAGAAGTTTCCAGAGTAGCGGCTTTGAAGAATGGCGATGTTGATATAGCCAAGATCAATGAGCCATTGAATCTCAAGCAATTCCCAGAAGGTAAATTCAAAATCTACAGATCACCGGTACTCAGTTATTACCTGATAGGTATTAACACCACGAGAAAACCTTTGAACGATCCAAGGGTGAGAAATGCGCTTAACTACGCTATCAACAGAGAAGCCATTATAAAAGCTGTTGCTTTTTCCGAAGGAGTAGTAACAGGCCCGTTGAATCCAGCTGTTCAGCCATGGGCACTTCAACCAAAGGCTTTTGATGAATACACATACAATCCTGCAAAGGCAAAAGAGCTTTTGGCACAAGCTGGTTATCCAAATGGTTTTGAGTTCGAAATTGTAGCATCACAGAGATATAATTTCGATAAAGTTGCGCAGGTTATTCAAGCTCAACTTGCGGAAATCGGTGTTAAAGTGAAGATCAACCTGGTCGAATGGGGTATATTCGTCAAAAAGTGGCGTGAGAGCGATTTCGATGCCTTCATTTCTATGAACAGCGGATCAATAGAACCTGATATTCAATTTTACAGAACATTCCATACCGGTGGATCGACAAATGTTTTCCTGTATTCAAATCCAAGGGTTGATGAATTACTCGATCTCGGGAGAAGTGAAGTCGACATATCAAAGAGAAAGGCTATCTACGATGAATTGCAAAGGATCATCGTAAAAGAATCACCCGTTATATTCCTGTACAGTGCAAATCAGGTCTTTGTGAGTAATGCATCTGTTGAAGGTTTCAAACTTCTTGCAAACGAGAGTCTTGTATTTTTAAGGGAGACCTATAAGAAGTGAGTTTCGGTTATCTTATAAGACGTATTATCACATCAATTCCAACAGTTCTGTTTGTTGCTTTTGTAGTTTTTATAATAATACACCTTGTTCCGGGCGATGTCGTAGATATGATGCTTGGAACTCAAAATTATTTGACTCAAGAACAAATACAAGAACTGTACAAACAATATGGGCTTGATAAACCTTTGATTGTTCAATTTGGTGTATGGTTAAAAAATTTAGTGACACTTGATTTTGGAACGTCGTTAAGGTCAGGAAAAAAGGTGGCAGCCCTGATAGCCGATAGATTTCCTGTGACTCTGGAATTATCTATATTATCGATGTTTTTCGCAACTATTATAGGAATTCCACTTGGTATCATCGCTGCTATCAAGAAAAATTCTTTCACCGATGGTCTGGTCAGAGTTATTGGATTGGTAGGCCTTTCGTCCCCATCTTTCTGGGTGGGGGCGATTTTGATTGTCATCTTCGCGGGGTTATTCAAAGGCTTTAACATTTTTGGTTATGTGCGCATGCAAGAAGATTTCTTGAAGAACCTGCAGGTTATGTTCCTGCCATCTCTGACACTTGGTTTGATGCTTTCGGCTCAGATTATGAGAATGACAAGATCATCAATGCTCGATGTTTTACAGCAAGAATATATAAAGACCGCAAAAGCAAAAGGAGTAAGCTACTCAAAACTCATAGGAAAACATGCTCTTAAAAATGCTCTGATACCGATCATAACACTTTCAGGCATCCAGCTTGGATATCTTCTGGCAGGGACGATTGTTATAGAAAACATGTTTGCTCTGCCGGGGCTGGGAAGATTACTTTTACAAGCGGTTAACGAGAGAGATTATCCAGTAATACAGTTTGTGGTGATGTTCATAGCCTTGATAATAGTTGCTCTGAACATAGTTGTTGATTTCATATATACACTAATTGATCCTCGAGTCGAGTTAAAGTGAGGTTTCACGATGAATAAAACAATAAGAAGGTTTTTCAAAAATTATTTGAATCTCATTTCCTTAGTAGTTTTGCTGGCAGTTATAATTATAGCCTTTATTCCGGAAATTTTTTCACCTTACGACCCTTATTCGATGGATTACAACGCTATACTCGAACCGCCTTCTTTAAAGCATTTTTTTGGAACAGATCAATTCGGCAGGGATATTTTTTCAAGATGTATTTTTGGTCTTCAGAAAAGTGTGATAATCGCGTTCAGCTCGATTTTGATTGCCTCGTTTTTTGGTTCAATTCTGGGATTGATAGCTGGATATTATGGTGGTTTCTGGGATTTGTTGATCATGAGGATTTGCGACGGGTTTTTTGCATTTCCCTCGTTGATTCTGGCGCTTTTTATAGTAGCACTGTTTGGTGCAACCCTTATTAATATGATAATCGCTGTTGGTGTAGTTTATATACCGATTTTTGCAAGAACGGTACGAGGAGCTGCTTTATCTATTAGAGAGAGTTTGTTTGTAAAGGCGTCAAAGGTAATAGGAAAAAGTGATTTAAAAATAATGATTGAAGATGTGCTATTAAATTTATCTTCAATATTGATTGTCACTTTCACAACTAATCTCTCTACAGCTTTTCTCACCGAGGCATCGCTTGGTTTTCTTGGATTGAGCGTGCCACCACCAGAACCAACCCTTGGTGGTCTGGTTGGTCAGGGCACGGCATTTTTGCTCAGTGCCCCATGGGTAACACTGTTCCCGGGATTTGTCATAGCCCTCATTGTTTTGAACCTGAATATTCTTGGAGATGGTTTGAGAGACCTTCTCGATCCAAAAAACAAGTAGGCATTTCTTTCTAATACCTTTTTTCAGTTGCAAAATATTACAAAAGGACCAGTAATTGGTCCTTTTTTTGTTCCCATCTCTTTCAGAGAGGACCTTCTTTCGGACTAAAAAGAGAGGAGGAGGAAGGAATGGAGGAGGAAAGTTTCCATCTCTTTCAGAGAGGACCTTCTTTCGGACTCTACGTTTTTGAGTATACCATAAATAAAGGGCTATTTGTATCTAAAATTCATAACCTGGTGTTAACAATGTTAGTGCATGTCTAACATTAACCCTTTTTCATCACTCTTTTTGGCTTCCCATGCGGATTCAGGACCTATTTCTTAAAAGTAGCTTGTTTTCGCTATGTCTATTTTTTGAGGGAGGTTTGAAGATTTTGCTTAAAATCATTGCAAATTACTGTATCAGTGACCTGATCTTGTTTTACCATCTTTTTTCACTTGTCAATGATCTGACTCTTAACCTATTCCCGCCGCACTACATGGTTTGGAATGTTTTACTTCAAGCTATGCTTTTTAGATATCTTACATTCATCTTGAGTCCCACGATTTTGTTATAACACATTACATGTTCTTTAGAACAATTCAACCATTCACTGAAAATAGAATTTTTTATTTGTTTTCTACAAGATTTCTTGCAGTAGAGATATCTGTTATAAGTCCTGAAATCCACCCACCTTTTAATGCGGCTTTAAGAGGTAAAACTTTTTCTTTGCCCGCAGCCATAACTACAAATACTGGTATTTTTTGAATGGCATTCCAGTCAATGGATACTATTCTATCATCAAGAGAAGTTTGCACTGGCTTCCCATTTTCGTCAAAAAATCGCATAAGAACCTCTCCAACACAGCTCAACTTTTCAAGCTGTTCCATTGTTTCTTTTGAAACTAACTTGGTCTTTAACAGTGTACTTTCCTGACCCATACATCCCATTCCAACAAAAGCTATATCGACCTCAGATGCCTCCATAAGTGCTTTTTTTACTGAAGGTTCTTCTTTTATTGAAGGATTTTCTACAAGAACCGGTACAGCTAAAGGTATATACTGAGCTGAAATAGCTTCAGCCAGAATCCAGCTTATACTGTAAGGGTTTCTCTGGCCAATAAAACTGCCTGTTAAATCATGAACAGAACACTTGTGGTGTATTTGGATAATCTTCTGGGAAAGATGTGGAGCCATTGAGCTGACAGTTGTGCTCCATCCAAGCCCTATTCTCGATGGCTTATGGTCAGCTATGAACTTCAGCAAAAATTCAGCACCAAATTGTCCAAGTAGATTTCTGTCTTCAGGAGCAACAACTGCTATTTTTAATCCAAAAAGTTTTTTCAGCTCTTTTTCCAGAATATAGTATTCTGGTAATGATCGATTAATTCTAACCTGTACTATCCCTTGATTTTTTGCAACAGACAACAATCTGCTGACTTTTGTCCTTGTTATACCAAGTTCTTCGGCTATTTCTTGCTGAGTGTGTCCATCCACATAGTACATCCAGGCAATTATAGTCATCAGATCTTCGTTGCTTTGAAAACCCAGCATCAACAGTTCTCTCCTTTTGAACCAGTGAATCATCGAACATGGATTTTTTCAACCTGCGCTTTAAATGCTTTTACATTTTCTGTTAAATCTGCACCTGCTTTGTGGAGCGCCCCTCCTATTAAAAGTACCACATCTTTGTTATAAAATGACACTATATCACCACAAGAATCTATATTCATACCTCCTGCCGGAGATGGAAAGATTTCTTTGAATGATCCGAAAGGTTTTTTGAGTCCATGATTTATTTTGCGACAATCTTCTTTTGAAAAAGTAAAACGACCACCGTAATTTGGAAATATTACTACATCGGCGCCTATCATACGCTGTATTGTTCCAAACAAAACGTCAAAATCCATAATAGAAAGATATCCGCCAAGAAAGGCCGGGTGGCTCAAAATAGGAAGATCGGTGTTTTCCCTCAAAGTTATGAAACTGCTGAATCCACTGAGAGCCGGTGATACAAGCAGTGCACCACTTCCAGCTTCTTTGACAAATTCTGCTTGTTTCAACATAGTTTGCTCATTAGATGTTATGTTTGGAGCGTAGATTGTGTGAAATCCAGTTTCGCGATTTGCTTTGTGAATTGCTTCTGTTACTTTTAAAACACGATCTTTGAATTTTGAGAATGGTTGATCAGCAAGTCCGTGATCGTCTTTTATAATGTCTATACCACCAAGTGCTAAATTGTAAGCCATCTGGGCAAGCTGATCTGTTGAGAGACCCATTGGCTTGATGGCTGTTGCAAGAAGTGGCCTGTTGTATATAGAAAGCAATTTTCTCAATCCTGAAATGCCATAGCGCGGACCGGGAAAGATATTTTCTATAGAAGGGGAAAGTTGAAGGCCGATTATCTTCAAATTTGGAAACAGGCTGCAGTTTCCCATGATAACGTTGAAAAATTGTGCTGGTTCATTTCCAACAGTCTCGACAGGGTAACTTATTGTAACAACAGTGGAATTGTGATTGTTTTGAATCTCTTCAATTTTTCCAACAACATTTTCTCTAATTGAATTTCCTGTAAGTTCTATTGGAAATTCGATAGTCTGTTCAACACAGATTGCTTCGGCAATTTCCTTGGCTCTTTTACTTTCTTCAAATATCTGATATTTTACCCTGAATCTCTCCTGACTGAAATGGTATCTGGTTTCATATTCAATCACTTTGATTCACCTTCCATTTATAAATCTTCACTTTTTATAAATTGCTCAATCTCATCTATCTGTGGCTCGACAAGATCTTCTTCCTTGATATTCAGTTTTTGACCTGTGAGAGTTTCAACGGCTTTTACAAGATTCATCGCATTAAGTCCATAGTATTTCATCAGATATTCTTTACTTCCACCATGAGCGTATGTGTCTTTTAAACCTATTCTTATAAGGCGTTTAGCAATACCGTTTTCAGCCATGAGTTCTGAAATTGAACTGCCAAGTCCACCAATGATTGTGTGATTTTCCATACTGATCACACCGTATTTCGTTTTTTCAATTGCATCAAGTATTGAGTCATCACCAAATGGTTTGTGAGTCGAGATATGTAAGTGTTCTATAGAAACGCCATTTTCTCTGAGCACTGCTGTGGCTTTCAGGGCTTCTTCAGTCATGATTCCGCTTGTTATCAGAGTAATATCGCTTCCTTTGCTCAAAACTCTACTCTTTCCAAATCTCATTGGTTCTTTAAACAATCTTGGTATTTGTCCCCTAAGTTGCCTGATGTAAACAGGTCCATCTATTGATTGAGCCACGTCGAGAACGCTCTCTACTTCTGTTGCATCACCTGTTTCCAGTATGGTCATGTTGGGAACTGTCCGCAAAATTCCAATGTCGTTTATCGCCTGGTGCGATGCACCACCTGGCGTAGTTATACCGGGTAAAAAGCCAAATATCCTTACTTTCAGGTTTGGATAGGCTATGCTCATTTCTATTTGATCAAGGGCTCTTCTGTACATAAAAACGGCAAAAGTATGTACGAAGGGTGTAAAGCCTTCTCTTGCCATACCTCCTGCTGCGCTCATCATGTTTTGTTCGGTCATTCCGAAGGAATAAAATCTATCTGGATAGGTTTCTTTGAAAAGACCTATTTCCGTAGAATTGGTTAAATCAGCTGAAAAAACAACGACTTCCGGTTTATCGGCAGCCCATTTGACAAGATTTCTCTCATGAACTCTTGCTTCTAATTTCATTGACCATCACCCCCGAATCTTTCGTGCAGAAATTGCTGAAGTTCTTCTTTTTCCTGTTCATTTGTTATTCTTATGTAATGAAATTTTGGTGCTCTTTTTTTGAGTATTTCAATGCCCTGATATGGGATAGTCCTTGCGATAATAAACAAAGGTTTTGATTCATGAGGAGTGTTTGCCGCATCAATGAGTTGTTTCGTATCATGTCCATTCACTTCTACTGCCACTGCTCCGAAAGATTCCAATCTTTTTTTCAGTGGTTCAATTTGATTTACAGTATCTATTTTTCCATCTGCTGATTGTCCATTTGCGTCGATTATCACATTGACAGTATCTATTTTGTAAAAAGAAAGTGTTTCTATTGCTTCCCATGTCTGGCCAATCATGAATTCCCCATCGGACATGACAAGCCAGTTTTTCCCAGTTTCACCTTTTCTCTTTCTTGCCAGAGCTATACCAAGAACCTGTGAGATAGTTTGACCAAGTGAGCCGGACATCAATTCATGACCGGGTGAATGATCGGCACCTATCATCTCGACTGTAAAACCATCTTTGTTGAACATCTCCAAGCCTTCAGCAGCCATGCGATTTGTTTCAACAAGAGTGGCATACAGCACCAGAGCGTAATGCACGGGACTGAGAAAAAACCTGTCGAGCTGGGGTTCTTTTGGACCGTTGTAACCGTAACCGGAAAAATATTCTCTGTTGTTTTTCGATGGTACACCGGTGAAAGCAGGGGGAATTTTTGGAGCTACTGATGGACCAATGTTCATCAGTTTGGTGTAGAGAGTGGCTAAAATTTCTGCACTTGAACATGCTTGAGATAAATAACCGCCACCATTTCTTATTGTAAATTCAAGTACCCTGCGTCTTATCCCATCTGCTATTTTCTTGATATCTTTATTCACTGAACATCACCTCCGAAGTTACGCCGATTCAAAAAGCTTTCTGAGATTTTCTTTGAACGGTGGATAAACAATGCCTTTTTCTGTGATAATGCCTGAAATTAATTCTGCCGGGGTCACATCGAAAGCTGGATTGAAAACAGGGCTTTCCTGTGGTGCAACCTGACTATTTCCCACACAGCGGATTTCATCAGCGCTTCTTTCTTCTATTGGTATATCCTGACCTGCAGGTGTTTTGAGATCAATCGTACTGGTTGGTGCAACAACGTATAATGGAACATTATGGTATTTGGCAACTATAGCGAGGTTGTAAGTTCCTATTTTATTTGCAGTATCGCCGTTGGCTGCTATTCTGTCTGCTCCAACAAGTGCAAGATCGATTTTGAATTTTTTCATCACCAGACCGCTTGCTCCATCTACGATTATTGTGTGAGGTATACCGAGTTCTTTCATTTCCCAGGCAGATAAACGGGCCCCCTGTAATCTTGGCCTTGTTTCATCCAGGAAAACGTGTATTTTCTTATCTATTTCATGTGCATATCTTATTATTCCTAAAGCAGTACCGTAATCAACTGTTGCCAGAGATCCTGTGTTACAGTGGTGAATTATCTTTGCTCCAAAAGGTACAAGTTCAACACCATTTTTAGCTATCTGTTTGTTTATTTCAACATCTTCGCGTTCAATATCAACTGCTTCTTTTTCCAGAATCATTTTTAAATCTTCGAGCGAACCATTGAATCCCTGCCAGATTTTCTTCATTCTATCCAGTGCCCAGAAAAGATTCACGGCAGTGGGTCTTGAAGCTCTCAGAAGATCGTCGGCCTTTTGAAGTTCTCTGATTAAATCGTCATTTTTCGAAAGCTTTTGCACACAAAGAACCATTCCATAAGCTGCTGCTACTCCAATTGCCGGAGCACCTCTAACGGTCATCTCTTTAATGGCTCTGGCAACCTCATCAACAGTTTTCAATTCAAGATACAGAGTTTTCTCTGGTAGGTATCTCTGATCTAAGAGTACAAGTTTATCCTTTTTCCATTCTATAGATCTGAATGTGCTCAAATCATTTCCTCCTTTCAAATCAATGGTTTTGAATTTTTCATAACTTGCGACAGATCTTGAATTTTTTCAACGTCTTTCCACATGTTGATCCAATTAATAGCAATATACAGGGCAATACTTTCTGATTTCGCCCTGATGTTTTCATCTTTTATTGTCCAGAAATCATGAACATGCGCCATTCCTATAGTCCTTCTGAAAATCTCAGCTGCACCAAATCCAGCCGATTCTTTAAGAAGCCTTAGCATGTAATTTTCTCTATAGCTTTCTGAAGGCCATTCGCCATTTGAATCTTTTTCCCAGGCATTCAAAAATCTCTGCTGAAAAACGTTCCAGGTTTCTTCGAAAGACTCAGCTATCCATTCTCTATATACATTTCTTGTGCCTGGTTCTACTCTGTGTGCTTCCTGTGCGGCATAGGCAATTGCAAGGTTCGCAAAGTAGGTTCCTATGTCATGTGCCATTGGGCCGTAAAATGCAAATTCCGGGTCGATCACTTTCGTTGTTTTTTCATTTAACATTATCGAACCGGTGTGCAAATCGTTGTGGATTAAGGCCTGAGATTTAGTCATATAAAGTTCTTTGAAGTAGAATATTTCACCTCTGATTTTGTCATCCTGGTGAATCTTTTTTACTATTTCATCAAGAGGCTTACTCCATTTATTGTTTGGATGATCAATATATGGTTGTGTGAATACCAAATCTTCCTGAACTTTGCACAGAACAGGGTTTGAAAAATTGATCACCATTTCTTTTTTCTTTCCTGAAGATAAGTAAAGATCAGAAGTATAGAACAGGGTTTTTGCCATGAAGATCCCTATGTGCTCAGCAACTTTTGGAAAGATTTCTCCATCTATTAAAGCTTCGCGCATAACTTTTAATTCCTTAAGGTCTTCTATCACAAGGACGTGCGATTTATTATCGTAGAAATATATTTTTGGGACATAATCTGGTGCGTACTGTGATTCTATACTGAGGGTTTCGTACTCTATTCTCTGCCTGTCAACTGGCATTTTGAAATCTGGATATCTCCATGCATACGGCAAAGCCTGCTTCAGTATAACAGAATTTCCATTTTCGATATTGCAAATGCGGAATATTAAATTAACATTGCCTTCTGAAATAATCTGAGCCGAAAGTTTTCCATCGCCAAGAATAGATTTTCTGAGATCGGTTTTTTCCACATATTCCAAAACGGTTCTTTCGTTGAGCTGTTCCATCTGCTTCGACCTCCTTAATTAACGTGATTCTTTGCGTATGGCGAAACTAATTCCCAGAGCAGATACTAATACCAGACCTTTAATGAAGTCCTGTATATACCATGGTGTGTTGAGCATAGTAAGACCATTCAGCATAACTCCAACAAAAACTGCTCCTAAGAACGTACCCCAGACGTTAGGCCTTCTGACACCAAGTACTGCAAAACCGAAATATGTTGATGCAACTGCGTCCAGAAGATAAGGGTCTCCTGCTTTAACCGCACCAGAACCAATGCGCGAAGCGAGGACAAGACCTCCGAGGGTTGCAAGTAAAGCACTTATTACGTAAGCAGCTGTTCTGTATTTTTTCACCGGTATACCTGCTAACCTTGCAGCTTCGATGTTCCCACCAACTGCATAAAAAGCTCTGCCAAATCTCGTGAATTCAAGCAAAAACCAGGTGATCAGCACTACGCAGAGCATTATAATGACCGGTACAGGTATGCCGCGAAAGTTCTCTGTTTTGAATACGAACCCCTGTCCTATCGTTAAGAATTCCTTGGGTATGAATCCTTTTGTGACCTGGCGCATAGGGTCCCACGGATTTGTCATGCCTCTATACACGGCATCTCCTTTTGTGATCCACATTTGCAAACCCTGGGCAAGATAAAGTGTTCCAAGTGTAGCCAGCAAATCTGGTATCCGGAGTTTCAATATCAAAAAGGAATTGAGCAAACCGATACCAATTCCAGCCAGCAGAGCACCAACTATTGCAATATACCAGGGAATCTGCCAGATAACCATTAAAGCTGTAGAAAATATCACCGCAAATCCTGTCACGGCACCAACAGACACATCCATACCATTAACAACTACCGAAAAAGTCACACCAATTGCCACGATAGTCAAAATAGAGACAGCCCTGAGGATGTCAAAAAAATTGTCTAAGCTGAAAAAGGCTCTTGTACTGAGCGAAAAGAAAACTATCAGAACAACAAGAGCAGTTATTACACCATACTTGAGAAGAAAATTTGTCATCCTATCTTTCACTGTTTCACCCCCGCTGCATAGCTCATAATCGCTTTTGAATCGGCATTTTCATAAGTTAACTCCGCCACAATCTTTCCATTCCTCATGACTAATATCCTGTCGGCTATTCCAACAGCCTCGTTTATTTCACTGGTGGCAAGAATGACAGCAGATTCTTTCGCAACTTGAATGATAAGCTGGTATATTTCCTTTTTTGCTCCTACATCAACACCTTGAGTTGGTTCATCAAGCAAAAGCACCTTTGGTTTACCTCCAAGCCATCTGCTGACAACTATTTTTTGCTGATTTCCTCCAGAAAAGTACTGTGCCTGACGTTCAATGTCGAAAGGTACCAATCGAACTTTTTCAGCCAAACTCTTGGCGTGATTGCATTCATTCTTTTTGAGTATTTTGCCTAAGAAGCCGCAGAAATTTTTTAGGAAAGGTATGGTTATATTTTCTCTCGCGGATTTGTCAAGAATCAATCCTTCTTTTCTTCTTTCTTCTGGAACGAGGTATATACCGCTTTTAATAGCATCAACGGGGCTTGTTATTTTTATTTGCTTACCGTTCACGAAAATTTTCCCATTATTAGCACGAATGGCTCCAAAGATTGCTTTCAATGTTTCTGTCTTTCCGGCACCTGTTAGGCCCGTTATGGCTAATATTTCACCCTTCCTGACACTAAAGCTCACTCCATTCACTCTGTTAAGACATTTTAAATCTTCTACTCTCAAAATTTCCTGTCCGAACTGTCTCAGATCTTTTTTTGGAAAAAGATCTTCCTGAGGTGAATCGAGCATCGCCTCAACTATTTTTGATAGTTGCGGTACATGTTCAAAATATGCTGCTTTTCTACCATTTCTGAGGACAGTGACCTCATCTGCCACAATTTGAATTTCATCCAATCTCTGGCTTATATACAAAATTCCGACATCACGCGCTTTCAATTTTTTGACAAGCTCAAAGAGCTTTTCTGCTTCAATTAGACTCAATGAAGAAGTTGGTTCATCTAAAATGAGAAATTTAACTTTATGCAACAAAGCTCTTGCTATCACAAGCTGCTGTTTTTCGTGCAAGGATAAATTCTCAACTTTCTCGAAAGCAGGTATGGGAAAACCTATATCACTCAGATCCTTTTCAGCTTTCTTTTTAAGATCTCTTGTAGAGACAATTGTGCCATACCTGTTAGCAAAATTTTCAAGATAAAGATTCTCAGCCACTGTTAGAGTTGGAACTAACTGGGTATCCACTTCCTGGTGAACTACTTCTATTCCATTGTGAAGCGCGTCAAATGGTGTTCTCAAAATTACTTCCTGGTTATCTATCGTAACTGAGCCATCATAGCTGTCGTAATACCCGGTCAAAATTTTAACCAAGGTGCTTTTCCCGGCACCATTAGCCCCTACAAGTGCATGCACTTTGCCCGATTTTATCTCTATATCGACTTTATCGAGAGCCAGAACACCGGGAAATTTTTTGCTCAAATTATTTCCTCTTAGCACAGCCATATTAGGAAGGCAGGGCAAAAAGCCCTGCCCAATTCCCCCTTTCTTATTTCTTATTTTTTTCAGTTAAAGCCTTCAGCCATTCGGGCCATACTAAATTGCTTTCACCAAGGGCCGGTAATGCTTTTACAAGTTCGTCCATGTTGGTTATATTGTTGTCGACAAGGAACTGTCTTGTAATCAATTGTGGTTCGACCAGTAAATACTTGGGTAATTTTTCTCCACCAACGAGGGCTGCCGCAGCCCTTACGGCAAGTCGACCGACTGCGTAGGAATCTGTTCCAACAGTTGCAACCCATGGACTGTTTTGCTGAATCATCATCTGAATGTCTTCGGTGGTAACATCAACTGAGTAAACTTTGAACTGATCACTTTTACCTGCTTGCATTATTGCTCTTACCGCACCTTTTGCGAATTCATCCCACATGGCGAGTACTGCATTTGCTTCGGGTTTTTCTTTCATGGCTGCTTCCATTCTTGTTTGAGTATCAGCAGCAGTTGATCCTGTAACTGCACCTATCTTTGCAACTTCTTTGATCCCGGGAAAACGCCATTTGATTATCTGCCACATTTTGTCTCTCTTATCTAATGGTGCAAATCCACCTACGTTTACATAAATAACATTTGCATTTCCTGCAAAGTCAACTGCCAGTTGTTTGCTTATCAGATAACCTATCAGCAAATCATCTTGTTCGATTTCAGGAACTCTGTTGTCATCTACAACCAGATCGAAAGTTACTACTTTGATTCCTCTGTCTAAAGCCTCTTTGATCTTTGGCATCAATGGATCTGGTCTTCCATGGTCAATTATGATCGCGTCAACTCTCTGGGTGATAAAATTTTCGATCATGGTAACCATTCTTGCCATATCTCCATGAGCGGTTGCTTCTAAAAGTGTTACGCCGAGTTCTCTTGCCATTGATTGAGCACCGGCAAGGTAACGCTCAAAGAAACTACCTTCTCCTACCTCCCTTACCAGAGCTATCCGTACATTTTTGGGATTTTCAAATTTTTTGGGGAGTTGAACCTGGGCGAAGACTGAGATCACTACTAGTGATGTTAAAAGAAACACCAGCACTTTCGAGTTTTTCATGACAATGCACCTCCATAGAGGAATAGATTATGCACATTTGTGCAATAATGCACATTTGTGCAAAACAAGTATAGCATAAATTTTTTCTGATACAACACTGCCTTCTTAATTAACTAAAAAGCTTTAAAATTCTTATTTTGCAGCACTTTCAAGGTATTTTATTTCTGTAATTTATATTCTTTAATTGTTACAAAGACGGCGATGCTTTGAGATAGTAGAAAGGAAAATAAATTTATCATAACATAAATACTTTATGGTTATGATAATATCTATTGTGGTAACATAATTATGTGAACCATGGGGGTAAGATTATGAGGAAATCTGTTTTGTTTTGGCTTGCGATTTTGATAGCCGGGCTTATTTTCGGAAATTACCTGAATCCCTTGCAAAGAAAAGTTATTAACTATGCAATGACCATGGTCGGTGGAGAGTATGGGTGGGGGAGTTACGATCCAGAAAACAGAGTATTTGATTGTTGGAATTTTGCCACGTGGGTTTATCATACCGCATTAGATGAAAATGAAAGAATCGATCACATGATAATTGGTAGAAGTGATCTACTCTGGGTTTATTTCGACAAAGCTGAAGAACTTCTGGCAGGTGATCTTCTTTTTAACGGTGGCGGCCATACAGTTGGGTTCCATGCTGGTATATATAAAGGAAATTACAAGACTATAGAAGCACGTGGAGGAAAATATGGTATAGGTGTTTTTGATATAAGGGGTGAAAACAGGTTTGCTCCTTATGGCCAAACAGGAAACAGGTTTTGTTATTTCTCGCTCTTGGTGAGACTCTGGCTTCATGAAAACCCATCTTTCCCATATGTTTATGTTGAAGAACCACCAAATTATTTTTTCAGAGATGATGGAGTGGATCTCACAATACATTATTATGCTTTGCCTTTTTTGAGTGGATACACTCTTCAGGTAGAGATGCTTGATTACATGACGGATGAAGTTATCTGGAAATCTTCGTATGATTTAGATATTTATTCTTTAGATGAAAATGTTTTGAAAGTACATATACCAACAGATGATGTACAAAATATTTATGTGTATTTTAAAGTCAGAATTTCTTTAGGAACGCGTGATGCTTTTTCTTACGATACAAAAATTCTAAAATTTACTGAGATTATGTGAAGGAGGTGTTTAAAGTGAAAAAGCTTTCTTCAATTTTAGTTTTTGTGGCTATTTGTACCACATTGTTTTCCTGGGCGGGCACAATATACATATGGGATTTTCCAGCCTGGAGTGAAGATGGAGATAACTATGCCTGGTTGAAGAGAATGATGTCTAAATTTTCGGAATCATGCCCAGGCATTGAATTTAAACTTACAGAAATACCATGGAGCGGTGGAGATCAAAAACTGGACCTTGCTGTTGCTTCAAAAAAGTGGCCAGATCTCACCCGAGGCCCTCTTAGAACCCATTATGTAGTACAGGGGGTTCTTCAAAACATCGATGATTATCTCACCGAGGAAGAGAAGATGGATTACTATTCTGAAGCAATCAAAGGGGCAACTTATGAAGGAAAGATGTACGGTTTTCCATTTTATATGACGACAAAGGTAGTTATTGTCAATAAAAAGATTTTTGATGAAATGTCTGTGCAAATACCATCTGTCGAAAACCCATGGACTTTTGACGAATTCTATGAGATTGCAAAAAAGTTGACCTTTGATAGAAACTCAGACGGCAAAATTGATGTATATGGATTCGTTGCGAGTGGTTTTCCAGCACCAGATAATTCCCATTTGTGGCCATTTGTGCTTGGATGGGGAGGAAAATTTGTAGAAGGTCAGGGGAAAGATTTAAGGTCTGCGATTGTGAATGAGGAGAACAAACAATCATTAGAATGGCTTGCAAAGGTTTTTGCAGACTGTGCGCCTCCTTTTATGGCTTCTTATGGTGATGCTGATGCGTATACGTTATTCAGAAGCGGTAAAGCTGCCATTTATGTTACTGGAACGTGGGCAATTCCAGCCCTCATTAATGCTGGTCTCGAAATAGATGTGGTCCCATATCCAGTAAAGAACAAGGGTGATAGTTTCTGGAGTTTTGGCGATGTTTCTTCATATCAAGTATTTGTGCAGAATGATGTGGAGAAATTGAAGGCAGTTATTGAGTTTGCGAAGTATATAACATCTTCTGAACAGCAAAAGGAACTGACGAAATATGGACAATTTCCAACAAAGAAGAGCGCAGGAAATATATATGAAAACGATCCATTGATGTTCAAGGCAAACTTGATATCCCAGCACAATTATGTTTTTCCTCCCCATCCAGCTAAAGAAAAGATAATGGAAGCTATCTCAAGAGAGATTCAGCTTGTTTTGCTTGGAAAAAAAGATGCAAGAAAGGCTCTGGAAGATGCAGATAAGAACGTAACACGGATAATAGAAAGCACAAAGAAGGGGAGATAATATTGCTACGTAGAAAGATCAGTGCTTATTTCTTTGTCGCTCCTGCTACGATTATCTTTATAATTTTTACCTTCGTTCCTGTTGTGATGGCTTTTGTAATGGCGTTCCAGAATGTTGGAATATTTGGTAATGAATGGGTTGGTTTCGAGAATTTCAAAGAAGTTTTTCAGAATAGCGATTTCTGGATTGCCTTGAGAAATACCATGTGGTATGCTTCATTTAATGTTTTAAAGAATATTTCTGTCGCTCTTATGCTTGCTTCACTTCTTGCTCCATTATCAGAAAAAGCTCAAAGCCTTTTTCGAGCAATTTATTATCTTCCAACGGTTACTGCAACAGTGGTCATAGGTATTGTTTGGGGATGGCTTTTAAATTACTCTTTCGGGCCGATAAATACTTTCCTGACCAAGATAGGTGCTGGTCCTGTTCCTTGGCTCGTGGACCCTTCAATGGCTATGTGGTCGATAATTCTAACTGACATGGTTATTGCGCCTGGTTCGGGAGTGATTCTTTATCTTGCGGCAATAAACAATATACCAAAATCACTCTATGAGGCAGCTGAATTAGATGGCGCGTCTGGATTTTATAAATGGTTGAAGATAACAATCCCACTTGTGACTCCCACCACACTCTATCTAACAGTTGTTTATACGATAGCAGCTATAAGTGTTTTTGACAAAATTTATGTACTCACAGGTGGTGGTCCTGGAAATTCGACAATAACTCTGGTTTATCTTATTTACACAACTGCTTTCAGAGATTTCAATTATGGTCTTGCTTCAGCTATCTCCTTAGTATTTTTCTCTATAGCTGTAGTGATATCTATCTTTCAGTTCAAATCTTTGTCGCGTTCTTACGAATGGGAGGGCTGAGATTGAAAAAGATTTTCAAGTTGCTGGCTATTGCACTGGTTTTAGGAATATGGTCTGTATCAACGCTTTTTCCTCTTTACTGGATGGCACAAACATCGCTTACTCCAGAGGAAGATATAAGACAAATTCCCCCTAAGCTCTTTCCTTCAAGACCAACTTTGCAAAATTTCAGGGATTTATTCACATATTCTCAAATCTGGGACTGGTCAGTGAACAGTTTGCTTATAAGCATTTCAATCACAGCTGGTTCAATATTTGTCTGCTCCTTAGCAGCTTATGCCCTGGCAAAAATGAATTTCAAAGGAAAAAGATTGCTGTTTACAGCTATAGTTTCCACAATAATGGTTCCACCCCAGGTAACACTTTTACCGGCGTTTCTCTTGATAAATAAATTTGGATTACTTGATACTCTATGGGCTGTAATAATCCCATCACTTGCGAGCCCTTATACAATCTTTATGATGAGGCAATTTATGTTTTCTATCTCTCAAGACTATATGGACGCTGCGAGAATTGACGGAGCTACAGAGTGGGGAATTTATTGGAGGGTAATATTACCCATGAGTAAACCAGTTATCGCAGCTGCTTCCATTTTTACTTTTATTTCATCCTGGAATGCCTTCCTATGGCCATTAATAGTTTTGAACACGCCCTCAAAATATCCTTTGACAGTTGGACTGGCAACATTGCAGAGACTTGAGATGACGCAGTTCGGTTTGCAGATGGCTGGTTCCATGGTCTCCGCTATACCTATGGTTGTTATCTTCTTTGCTTTCCAGAGATATTTTGTGAAGGGATTGATGACAGGTGGCACGAAAGGTTAATCTTTTTCTTGTTTTACTTGTGACAACAACTTTAATGCCCTATCCACTTGGCATATGGGTTGTAAGAGATCAAATAACTTCCATAGAGAAAATTAACAGGGTAATAGAAATAGCGAAAGAAGTGGGAGCAACAAGGATATATGTCCAAGTTGTTGGTAGAGCTGATGCTTATTACAACTCTGAAATTTTGCCGAAAGCCGAAACCCTTTCTGAATGTTCGCCAGATTTCGATCCTCTCAAAGAGATAATAGATTTAGCAAAGATTAGTGGAATAAAAATTTCAGCCTGGATGAATGTTTTCTATGCCTGGCCTTTTGGAAAAAAACCAGTTTCTGAAAAACATGTAGTTAATGTTCATCCTGATTGGATAACTTATGATCAAAATGGAAAAAGTATGCTTGAGTATGCATCCTCACCCGAAATAAACACACCTGGTTTATTCCTGGAGCCAGCGCTTGAAGATGTAAAAAAATTTGTGAGCAATATTGCTGAAGAAATTGCAAAAAATTATGATGTTGATGAGATACATCTTGATTATATTAGATATCCCTACAAAACATTTGGTTATCATCCAGAAGCGATGAAGATATATAGAGAGTGGCTAAAAAAGGCTATTCAGGAGAAAAAGTTGACCAATCTTGGGGAAGGTTTCGATCTTTTCAGAATACAACAGGTTTCCGATACTGTTAAGTTAATCTACGAAAAAGTCCATAACTACGGTAAAAAACTGTCTGCTGCTGTCTTTGCTTACTATGAACAAGATGCGATAAGCCAGAGACTTCAGGGGTGGTTGCAATGGTTAGAGGGAGAATATTTGGATTATGCTTGTTTAATGGCTTATGAGAATAACAGAGATACTGTTGAATATTATGTTAAGTACGCTGTAAAAGCGCTTGGAGCAGCTGAGAAAATAAGGGTTGGTCTTGGAGCCTACAAAATGACAGAGAATCCTGAAAAATTATATGAAATAGCAAAAAGTGTTGTAGAAAAATATCGGCCAGATGAGATTTTGATTTTCTCTTTTGAAAATTTGCTTGATGAAAAAGTAAGAAAATATGTGGCGGATATCGCCAGATTGAATTTTTAAAAGGAGGTAGTGAGCATGAAAAAATTTCTGATTGTCCTGGCTCTGGCAGTTTTATTTGTTCCAGTCCTGGCTGATGAACAGCAGGTTGTCGGGGTTTTGATGAGTGATTATACGGCTCGATGGTATGCCGAACTTGGCTTCTCTGGTTCCGACTGGGATTATCTTGGGGAAATGAAACGCATATTCGATTTCGTTAAAGGTCTTGGTTACAGCTGTGTCCCTGTTTTCAACAGAGATCTGGAATTGTATGCCAATCCCGAGGCAGATCCAGTGATCAAATTCGAAAGAATTTTTGATATGAGCAAAATTAAACTCCTTATACTTCCTAACACAAGGCGCATGTCGCCTTTGGAAATTGAAGCTGTGAAAAAATTCATAAGCAATGGTGGCTATGTTTTTGCCTTGGCACAGGCTTCTTTTAGAAACCATAACAATTCTTCCTATGATGTCAGTACTGTATTTGCTCTCGGAGATATTTTCAAAGTTTCGTACAGCGCGTTTGCCTGGAAACCTCCTGTGCATGGCTATATAAAAAAAGTTGCAGATCATCCAATATGGGAAGGGATCGATGAGTTTGTAGCTACTCCAAGGCACTGGGCTATGGTTGTTGAGATTTTGGAAGATGCGGCCGTTCTTGGAGAATGGTACAACGATGATATGGAAACTCCAAGTCACATGCCAGATGTCAATGCTGCGATCATAGAAGGAAAGAATTGTATATACGTCGGTGAAGATCTCTTTTTGAACCCAAACTTTGATGAACCAATGGTTCAGCTGCTCCTTGCAAATATCATTGATTACTTCATGAAAAAGTGAACAAAGGGGAGAGCAATTCTCCCCTTTGTTTTAAGGAGTGGTGGTTTTATGAAAAGGCGTTTATTGTTAATTTTGCTTAGTTTGTGCTCCTTTAATCTACTTTTTGCCAGCCTGATTGGAAAATTGATCGTAGTTGATCCCGGTCATGGTGGGAAAGAAGATCGCGGTGCCACTGGAACTATTCTTGAAGAAGCAGATATAAATTTAAAAGTTGCAAAATATTTGCGCGAGTTACTTGAAGAATGTGGTGCAACAGTTATCATGACAAGAACTTCTGACAGGACTGTGAGCCTGGCTGAAAGGGCAAATCTTGCAAACAGGGTTGATGCCGATCTTTTTGTGAGTATACATTTCAATTCTATGAAAAATACCCCTAATTCTGATTTTTCCATAGCCTATTATTCAGCATATTCTGCTGATTATGCAAGAAATGTTGCAGATTATCTTATAGAATCTTTCAAAAAATATGTTGGCACTTCGGGTGATGCTGGACCTGGTGATGTTTATTTAATGAGAGAAGTAAAAGTCCCTGCTGTTTTGGGAGAGCCATGTCATGTTTCCAATGAAGAAAGAGAGCAATGGTTAAACGAGGAAGAAAATCTCAAAGCTGTCGCGATAGCTTATAAAGAGGCCATCTGCCGGCTTTTTGACAGTGAGATACCTGAATTAAACCTTGAAGCTGTTGAAGAAATAAACAGTTGGGATTTTAATATAGATTGTTCTCAGAATATAGATAAAGCTTTTGCCTTTTTTGATAAACAACCACTCAACGTAGAGATTCAGCAAGATCGTTTATTTATTTCTGTGCCGGAGAATATCTCACCAGGAAAATATTTCTTAACAGTATATGCAATTGGAAAGAATGGTGTTTATTCGAAAAAATATACAAAATGGATACAATTCAATCCGCCTGTTGATTCAGTCAAGATTGAAATCTTTCCAGATAGAGCGCCTGCAATTGCTGGTAGTTATTATAAAATAGATCTGATTCCTTATGCAAGAAGGCATTGCGTAGATAAAGAACCATTATCTGTAAAAGTGAGTGATGGTTTTATCACAAAAAGTGGAAATTCCCTGATAATTCCGTACATGGGGATAGATGAAGTGTGTATCACTGTTTCTTACGAAGCCACTGAATTAACTGTACCATTGCTTTTTTCCGGTGACACCTGGGTAGAAGTTGTTTCTATTTATAGCGATGATGGGACATTTCTTGGAATAATTGAAAATACTGGCGAACCAGTAACTATTTCATACGACGGTTATGAGAGGGTTATATACAACCAGACACCGGTAAAACCGGTGAGCTTCAAAAGTATTCGGGTTAACAGAACACTTGAAGGATTTTTGAAAGGCAAAAAAATAATAATAGCTGCATCAGAGCGGAAAGAGAGTTTTGAGAAGATAGCTCAAATCCTACAAAATTATGGATGTGATGCAGAGATTGTAATAGTTCAAAGCAAAAGAGACGAGATAAATCTCATGAGGAGAGCTTCTTCTGTTGATTTCATATTTCTGATAAGCCTCAATATAAATCTAAAACCGAGATATGAAACTTTCTTTCTATCAGATGAGAAAGAGTTAGACAGAGCAATTGAGTTACTTAAAAAAGCAGGAGGTATTGGATGAAAAAAACACTTTTCTTAATGGTATTTCTGTCCCTGTCGATATATGCGTTTTCAAAACATCCGTTTTTGAATCATGAAGGATTTGTCGTAATTTTAAGTGATCTTCATTTTCCTTTTGCAAAAGAAAAGGTCGAGTTTCTGATAGATCAAGTTTGCGAAATTAAGCCAGGGGCGGTTTTTATCCTCGGTGATTTGACAGAGATGGGGTCTGATTATGAGTTTTCTGAACTGGATAAGATCATATCCAGATTGAACAGTTATGAAATAGACGTTTATGAAACGCCTGGAAATCATGATACAAGATGGTCACCGAGAAACAGAAAAGGCGAGAGTGGTTTTAAGGGATTTTGTATTGATGCTGGACCTTTTGAATTTCTCGGTGTAGATACATCGATGTACTTTGAGCACCATGGTCATATAGGAATTCTTCAATTGCAGTGGATCGAGACGAGACTCAAACAAAGTGAAAAGCCGGTTGTGATAATGGCCCATCATCCTTTTGGCGGGCCAGCTAATTTTACAGATGATGGCTGGAAATTGATGAACTTGATAAATGATTCAAATGTCCCAGTTGTTTTAGTTGGTCATGGGCACAGCTATGATATTAAGGGTATGTACAATGGTGCCTGGTTTCAGATGGTTGGTGCAGCTAAGGATGGTTGGTACACGGTTTTAAGCTGGGAAGATGGCGAAATATTTTTATGGGCTTTGAATACTGATGGTGTTTGCAATCTTATAAGGCAAATTCCTGCAGGAAAAGAAAGAAGATACTCTCAGATTTTGAAGGTTAATCTGAGAAAGATTGGTGAAAAAGGGGTTTCATTATATTTTGAAACAGAAGGCATAAAACAGATAACTCTCACAATTAACAATTCAATTTTTAAGAAGTTTTCAGATTTCGAAAAGCGGCTCGAAGTACCTGTTGAGTTGCACAATGATGCTTGTATATTTGCAAAGATTCTTGCTGAAGGCGTTGATGGTTTTACTGAACGCTATATCTTCTCTGATTTTGATTCATCAAAGTTGCTATGGAAATTTCAGGCTTCAGACGGAGTTTTCTCAAATCCTGTTTGCTCAGATGGCAAAATATGTTTTGCAGATTTATCAGGCACAGTTTATGTACTCGATGACTATGGTAAATTGTTGTGGAAGAAAAAATTTTCAGGTCCTTTTGTTTCAAATGTTGTTGTAAGGGGTAGAAAACTTATTTTTGGAGATTTAATGGGAAATCTTGCGGCATATGATCTTGAGACTTTTGATGAAATATGGTCCATGAATTTTGATTGTCCGGTTTTTTCTATATCATCCGGGCAAAAAAATATAGCTGTTGGAAGTGGTGAAAATCTGTATCTTGTAGATCCAGATTGTGGAAGAATAATTTATAAATTCTACATGTATGGTACAGTGCAATCACCAGCAAGATTTGTATCCCCTTATTTTCTGCAAACATCGTGGGGAGGTGTCCTTTCGATTATTGATGAGAACGGAAAATTGGTCAAGAACTTTGCAGTTGGAGCTGGATATGAAACAGCTGCCCCATGCACACCGGAATTGTTCGATGACTGGATTGTTTTCACAAATACATCAGGTGCTTTACATGGGCAAAATATTTCAATGAAAACAAAAAGATGGAGAAAATCTTCCCTGGGAGCTGGATATTCTTCTGTGGAAAAAGACAACTCTGGAAATGCGTATGTTTCAAACATAAATGGTACGATCTATAAATTCAATCCTGTAGATGGGGAAATTCTGTGGAAATCAAATGTAGACGGACAAATCTATGATTCATCTCCCAGGATTGTGGGAGAAGAAATGTTGGTCGTTTGCACGATTGACGGTAATATTTTCTTTCTTGATCTGGAAAAGGGAGAGGTTCTGGAAAAGCTTTATCTTGGACCCGGGTTTATATTTTCAAAGGCTTATCCGTATAAATCTGGGGTTCTGGTAGCCTCTATGAATGGAACAATTGCTTTTATCGATTTATCCAAATAAGAAGGGAGCCTGTAAGGCTCCCTTAAAAGATATTTTCTATCTTGCCTTCGTAGAAAGTTTTTAATATTTGTTGATAGTTTTTCCCAATTTTGGCAAGGTAGTTGGCTCCGTACTGACTCATTCCAACACCGTGGCCATTTCCTCCACCATAAAAAGTAACTTGTTTTATTTTTCCATTTTCTCTATCAATGTCAAATACAAAGTATCCACTTGGCAGTATAGAATAATTACTGTAAGTAGAACCATCATGCCGTTCAATGATTATATCCCTGTTAAAGCCTGTGAGACTTTTGGTCGGGCGTATAATGAATCTGATGTTGTATTCCTTGTCTATTTCATAAATTCCATTCTCCGATACTATCCTGAGCGTCATAACTATTCCACCTTCTCCTCTTCTGACAATTTTTAAATCTTTGAGTTCCCCAATAGAAAAGTTAGCATTATTAATATCTACAGGAATCCCCTGCAGAGTTCTTATTGCATCTACCCCTAAAAGCTGGTCAGCTTTTTCTCTCGCAATCAAACCCTTGCTGATGACATTTTCAAGTTCTTCACGTGTCATGGTTACTTTCCATCTGAACCATGGGGACTCTCTGTCGTAAAAATCACATAGTTCTTTTTCAATGCCCCAGAAAGCTCTGAAAAATTTATTCCAGAATTCCTCATTTTTGTTTTCAACTAAGAGTTTTCCAAATTGTGGTTTTGACCTGAGATAAGGTATAACCGCACCTGGAAAATTGCCCTGTTCATCACTCCATACTTCCTCATTGTTTGATGTAAAACCACATGATGTTGAAAAGTAAACCACTGTTTCTACGGGATATCCATTTACAAACATAATTTTCCCCTGTGTTTCTTCAACAGCTTTTTCAACGATTTCGGAAATTTCTTTGTTGTTAAAAACCTGGCTTTTCGTACTATCGTCGCAGTGGGCCCCATAGAAATTATCCTTAGGACCTTTTAGAACATCAGCGATGGCGCGACTTCTTGCAAGAACTGCCTGTGCTTTTATAGCTTCTTTTTCAAACCAACCTGGTACTTCACTTGGTACAACGTATTTCACGTAGTTTTCGATGTCTAATTCGTTTATAAGTATTATCCCCTTATCGATCATTTTTACTAAGATGGTGTCTTCATAAACGGGTGTTCCATAGGAGCGCTTTGCCGAAAGAACCTTGATCATTCCCTTAATTGTTATTGAATCTGAGTTGATCTGTGTATCATTCATTAACAATCCGTTTGCTCCCGGTTTGATTATTACCACGGATCCTTTTTCAAAAGATTGGGCTTCGATAGATGTTTCACTTAAACACTCGATTTTCACCTCGTTAAAAACATAACCTTTTGTTGTTCCCGCATTGTCTAATTCATTGCTCAATAAAACACTTATTCTTGCTGGAAAAGTGGTTGCAAATAGAAAAACGGAGACAATCAAAAAGAAAGAAGTTAGTACTTTCATACGATCACCTCCATATAGTTATCATATCATAAATACAATTTTGATATGACGAAAATGGCTTATGTTTGAAAGCTATCGATGGGTTTTTTCGATGGTTAAAAAGAAGATAAACACCCCTGCATATATGAGAATATCTCCAGGGCTTATGAGAAATTTTCTGGCCCATGGAAGGATAATGGGTATCCAATCTCCAAGGATAAGTTTTTCAGAAAAAGAATAAACAAATGTGTGTTTCACTGTCAGGTCGAGTTCAAGCATTCTGGCAAAAGGTTCATAAACGGGCATTTTTCCATTGTTGAAAAGTATCACGAGCGCATTCATAGCTGAACCAGCTGCCATGAATTTAAAACCGTTGATTTTCCAGTTTAACATCATTGCAGTAAAAAGTAATCCATAAGAGATAGCCATCAAGAGGCCTCTTTGTTGAAAAGGGAGTATTTGTATAATAAAAGGCACGGGAAACAAATAAATCGCTTTGATTTCGAGTTTGTCAAGATGGAAAATTCTTTTTTTCAGAATGAGGGAAAGTAAGAGTGCTATTATGAAAACATCCAGTATCAATTTATATTTCTCCTAAAATAGTGTTGTCGATCAGGCGAGCTTTCCCAACCCAAGCCGCAATGGCAACAATGACTTTTCCTTCGATTTTTTCAACAGGTTCAAGGGTTTCCTCACTAACTATTTCTACGTAATCTATTTTTATTTTATCGAAGGAAGACAGATACTGTACTATTTTTTCTTTCATTCTTTCGGTATTTTTTTCGCCAGACCTGTATAGATTTTCCGCAATTTTCAGGGATCTGTTCAATGCAAGCGCCTGGTTCCTTTCTTCAGTTGATAGATAAATATTTCTTGAACTCATTGCAAGACCATCTGGCTCTCTCACAATCGGGCATTCTATTACTTCTACGTCCATGTTTAAATCCCTGACCATTCTTCTTATTACACGAAACTGTTGTGCATCTTTCTGGCCAAAATATGCACGGTTGGGTTTCACTATGTTGAACAACTTGGTTACAACTGTGCAGACACCTCTGAAATGCCCTGGTCTTGATCTGCCACATAAGTGTCTTGAAAGACTCTCTTCATTGATGTAGGTAGAATAATCTTTTGGATACATTTGTTCAATTTCGGGAACAAAAACATAATCAACATCTTCTTTTTCGAGAAGAGACGCATCACGATTTAAATTTCTTGGGTAAGAATTATAGTCCTCATTTGGACCAAATTGCGTTGGATTGACAAATATGCTGACAACAGTTATATCATTCTCTTTTTTTGAACGTCTGACCAGGGAAAGATGTCCTTCATGCAGATAACCCATTGTTGGAACAAAGCCTATTGTTTTTTCTTTTCTCAACTCTCTACATATCTTTTTCATTTCGTCTATGTTTTTGACAACTACCATTATTTCACCTCGCTATAAAAACTGGCGGAGGCGGTGGGACTCGAACCCACAAGGGCTTAAAAGCCCACCGATTTTCGAGACCGGCTCCTTAGCCAATTCGGACACGCCTCCGCTTTATTTTCATTATACCAACAGGTGTTCAAAAATCAATTAAAGAACCTGTTCGTACTTTTACAGTGTAGTTTCTTTCTGCACCGAAATGCCTTTTTGCATATTCCCGCACAATTTTCTTGGCCAGCTCTTCCTGATTAATATTTTTGATATCCGAATATTTTGTTATGCATATCACACCATTTCCAAGTTCTATCAGGGCAAAATCTTCTTCAAGACTATCAAGCCAGATCAACGTTGCAAGGTGTTTTGAAAAGTTTTTTATGAATGAAAGCTCTCCAAGCAAACTGGTTTCAGAAAAATCAGCGCCTTTCTCTGTGAGCGTGTTGATGGTGCTTTCTCCATGCAAAGCTATCAGAGCTGTGAGAGATGGAAATTCATTTTCATTCTCAACTGTATAAGCTGCCACATTGATATTCCCAAAGTATTCGTTATTTCCGATTTTTAGAGTTATTGACAGATCTTTTTCCAGATTCTGTATTGTCTCATAAAGTTTCATGGCTTCCTGACTGTCATGAAAATAATCTATTGTAAAATCATCGATATGTCTCATTTTTCACCTCATCCATACCTTTTAAGGAATAGTTCATAAAGTTTCTTGTTTTCTCTCACAATTTCTAAAGCGAACTTTGCATGGTCTTTTGCATAACCATTCCCGATAATCATATCCACATCTTTGCCTATACCTTCAGCTCCAAGAGCTGCTTTTGTGAAACTGGTTGCCATAGAGAAAAAGTAAACCTTACCGCGTTCTTTACAACACATCACAGAAGCCATTTCCGTGTCAGGAACATTCACAACGTTTATAACAACGTCTGCAAGTTCACCGCCGTTCATTTCCATGAATTTTTTGTAGGTTCCAACTGCATCCTGAGCATCTGAGACCATTACTCTGTCAACTATTTTTAGATTTTCAAGCTCAGCTACAGATTTTTCTGAATGAACCAGGCCAATAACCTTGCCAGTCGGCCCGGCATATTTCTTTGCTACGTAACAGCAAAGTACACCAGATTTTCCCGCAGCACCAGTTACTAAAACAGTATCTCCAGGCGAAACAAGTCTTGCGGTTTGTATCGGAGCACCAGCTACGTCTAAGATAGCCAGTGCCACTGATTCTGGCATATCTTCAGGTAATTTTGCAAAAACCCCCGTTTCAAACAATATGGCTTCAGCTTCAACATCAACCTGTTCTTTGTCAAGGTGAACTTTTGTGATTTTTTTCAAATTCAGAGGCGTCAAACTCAATGAAACGAGTGTTGCTATCTTATCACCTTCATTTGCATCTATTTTCAGGTCTTTTCCAATTTTTTTGATTTTCCCTATCAGCATTCCCCCAGAACCTGTTATTGGGTTGTGCATCTTACCACGTTCTTTAACTATTTGCATAATTTTCTCAGCTACTTTTGATTCATCTTTCCCAGCTTCATTTTTAATTTGTGTAAAAGATGCAGCATCTATGTTCAGTTTTATGACATCTATCAAAATTTCGTTGTCATATATCTTCGAAGTATCGTTGTCAATTTTCCAGGCAGGTTGAGGTAATTTACCCTTTGGTTCTATAACTCTATGAAGTCCGAATGGATCTCCGCGCACAAAGTCACCTCCAGATGAAAAAGGGGCTCAGCAGCCCCCTTTTAATTACAGTCCTTCTCTTTGAAGTTCTCTTGCAATTTCCTGTTCAGCCCAGGATAAACCTTCATCTATTGTTTTCTTTCCGTACAGAACGTCGTTAACCATGTTTCCGACTATGGTCCTTATCTCTGCCCAGACACCAAGTTGTGGATCAAAAACACCATTGGGTAATTGTTTCAAAGGAACCTCCGCATCTGGATTTTCTGCAAGGAATTTCTTCCACAAATCGGTTTCTGTTGCACTTTTTCTGACAGGTAGGTATCCTGTCTTTGTCGCCCAGTATGCCGTTATATCTGGAGAAATTAAAAATTTCATGAATTCCCATGCAGCTTTCTTTTCTTCATCTTTTGCCGTACTGAACATGATTAAATCAGTTCCTGCAAACAGTGCATTTTGTGTTTTCCAAACCGGGAGCGGTGCCCAACTCCAGCCGTGTTTTCCTTGAGAAGCGCTCGCAACATAGGGTTTACTGGCTACTGTTTCTATAAACATCGCTATTTTTCCTTCGCCGAAAGGACCGTCTAAGTAACCTCCCTGTACAAATGCGTATTTGTCTTTCAAATCTAACAGGAATTGAAGAACTTCTCTTGATTCGGAGCTGTTGATAGTTACTTTCCATTTTCCATTCTCATCTTTTGCAAGAATGTCACCGCCGTTCAACGCGAGAAACACCTCAAAATGATCCACCGTTGAGCGGAATGCGAATCCATATTGGTCTATCGTACCATCGCCGTCAAAATCTTCAGTCATGAGTATGGCTGCTTTTTTCAGCTCTCCAATTGTCTCCGGGATGTTCAAACCGGCAAGTGTTAGTGCATCTGTATTGACATACATAACATAGATGCTTTTGTTGAACGGAACTGCGTAAACGGTTTTGTCCCAAGTGCAGTTCATTCTCATTGGCTCCCAAATGTCCTGCCACTCGGTTGAACTTAGACCTATTTTTGGATCAGTGAGGAAATCATTGAGTGGCTGAACTATCCCAGAATAGATCAGTTTTGCTGTCCAGTTTGAATATGCTTGCGAGATTGTTGGGAGACCTCCCGCCTGTGCTGCAGCGAGTAGTTTCTGCTGTAATGTACTGTAGTTTCCTATATAAACCGCTTCAACTTCGATATCTGGATGTTGCTGATTGAAAAAGTCAACGATTTCCTGCAAAGTTTTGCCATGTCCTCCGCCCATAGCATGCCAAAAAGTCACCTTAACTTTTGCAAAACCCAGAGTGATTACCAGAACAAGCAAAGTCACCAGAAAAAGTTTTTTCATAACTACACCTCCCCTGTTGAATGATACAGTTTTGATTTTATCACCTCATTGTAAAAATTCTTTATTTTTCGACGTAAATCTAATAGATCGGAATCATTCACTATGACCAGATCTGTTTCAACAATGTCGTGCTGAGCCATTAAACGTTCTCGAATTTCCTCTTCATTCATTCCTTTTTCCCTAAGGCGATGTATTATTTTATCTTCTGGTGATTTTATTAAAATCACTATATCGCATATTTTATCCAGTTTGAGTCTGTGTAAAATAGCTGCGTCTATAACGATCAAGCCATCTGATGATTCTACTTGTTTTTCAACTTCAATACGTATTAATGGATGAACTATTTTCTCTAAGGAGGAAAGTTTGTTCAGATCTGAAAACACTACGCGGGCAAGTTTTTTCCTATCTATTTGGTTTTTCAGAAAGATTGATTCTCCAAAGATCTTTTTTAGGGAATCTTTCACTTTCTCGTTCGAAAGTACAGAGTGTCCAATCAGATCAACGTTTATTACTTTTGCGCCAAATTCTTTTAAAATAGATGCAACTGTACTTTTTCCAGACCCCATTTTGCCTGTCAGACCTACTACGAATTTCAATACAATTTTTCTCCTTTTTCTGAGAGCAATGTTTCAAAATTTCTGTATTCTTCAAGCGTTAAAACCACAACAGCTATTTCATCTTTTGCCTGCTGATAAAGTTTTGAAAGTTTCTCAGCAATCTTTTCACTTTCCTTGACTACAACAACGTAAATATCGTCGCCGAAAGGGCTCTCTTTCAAAAAATAGATCATGGACGGATCGAAGATCTTTACTATGTAATCTTTCAATCTATCACAACCTTTTTGGAAGGTTCTGCAAATTCTGTTTCTTCGTAATTCTTCCTACCCATCAGGGAATATGTTATTTTCTTGCTGAGCTCAACACCCGGTTGGTCATAAGGGTTAATATTCAAAAGGTTACCCATCAGTGCTGTTGTAAACTCAAAATACATGAAAAATTGCCCCATATCGTAAGCGTTTATAGTCGGAAACACAACCCTCATGCTTGGACGACCATTGTTAGCAAGCGCTCTTTCTGTGCCAGTTAACTCACTTTTCAGGAGCGTTGAGAGAGTTTTACCGCTGAGATAGGAGATATCGTCATCTTTATGAGTAGATGGTATTAATATATCACGCTCGTGTTTTTCAACTTCTAAAAAGATTATTGTTTTGTCATCAGGGCCCTCGTTGTAAAGTTGCAATTGTGAATGTTGATCTACCGCGCCGAGCGCTTTTACTGGTGTTAATCCTTCATTGACAACCTCCCCTGTCAGGGAATATTTCTTTCCAAGACTTTCAGCCCAGAGCTGTCTGAACCAATCGGCAAGTGAGTATAATTTATTTGAATATGGCATCATAACTGTGATGTTTCTACCTTTTTTCTTGTTTAAATAGTGACACGCGGCTATCATAGCGGCAGGATTTTTTTCAACATTTATGTCTGCACATTTGAGATATGCATCTTTTGCACCATCAAGCAGAGCTTTGATATCTACGCCACATGCCATTGCTGGCAAAAGCCCGACAGGAGAAAGGACACTGAATCTTCCTCCTAAATTTTCAGGGATATCAAGTGTTCGAATTTTCTCCTGATTCGCTACGCGTCTTAAAAAACCTTTTGTGGGGTCTGTTGTGAAAATTAAGTGTTCGGTAGTATTTATTCCTCGCAATTGCAAAAGCGATCTGATTATTTGATAATGTGCAAGACATTCAGCAGTTGAACCAGATTTTGATACTATATTGAAAAGAGTCTTGCGGGGATCAATTTCATCGAGAATAGCAGCAGATTGGTCTGGATCAACGTTTTCAAGAAAAAAGATCTTCAAATAGCCGTTTCTTTCTTGTTTTGAAAGATGATTCCAATTAAGTGGTGTGAGTGCATTTGCAAGAGCTACTGCTCCAAGGTTCGAACCACCAATTCCAACTACCACAAGGCTGTCGAAAGAAAGAACCCATTGCCTGATGTCTTCAATCGAATCTATATGACTCCTGTCAAAAACAACGCTGACAAATGCTGGTCGATTCTTAACAACTCTATCTACGGATTTTGATATGATTTGTTTTACAGAGTTGAATTCTTCTTCATTTATTCCTCCTTTTGTATTTGGCTCGAACATAAAACTGAAATCGAAACGGAGCATTTCTACTCCCCCTCAGTAAGAGATAACAGTTCTGATGAGGTAATCTCTGAGTCTTTCTCTTGGATTCAAGTATGTTAATTCAACTAAGAAGCATGTTCCCGCAACCTCGCCACCGAGTTTTTTCACAAGCTGTGCTATTGCATTTGCTGTACCACCTGTCGCAAGAACGTCATCAACAAGCAGGATTTTCTCTCCTTTATCTATTGCATCAGAATGAATTTGAAGCTTGGCTGTCCCATACTCGAGATCATATTCAATTGATGTTGTTTCGTAAGGCAATTTTCCAGGTTTTCTAACCGGAATAAAGCCTTTGTGAAGTTTGTAAGCAAGAGCAGAACCAAAAATAAATCCCCTTGCTTCTGGAGCAACAATTAAATCGAAATCGATATCAGACACAGTTTCTGCCATTTTATCTATAGCTGCCTGGAAAGCCTGAGGGTTTTTCAAGAGGGGAGTAACATCTCTAAAAATAATTCCTTCAAATGGAAAATCAGGAATATCTCTGATGAATTTTCTCAAATCCATCTGTCCACCATCCTTTTCGGAAGAATCGCACAGGTACATTTTATCAAACGTGAAGGCTGTTTTCAATATCTGGAAAGTTGAAAACAAAATCGCGCGGATAAACCCGCGCGTTCATGCTGTTGCTTTTTGAACTTTGCCTGCCTTGAGACATCTGGTACAGACTCTCATAGTCCTGACAGTTCCATCTTCGGTAATCACACGAATTTTCTGAAGGTTCGGTCTGAACATTCTTCGAGTGTGTCTATTGGAGTGACTGACGTTTTTGCCAGCTACAGGTCCTTTTCCACATATTTCACATCTTTTTGCCATCTCTCATACCCCTTTCTCAAACCGCTTAATAATATTACCAGATCGGTAGTGCAATTTCAAGGTTACATCTTTTCAGAAGGCAGCTATTCTGGTATCGTATTTATGAGGTGAAGGCACTGAATCTCAATGAAGTATATCTGTTTCTCTTAGACATGGATGGAACATTTTACATTGGAGATAAACTTGTAACAGGCGCGCTGGATTTTCTTCATGTGGTAAGAAAGCAAAAAAAGAGGGTTATGTTTTTAACAAATAATTCTTCAAAGAACAATTTTGATTATGTAGAAAAACTGAAAAAACTTGGGGTCGATGTAACTCCTGAAGATATCTTTACCTCCGGTGAGGCTACGGCTCTTTTCCTTGAGGAAAGATTTGGTCATGTGGATCTTTTTACAATAGGTACTGAATCACTTGTAAAAACACTGGAGAGTTACGGACATAAAAATACTGAGCAAAACCCACAATTAGTGGTGCTTGGATATGATACAGAGATCAACTATCGTAAGCTTTCTCTCGGGTGTTTGTTTTTAAGAAAGGGCCTGAAATACATAGCAACTCATCTGGATGTAAATTGCCCGTCATTGCATGGGCCAGTACCTGATGCGGGTTCTTTTATGGCATTGATAGAAAAATCCACTTTGAGGAAACCTGATTATATCGTTGGAAAGCCGAACCCTCTGATGCTAAAAATGATTGTCAGGAAAACCGGCGTATCTCCTGATAAGATAGCGATGGTTGGTGACAGGCTCTATACCGATATGGAATTTGCCTACAATTCAGGTGTTTTTTCAATACTTGTTTTATCTGGTGAGACGACCTTGCATGATCTGAAATCTGTTGCAAGAAAACCAGATCTTATAGTGGAAAATATAGGTCAACTCGCCAAAATGATTGAAAGTGGGTATCACGTTTGAATGTAAAATACAGTTTGAGAACTAAGAGAACGGAAGAACTTGTGAATCTTGCTCAAAGCGGGCTTAAAGAAGCCTTAGACCTTTTGGTAGAGAAATTCTATCCTATGGTTGTAAAAATTTCCTCAAAATATTATGCGCCCTGGGCAGAGTTTCAAGATCTGGTTCAAAACGGTCTGGTTGGTTTGATCAAGGCAGTTTATTATTACCAGTCTGATAAAGGAGGATTCACTTCTTTTGCCTGGACAAGTGTAGAATCGGAGTTGAAGTCCTTTCTCACCTTTCTTAACCGGAGGAAGAACAGAATGTTGACAGATGCTTTGAGCGTCGATTCCATAACTGATGAAGAATCTGATGAAACCGGTTATTCTTTCGAAGACGCAGGGACTTCAACAGTGCGCCAAGCTGTCTTAGAAATAGTTATGGAAAAAGTAAACGGGCATCTTACCGATCTGGAACAGGGGATAATCAGTATGTGGATAAATGGATCGAGTTATGAACAAATAGAGCAGGAATTGAATGTGAACTTTAAGAAAGTCGATAATACTGTACAGAAATTTAAGAGAATAGTCAAAACAAAGATAGACCCACTTCTTATAACTATCTTTTTTCAAAATTAGTATCTATTCCACGTTTTTCTCAATTCTTTGAGCTTTTCCAGAACGCCGTACTCTCTCAATTCTTCAGCTAATTGGTTATCATTTATATTTTCAGCATACAGGTCAATTGCTTCGATAGTTTCTTTCAAGGCAAGATGACAAACTATGAGCATTGCTTTGACCGTACTGTCGTCTCTGTTAAGCTGTAAGGCTCTGGTTAAGATAAGTTTCGCACTGTCATATCTTTCAAGATTCAATAAAGTGCAGGCCATATTTGTATATGCAGGCAGAAAATTCTTGTCCATTTCGATAGCTTTCTGATAACATTCTATAGCCCTGGCATTTTTTTCTTGTTTTCTGTAAACATTTCCAAGGTTATTCCACACTTCCGGTGTTTGCTGAATTTCTAAACATTTTTTATAAAGAAACTCAGCTTTTGATAAATCGCCGGATTGCGACGCTGTGTAGGCTTCCTGAAAAATCTTCTCAATTTTCATTCCACCATTCCTCTTGTGTAATATATAGTGTCTGAATAAACCTCCTGGCCAATTTTTACCTCGACAGCAACCGGGACAATATCCGATGGGATAGGCCTTGTGCGCTTGAAAGATATGGACCAGACAGGCTGCCATATTTCTCTTTCGGAATTTACTGGTCCAAAGCCTCCAGATAGCAATTCTAAATCCGTTACCTGCGAACGGGAAAAAAGTTTAATGTTTTTTCCTCTAAGTGTTACGAGATCTGTTCTTTTCCATTCTTTTGGAGTATTATCGAATAATACGCCATAGAGGGAACCTCTTTTTATTTTCGGAAGAAGATCGCTGAAAAATTCTGAGGTAGCTTTCAACCATTCAAGTTTCAGATAATTTGCCGAGATGTTGAAAAAAACTGGTCCTCCACCTTCACGAACCTGAATTAATTGTCGAATAAACGGCAGCGGTTCACCAGATATATTTTCAACTCTGATTGAAAGATCGATATATTCTTCGCTAAGACTCAGATTATCTACTTTGACTATTACTGGCTCCTGAGATTTCATCAATCGGACTGACACACTATGGGATTTCCAATCCATTAGCATAAGGTATGGATAATGGTACTCGAAAAGAACGGTATTACCTGTCGGAGTAAACAGGTCGTGCAAACCATCGTCTTTCACTATCGAGAGTGTGCCGTTTTTTGTAATAATTACAGGTTCACCTGATAAACTGATTTCAAAATTCCAAGCATTGTAGGAAGGATATGTTTTTATTACATTCATCGAATAATCAAGAAGAATAAGCTGATTTGCAAATGTGTCAAGTATCCATATCCCGTTTGGAGTTATCTCGATATCTCCAATTATATGAAAGCCTTCAGGGTTAAAAAATGTAATTTTTCCACCGTCGCACGTGAAGATTCTATCAACATCTGCTCCCCATAGTCTGTTGACTCTATCAAATCCTGCAAGGATGGGGTTAATAAATCCATCACCTATGACTTTCTCAGAGAGGTTTTGAAGATCGTACTCGATCAGTTTTCCATCTCCCGATATATATACGTGAGATTCAGGAAAAGCAGCGATGCTCCGAGGGGAGATACTTATTTTGTAGATTTGGTACTTACCTTCTTCGTATCTTATCAACCTTTTATTTGCTTCATCGGCTATAAGTAAGGAATTTTCATAGAAAGCCACGGCATTCGGTGTGTAGAAGTATTCTACTCCTCTGGTAAAACCAGGAACTGTTAAGATCTCATCAAATACTGTTGGCGTTGAGAATTTTATGGGGTTTGAAAGCACCTCGATTTCTTTTATTAAAGAAAGTACCTCAGCTTTTCCAGGACTTACTACAAGAACTGTTTTGAGATTTTCCTGTGCTTTTTCAACTGCCCTGGTATCTATATCGATTTTTGAAGTGAAAAACCAGAACTCAGGTATGTCAGCAACATATATCAGACCAGAAAGAGCCTGCTCCATGAGATTTCTCGCGTTTGAAACATCTCCCTGATACCAGTGCAATAAAGCCTGTGAGAACAGCTCTCGAGCTTGTTCTTCATTAACTATAGGATAGATCAACACGCAGTGCAATACAAAAAGCAGAAAAAGTAATTTTCTCAAGCTTACCCCCTCTTTTTAATTATTTTTATCAAGTCAGTTTTTCTTTCCGATTTGTTGACCAATCTTTCGATATTTTCCGAGTGTCTTAACGTTGATAAGGTTGAGAGCAACAAAAACAACACTCCGTAGTCTTTGTTAAAGAAGAAAGCAACAAACGAAGCTGCGTACATACCTACTATCGAAGCCAGTGAAACATATTTTGTTAAAAGAGTTATGCTGATCCAGGTTGCGAGGAAAGTAAAGCCACAAATCGGGCAAAGTGCAAAAAATACCCCTGTGGTACTTGCAACACCTTTTCCGCCTTTGAACCTCAGGAAAACTGGAAAATCATGGCCAAGGACAGCAAAAATGGAAGATATTCCTGTATAATGAATATCTTTAAAAATCAGAGAAAAAACAAGTACAGGCACAAAGGCTTTAACGCCATCAAGAACCATACAAATAAAGCCGATAACAGGGCCGGCAGCCCTGAGAGCATTTGTGCCACCAACATTCCCACTACCGGTTCTTCTGATGTCGATTTTTCTCAATTTCGGTAGAAGATAACTGAATGGTATTGCTCCGCAAAAATAGGAAATCAGTCCAATAAGTATATAATTCATAATCATCTCCTACTTTTGAATTCTATCACCAATGGTGTTCCAGTAAATTGATCTACCCTCTCTCTTATAAATCTTTGTAATGTTTTCTCTGTTTGATAGTCGGTGAGCTCTTTTTTATTAACCATGATAACAAATTTCGGTGGCTTTATCTTTATTTGCTTTATGGAATAAATCCTCAAATTTTTTCTGCTAAGGGCAGGCGAAAGCAATGGAAGTTGTGATGCAAGCTTACTCAAGAGTTGTTGAGGAACTTTTCGGCAGTAAGATTCGTACGCCTCATCTATAGCATTGAAAAGTTTTTCCAGGCCACTTTTTTTGACAGCACTGGTAAAAACTATTCGACAGAAATTAATGAATGGCATCTCAGTGAAAAGCGCTGCCTCATAGTCTTTTTTACGTACGTTTACAAGATCAAATTTATTAATCACACAAACCATGGCTCTACCACTGCTGAGTATCAAATCAGCAATTCTTTTATCCTGCCTGGTAACGCCTTCGGTTGCATCTATAACAAGCAAAACAACATCAGCAGATTGTATGGTATCAATCGTTCTGCTTATACTGAATTGCTCGATTGTTTTTCTTTCTATTCTGCTCTTTCTCCTCATGCCAGCTGTGTCAACAAGTATGTACTTTTTGCCATTAATTTCGATCATTTCATCCACAGGATCTCTCGTTGTGCCGGGTACAGGAGTAACAGTGGCTCTGTCCATATTCAGAAGAGCGTTGAAAAGTGATGATTTTCCAACGTTAGGTTTTCCAACAATCGCGATCTTCGGTGAAGATTCTTTAAAAAGCATTGATTTCTCGCCAGATTCTCTCAGCAGATTTGTAATTTTATCAAGTAATTCGTCTATGTTGTTGCCATGTTGAGCAGAAACAGGAATATATTCGGCAAAACCGAGTTTCATTATATCAGGAAGGTTTTTTTCAACCACGGACATATTTTCAGACTTGTTAATTACCATAAGAACTTTCTTGGCGATTTTTCTCAATTGTTGAGCAACATATTCATCTTCTGATGTAATGCCGCTTCTTCCATCCACAACGAATAAAATGAGATCTGCTTTTCGAAATGCCTCGAAGGCTTTATCACGCATTGCAAGGAGAACGGGATCTCGGGTTGATTCAAATACTCCACACGTGTCGTACAGAAGGAAAGAGGTCTCGTTGTAAACAACGAGACCTTTTATAATATCACGAGTAACACCTTCTATCTTTTCTGTTATTGCCTTTCTGCGTCCGATAAGTCTGTTAAAAAGCGTTGATTTTCCGACATTCGCCCTTCCAGCTATAACAACTGTTGCCATATTAACTCTTCATCCTGTCACCGAGCGTTCTTTTTACTGTTGATTCATCAATTTTGCTTTTATATTCTTCGTAAGCCTTTTTCTCCTCGAGTTTTTTCTGACTCACCAGAAGCTTCCTTCGCTCGGGTATAAGCCTCAAAACAAGTACTTCTACTTCGTCTCCCTCTTTTAAAGATTCATCTGCGTGACTCGCAGGCATTAATCCATCGATAGAGAAATCCTTCAATTCTATTATAAAGCCGGAATTCACTTTTGATTTCACCAGGGCTTTAGCTACGGAGTTTTCAGAAAGTTTTGTAACAACTTCATCCCATGGGTCTGGTGTTAATTGTTTCACACTGAGCCTCATTCGTCTTTTCTGTTTGTCTATTGATAATATTTTGACATTTAATCTGTCTTTTTCCTTGAACAGATCTGTTGGATCCTTTACTTTGTTCCAGGAAAGTTCTGATTTTGGTACAAAACCACTGACACCATCTTCCAGTTCCACAATAACACCTGCTGGTAAGATTCTTACTATTTTGCCGCTTACCACGTCTCCTTCGTTGTATTTCTGTACGACTTCTTCCCATGGATCTCCTTTGGCTTTTTTATAACTCAGAGCAATTCTGTGTTTTTCCGGATCTATTTCTATCACTTCGGCTTGAACAATTTGGCCTATCTTGAAATATTTGTGAAGATCTGCTTTTTTGCTCGTCCAGAAAACCTCGGAGATGTGTATCAGTCCGTCAAGCCCTGGTTCGAGGTTCAAAAAGATTCCAAACGGCATTATGCTTTTGACTGTTCCCTGAACAACTGTTCCTACAGAATATCTTTCTGAAACTTTCAGCCATGGGTCAGGTTCCAGAGCTTTCAAGCTCACTGTTATAGAGCTTCTTGCTGGGTTAATTTCTATTATTTTGACTTTTATTTGATCGTTTTTCTTGAGAATATCATCTGGTGAAACCGAAGGATCGTGCGACATTTCTGATCTTGGTAAAAAGGCTTTTATTCCATCAAAATCAATTATTGCATGATTCATCCTGATACTTTCCACTGTTCCCTCAATTTCATCTCCAACTTTGTGAGTGTTGAAAAATTCTTTCTTTAACCGTTCCAGAAGTGCTTTTCTGGAAACAACTATATGGAGCTTGTTTCTACGAACAGAATACTCAATTATCAGGAAATTCATTTCTTTTTCTTGAAAAGATTGATTTCTTTTAAGCAGAGATTGAGAACCCGGCAAGAAGGCGTCAAAAATATTGGATATTAATACCCGGTATCCTCCCGGAATAGTTTGTACTATTTTGCCCTTGACGGGTATTTTAGACTCATACGCTTTTCTCAATGTATTTCTCATTTCTCTTATGTAAGGTCTTTTCTCTGATAGCAGAGCATATCCTTCTTCATCATTGATTTTTAGGATTTGAGCTTTGATTTTTTGACCTACTGAATATTTTTCAATGGAGTGAATTAACTCATTTTGCTGAATTATCCCTTCACCTTTACCACCAAAGTCTACAGAAATGCCTTCTGCTGGATTTATCCTGGTCACCACAGCCTCTACGACACTCCCGGGATTGGTTTCAACGAAATCAAGATATTCTTGAAAATTTTCCATCTTTTCGTGTTCATCAGTCATTTCCTTTCCCTCCTACACTTAATTTTGTCGATAACTGTTTTTACATCTTCTTCAGGCGTTGAAGTGCCTGTTGTGATACCTATCATCTCTACCTTATCAAAATTAATTTTATCAACTTCTTCAGGAGTTTCTATTTGGATCGCTCTTGTAAATTTCGAAGCTATTTTTGTTAGTTTTGAAGTATTTGAACTGTTTTTTCCACCTATTATAATCATTAAATCAACCTGTTTAGCTATCTTTTGCGCTTCTTTTTCTCTTCTTGCTGTGATTTCGCACACGGTGTTTATGATTCTTATTTCGCTGAATTTTGATTGACTGATTGATTTTACAACGAAGTCGTAAAATTCATCGATGGACATAGTTGTTTGTGACATAATGCAAATTCTTCCGGATAATTCTGGTGGTTTCAAAGTTATCGTGGCATCTTTAACATAACCCTTTAAAGCAGACATTTCGGGGTGACTTTCTTTTCCAAATACAACTATTCTGTACCCTTCTTGATGTATTCTGCTTGCAGTTTGAAAAAGATTATGTACTATGGGGCAGGTTGTGTCTACAATTTTCTTGAAAACTTTTTGCAGCTCAAATAGCTGATCTCTGGATATACCATGTGCGCGTATTATCAAAGACGAATTTTTTGCATCTTCGGGTATAATATTCTCTTGAAGTACGTTTACTCCTCTTTTCCTTAGAGAATCAACAACTGTTTTGTTATGTACAATTTCACCAAGCGTGTAAATTTTCTCATTTTCATTGATCTCAGATAAAGTCATCTTCAATGCTCTGCGAACTCCAGAGCAGAAACCAATATCCTCAGCAACAATTATCCTCAACTTTTATCCTCCTGAAGGCAATCTGGCATATTTCGTCTGCCACTTCGTTTATGTCTTTGGATGTGGTATCTATTACGATGGCGTCCTCAGCAGGTTTCAAGGGAGCTATTGATCTGCTTGAATCTTGTCTGTCTCTGATCTTTATTTGATCTGCAATATCTTCCATCGTAAGGTTCATATTTTTTGCTTTCAATTCTTCGAACCTTCTCCTCACACGTTCTTTGAAAGAAGCTGTGAGGAAAATCTTTACATCTGCTTCGGGTAAAACAACTGTTCCAATATCCCTTCCTTCTACCACAAATTTTCCATTTTGGCATATATGTCTTTGTATCTGAGTTAATCGCTCTCGAACTGCAGGTATTGTTGCAAAATCTGATGCTAATTTTCCTGCTTCTGATGATCTTATTTCATCTGAAACCTTCTTTTTATTTAAATAGAGTTCTCCGTCGATATATTCAATATCTATCTCTGCCAGATGTTTTTTTAGATCGTCTTTTGCCGAAAGGCCCTTCGAATGCAAATAAAGTGCCACGGCTCTGTACATGGCTCCTGTATCAAGGTAATTCATATTCATTTTCTGTGCAACAAGTTTTGCAACTGAAGATTTCCCAGAACCAGCAGGTCCGTCGATAGCTATTAAAAAGCGGTTCAATTCATGCCTCCTCCGGTGTGTCAACAATCTGAAAAACCTTGTCGAGCCTCGTCATTTCAAAAATGCGCTTCACATTCTGCCTCATCGAAGTAAGAATTACTTCTTTTCCATAATTTCTCGCATCTTTCAAGATGGCGACCATAGTTCCAAGTCCTGCGCTGTCGATATAAGGTACATCAGACATATCAATTACTAATTTTCTGTGGTTTGATGTTTCTATCTGTTCCTTTATCATTTTTTTTATATCTGCAGAATGATATGCGTCAAAATCACCATCAATCTTACAGATTAACTTCATCTGCTGCTGTTCAAATTTCACTTTGATATCATTCACAGTGATCGCCCCCCAGAATTATTTTTAGTTCATCAAGTTGTTTCTGATTTACAACATCTGGTGCACCTGTCAGTGGACAAATACCACTCGATGTTTTTGGAAAAGCTATAACCTCCCTTATTGTAGGTACACCGCAAATTATAGCAGTTAATCGATCCAGTCCAAGCGCTATACCTCCATGTGGTGGTGCACCATATTGAAACGCTTCTAAAAGAAAACCGAATTTCAATTTTACTTCCTCTTCGGTAAGCCGCATCAATTTGAAAATCTCTCTCTGGAGTTCAGCATCGTGAATTCTTATACTGCCTGAGCCCACTTCGAACCCATTTATTACGATGTCGTAAGATTGAGCTCGGATCTTTGAAAGATCGCTGTTTTTGTACTTTTTTAGATCATCAAGGTTTGGCATAGTGAATGGATGATGTTGAGCAACGAATCTATTTTCTTCTTCACTATATTCAAACATTGGAAAGTCCGTAACCCAAAAAATATCAAATCCTTTCCGCAGATCAGAGAAATACCTCTCACCCAGAATTTTTCTTACTTCACCAAGCACTGTGTTAACTATGTCAATTTTACCTGCCGAAAGTACACAAACATCATTATAGTTTATTGAAAGCTCTTTTGCAACTGAATTGTAGTTTTTCTGCAAATATTTTGCCCCAGCACCTTTAATCGATTCAGGCGAATCAAATGAAAACCACAGTATGCCACCACCACCGAGTGATTTTGCTATTTCGTTTAGTTCATCGGCAAGTTTTCTGCTCATCTTATTTGCGAAATCCCGAACAACGAATCCCTTTACAACACCGCCACTGGAAAGCTCAGCATTTATCGCGTGATATTCACATGTTTTAAAGTGTTTGGAAAGATCAAAAAATTCCATGCCAATTCTTCGATCCGGCTTGTCTGAACCGTATTTGTTCATACACTCGTTATAAGTAAGTCTGTCAAGTTTGCCTGGCAAATCTACCTGGAGCACTTCTTTGAAAAGATGTTTAATCATGCCTTCTGTTATCTCCAGGACATCATCCATAGTATTAAAAGACATCTCTATATCTATTTGAGTAAATTCTGGTTGCCTATCTGCCCTCAGGTCTTCGTCTCTGAAACACCGAACCACTTGAAAGTATCTGTCTATGCCACCGATCATAAGCAGTTGCTTAAAAAGTTGAGGTGATTGAGGGAGTGCGTAGAAAGTACCTGGTTTCAGTCGAGAAGGTACTAAAAAATCTCGCGCGCCTTCCGGGGTACTCTTCGTCAAGAACGGAGTTTCCACTTCGATGAAACCATTCTTGCTTAAATAATTTCTGATGCATTGGGTAACTTTGTGTCTTGTAATTATTCTGTCTGAAACTTCTTTCCTCCGAAGGTCAATGTAGCGGTATTTCAGTCTAATTTCTTCGGCTGGTAATTTTGTTTCTCCCGGGTAAAAAGGCAGATCTTTTTCGGGTGATGAAAAAACATTTACTTTTTCTGCAAAAACTTCTATCTCTCCTGTCAAAAGGTCCTTGTTTATAGTTTCTTCAGGCCTTTTTTGGACTACACCCTCGATTTGCACGACAGATTCCCTACGCAGGTTTATCTGACAATTTTGGGAAAGAATAATCTGGGTTTGACCGTATCTGTCTCTCAGCATTAAAAACTTCACTCCACCAAGATCTCTAATTCTGTCGATCCACCCTGCAAGAATGACTTTCTTACCCACATCTTTGATAGTTAATTCACCGCATGTATGGGTTCTCAGCATCTTTCATCCTCCTGTTTTTGCGAAAACATTATAGTTAGAATAATGATATCATTCAAAATGTTTTTTGATACTTACTGTTATGATTATAGACGAACTGATGATGACATAAGGTAAAGATAATGATAAACTGATATTGACAATGTGAACAGGGGGTGTGGTTGTGAGATTCTCGGAGTTTGTTTACAAAAGGCCTGATTTGGAACAGTTCAAAGTTGATTTCGAAAAAACTGTTGCAGATTTGAGAAAAGCAAAGACTTTTCAGGAAGCTGATCTTATTGTTAAGCAGTTGAACAAAATGAGAGAAGATTTTTCAACAGCTTCTTCAATCTGCATGATACGTTACTGCATGAACACAAATGATGAATTCTACAAAGCCGAAAAAGACTTTTTTGACACGGCAACACCTGTTGTTGAGGGGTTGACAACTCTGTTTTATAGAACCCTACTTGATTCTAATTTTAGAGATGATCTCGAAAAAATCTACGGAAAACAATTATTCAATATCGCGTCTCTAACTGTAAAAACTTTCAAACCCGAAATTCTCGATGACCTTGTCGAAGAAAACAAACTTTCAACTCAGTATGCACAGCTTGTTTCATCCGCCCAAATCAGCTTCAAAGGAAAGAAGATGACAATACCACAATTGAGGGCGTTAATGATTTCAAAAGAACGTAATGAAAGAAAAGAGGCCGCAGAAGCATTATATTCATTTTTTTCAGCAAACGAAGAGAAGTCTGATCAAATATACGACAGGCTTGTTAGATTGAGAACTGAGATAGCCAGAAAACTTGGTTATGTAAGCTTTACACAACTTGGTTACGATAGACTTACTCGCTCAGATTATAACGAAAAGATGGTTGAAAAGCTTAGAGAGGCCATCAAAAGATATATCGTTCCTGTAGTAGCTAAGTTGCGAGAAAAGCAAGCAGAACATCTTGAATTGAAAAAATTAAAATATTATGATCTTTCCGTTATATTAAAACAGGGAAATCCAAAACCTCAAGGAGATGAAGACGAAATTGTCCGCAAAGCAAGAGAGATGTACGCAGAAATGTCTCAACAGACTGATGAATTCTTCTCTTTTATGTTGCAAAATGAATTGATGGATTTGAAGGCCAGAGATGGAAAATACCCAGGGGGATTTTGCCATTTTGTGCCAAACTATAGATCCCCTTTTATCTTTGCAAACTTTAATGGCACCGAGCATGATGTCGAGGTTTTAACTCACGAGGCCGGGCACGCTTTCCAGGTTTTCAGAAGCAGAAATTTTGATATTCCTGAGTATCACTGGCCAACACTTGAGGCATGCGAGATTCATTCGATGGGTATGGAGTTTTTTGCATGGCCGTGGATGCATTTATTCTACAAAGAACAGGCAGAAAAGGCAAAACTTGTTCATCTGTGGGGTGCTTTGAATTTTATACCTTACGGGACATGTGTTGATGAATTCCAGCACCTTGTCTATGAAAATCCAGATATGACTCCCAGGGAAAGAAGGAAAATTTGGAGAGATATTGAAAAAACTTACATGCCCGAGATTGATTACGACGGCAATCAGTTCTTAGAAAATGGTGGAAGATGGCACCAGCAGATGCATATATTCGAGAACCCATTTTATTATATTGACTATGTACTTGCCCAAATATGTGCATTTCAGTTCTGGATCAGATCGCGTTCAGATTTTAGAAGTGCTTTTGCAGATTACGTAAAATTGTGTGATGTCGGTGGTAGTTTGCCTTTCACAGAACTTTTGAAGGTGTCGAAACTTTCATCGCCGTTTGAAGATGAGAGCATTCGCACAGTTGCCGAGGAAGTTTATTGCTGGATAAATTCACATGCTTAGTTTTAAATAGAGTTCGTCGAAGTTTTCTACCCTATTGTGTTCAAAATCTGGATAAACGCCGGCATAATCAAGCAAGATAAATTCTGTGCCGGCGTTTTTAGCAGCTTTGAAATCTACCTCTGGATCATCGCCAATATAAACACATTCACTCAAAGAGATTCCACTGAGTCGAGAAGCTTCTACAAATAAAGCAGGATCTGGTTTGGGTTTACCAACTTGCTCTGAGCTTAAAATGAACTCGATAAACCTGTCAAGTTTTAGAATTTTTGCCCTCTTTTCCTGAACAGCCCGAACACCATTTGTCAGCACAGCCATTTTTTGGCCAGATAATTTCATCTTCGTCAAAAATTCTTCAGCACCTGGCATGAAATAAGCCAGGTTGGAGAGATTTTTTAAATATTTTTCTGCAGCTTCACTGTATTCTACTCTTTTTGCTTCGATTTTCTCCAGAAAATCTTTAAATCTTGCTCTGACGATGTAATCTTTACTGTAAAGGCCTTTCGAAAATGCCTGCCACCATTTTTTGTTTATTTCTATATACAGTTCTATTTGCGACTCGTTTATTAAAATCCCGTACTCCAGCAGTGTTAGTTTTAGAGCTTCCTTTTCAGAACGGGAAAAATCGAGCAAAGTATTATCCAGATCAAAATAAACCATCTGGTATTTCATTAAGGTTTTTCACTCACTTTCTAATTGAGCTTTAATGAACTGTTTGTAGAAAACTACAACAAAAACTGCTGCAGGAACCCCGAAAAATATGCCAACCGGGCCGAATATTTCAGAGGTTATGAGTATTGAGAATATCATTAAAACAGGATTTACCCGTGCATAACCCTTCATGGCTTCGAAGAAAAATATAAAGACTGAAAGGTGAATTAGTATTGAAAAGGTAATTATCCAGAACATTCCTGTCAGCCCCAGAGAAAGTGAGAAGAGAAAAATTGGTATGAATTCGAAAATTACTCCAACAATGGGTATAAAATTGGTTAGAAATGCCCAGAAAGCTATCAAAGGTGCGTAGGGTAAATTCATGAATCTGAAAAGCAGAGCAAACGCTATTCCAACTATGACGGCATTTAAAGCTATAACACCTATAAATCTACGCATATTTATTTTCAGTTCGGATAAAAATTCATTTATCCCATCTCTACATTTTCTTGGATACAGAAGCGGAACAACCTGAACTATATGATGCGCATATAGAGAGACATAAACTGCACCAAGTATTGAGAAAAACAGTACAACAATTACACCCGGAATATGAGCCGCTGCCTCTCTGAGCAAATAATTAGCAAGTTGCGCAATGCTTGGCTCTATGAAATCTACAAGTGCGTTAAGTGCATTTATCAACTCTTCGTTATTTATATACTGTTCCCAGGTTCTTTTTTCAATGATATCTGTGATAAGTTTGTAAAAATCCGCTATCTGTGTAAAGGCGTTTGGTACGATCATAACAAGTCCCCATATGAGAGCGAAAAAATATATCAACAACGCTATTACCGTCGCTATTCTTTTTGGAACATGAAGAAATCTGGTTATAAAACTCGCTACGGCATCGACTATCATGACAGCTATGAAGGTTAGCAAGACAGTATTGAAAAAATTTCTGTATATGAGGCTGAGAATTATAAAAATTGCGATATAAATCAGAGTATAGTACATGGCGACCTTTCTTGGTTCCATTTCAACTCCCCCTGAGTGGTTGTTTTTTTGATTTTATTCTGTGCCAGGTCATGGTGAAGATAGCCATCGCGATAGATATGAAAGCGGTTGTGTAAAAAACGATGGTTATATTGTCGCCAAAGGGCATTATCAGGAGAAATCTGAGTCCTGTTCCGCATGCCCATGCGAATCCCATGACGAAAGACGAAGCAAACGATGTATGATTTGGCAGGGTTATCTGAGCTTGAGTAACGTTGGAAGACATGGTCAGATAACCAAAAGCATCGATCAATGTATAGCTTAAGATCGTCGAGAATGCACTCGATGAAGTTATTAGCATAAACAAAGCTACACTCATACCAAGAAAGCTCGCGAAATTAACAAGATTATTGCCAATTTTTTTGCTTATCCACGCTCCCAATACAGTTGTGAAAACCCCCACAGCTATACCTATCGATAATAGACTACCACCAAAAATCAGAGAATACCCTCTTTGTACAGACAAAATTGGAGCATAAAGATGCACGACAGACATTATGAGTGTTCTCATGGTTACCATAATCCATAAATCCATAAGAGTTGAGATCTTCGAAAAATGAAATTTTTCTTTTGGTTTGTCTGGCCTGGTATATTTGGCTCTTTCAGGTTTGATAAATAGAGCTAAAAGAGCTAAAAGTGGTAAGCCAATTATCCAGAGGTGTTTCAAATTAAAATATGAAAACGCAGTTACAAAAACCGGGCCAAGTGCTGCTCCTATCGTCCCGGCAGATACAAAAATTGGCATTCCTCTTTCCGAAACACTGTGGGATAAAGATGCACCTGCTGGATGAAAAGCTGAATTAGCAAAATAAGCTACAAGAAATAAAATGAACAAAGTTACTATACTATGGGCAAAGTCGATCAAGCTTATCAGAAAAATTGTTGTCGCTGTGAGCAAATAAATGAATCGAAATCTGTCTTTAACGTTATCAGCAATTATTCCAAAGAATATCTGAAAGACAGACGAGATGAAAGATATTGCCGTAATAAAAAATGCGATCTGTTTTGCTGTAATTTGGTACTTATCCATAAAGTATGGGCCAAGCGGTGTAAGAAATGAGACATAAAAATCCGAGATAAAATGAGCTAGAGATGCAAAAATAGATATATCGATCAACCTCCAATTTTAGAAAGTATACCTGCAACGATATTTCTGAAACTTTTCTCTGCCTCGGAGCCTCTCATATACGAAACAACAGGTTTTCCAGCGTCTGAGTATGAAGCTATTGCTGGATCCATGGGTATTTCTCCAAGGCATTCCACACCCGTTAAATCAATTAATTCACCTGTGGTTTTCTCGCCAAAAGGATTGATTCTGGTTTTACAATTAGGACAGATGAGATAAGACATATTCATCGCAAACCCGATTACTGATTGCCCCATTTCATGAACAAAATTGATTGCCCTCAGAACATCGTCAATCGCAACACGTTGCGGGGTAGTGACGATCAGTGTTCCATCGAGTTTAACGATTTGAAAGAGGCTCAGTGCTTCGTCCCCTGTTCCTGGTGGTAAATCGAATATCAAAAAATCCAGATCACCCCAATCGGCGTCACCAAGGAACTGCTGAATAATAGTGTGTTTTAATGGTCCTCTCCATACAACAGGTTGCCCATCATTGAGAAGCATTGCCATTGAAAGAACTTTAAGATTATTCAGAAACTTTGGTGGCTGTATTAGTCCATTTTTCATAAATGGTTCGTCTCTTAATCCAAGCATTCGGGCTACATTAGGACCATGAATATCCAGATCTGCAAGACCAACTTCGAAACCTTCTTCGGCCAGAGCAACTGCTATATTCACAGCCACAGTTGTTTTTCCAACACCTCCTTTACCGCTGAGAACAGCTATTTTGTGTTTGATTCTGGAAAGATTTTGTTCGATTCTCTTTTGCCTTTCGGAAATCTGAGATAACCTGTCTTTTTTCTCCAACTTTCTCACCTCTTGAACAATATTCTACACTACCCATTATTGAATGATAAAATTAGTCTGTAGGAGGAGAGGTTTTTGGAAAAGCCATTAACGGTTAAGGACTTAACAGTTTCTATAGATGGAAAAATTATTCTGGAAAAAGTCAATTTTTGTGTTAAAAAGAGCGGCCTTTATACGATAATTGGCCCAAATGGTGGGGGAAAAACCACTCTTGTGAAGGCTATCTTGAATCTCATAAAACCTGAAAGTGGTGAAATAAAAATATTTGGCCTTTCAAATCAAAAATACCTGCGTATTTATACGGTTGGTTATTTGCCTCAGCGCTTGTCTGCCCAACGCTTTTTTCCCATAAAAGTATACGATGTTGTAAAAATGGGTTTGCGCGAACGAGACATGGGAGAAGAAGAACTCATAGACGATGCTTTGAAAAAAGTTGGTATGAGTGATTTCAAAAATGCTTTTTTTTCCGAATTAAGCGGTGGTCAACAGCAGAGAGTTCTCATTGCGAGGGCAATCGTCTCCAGACCGAAGTTATTGATTCTCGATGAGCCCACCACGGGACTTGATACAAGAAGTCAGCAAATGTTTTATACGATGGTAAAAAGTTTTGTAGATAATGATATGACAGTTTTAATGGTCAGCCACGATATAGGGTTTGTCATGGATTTTTCAGATGGGGTTTTTTGTATAAATCAAAAAATGCTTGAGCATGACTTGTGTGAGAATTCTTTGATTTCCAGGGAATTTTTTGAAAAACTGTACGGTTACAAAGTGAAACCCATAATCCATGATCATGGTGATAAAGATGATTGATATGTACTTTTTTCTTTTGAAAGCATTTTTTGCTGGTATTTTAACAGCTTTGTCGACTTCGCTGGTGGGTGTGCATGTTGTTTTAAGAAGGATGTCCTTTTTTGGTGATGGCATTGCACACATAGCTTTTGCTGCTGCTGCAGTGGGAGCTGTTTTCAATGCCTCAAGTTTTTTTACAGCGCTTTTGTTTTCAATTCTCTCTGCAATACTACTGGGTTATCTATCACAGAAAGGTGTTCATGAAGATACCGGTGTTGGTATCCTTTTTTCTCTATCGATGGCAATTGGTATAATTTTGTTTTCTGTCAAAAAACAGCAGCGAAGCTTAATGTCTTATCTATTTGGCGATATATTGACTGTTTCAAACAAAGACTTATTTTTTCTATTTCTGATTGCCACACTTGCGATTTTATTCACATTGATTTGGAAAGATCGGCTTATTTATATGACCTTCGATAAAGAATTTCTGAAAGCAATGGGAGTAAGAACGGAAGTTGTTTACTATTCATTCTTGATTCTTCTCGCTGCTACGATAGTTATTTCTGTCAGGACAGTTGGGGTAATTCTTGTGTCAGCTTTTTTGATAGTGCCGGCAGCAAGTTCGAATCTTATTTTGAAAGATTACAGAAAAATGTTTTGCCTCGCACCAATTCTCAGTATATCTTCATCAATCGTGGGAATAACATTGTCTATCTGGATAGATGTACCTGTCGGGCCTATTATTGTGGTTGTACAAAGTGTGATTTTTTTCTCGATGCTTTTTTTGAAGAAAGGATGGTTTTGATGTATTTATCGAGGGATTTTACTTTTGATGCGGCACATAGACTGGAAAAATATCACGGCAAATGTGAAGAGCTTCATGGACATACTTATAAGCTCAGGGTAACAGTTGAAGGAGATCCTGATGAAGAAGGGATGGTCGTTGATTTTTTGTATTTAAAAAAAACAGTTAATGAGCTGGTTATTTCGGTTCTTGACCACAGATATCTGAATGAAATAATATCTCAGCCAACAGCTGAGAATATCGCAAAGTGGGTTTGGGATAAACTAAAAAATCCTCTTTCAACGCAGCGATACAGATTATATGAAGTGAGCGTCTGGGAGAGTGAGAATTCGTTTGTGAGCTACAGAGGTGAATAGATGAAAGATGTGCAAAATCAACCGGATAATAGAAACATCTATCTTCAGAGAGTTGGTATAAGAAATTTACAATATCCCGTGACTGTGATGGATAGAAACAACGGTTATCAGGATACGGTTGCGACTATAAACATGTATGTTGATCTTCCCGTGAATTTTAGGGGAACACACATGAGCAGGTTTGTTGAGGTTCTAAACAGATACAGATTGGGGATTGACCCAAAGATTATCAAAAATATGCTTGAAGAACTCAGAAATAATCTCAACGCGAGTGTTGCGAGAGTTGAAATAGAATTTCCCTATTTTATTCTGAAAAAAGCGCCTGTTTCCAGTATAGAAAGTTTCTTAAAGTATACATGTCGCATTGAGGGGCAGAAAACGGAAAAATTATACGAATTTACCATGTCTGTTGGCGTACCCATAATGACACTCTGCCCTTGCTCTAAGGAAATAAGCGAACGGGGCGCACACAATCAAAGAGCCATGGCATGGATACATATCAAGTCCAAGAAAATGATCTGGTTCGAGGAATTAATAGATGCAGCAGAGCAAGCAGCAAGCTCTCCAGTGTTCACTATTTTGAAGAGGGTAGATGAAAAATTTGTGACAGAGCATGCTTATGATAATCCCAGATTTGTAGAGGACGTGGCAAGGGAAATAGCTGTAAGATTGAACAGAGATGAAAGAATTTCCTGGTACAGGGTTGAAGTTGAAAGTTTCGAATCTATACATGATCACAGCGCCTATGCCTGCGTTATGAAAGACAAGGAGGATTGAGATGACTATCGAGGTACTTGACAGAGGTTTCGTAAAATTGCTGGATCACATGGGGGACGATTTTTCAGCAGTTAAAGCGGCAAGAATATCTCACGGAAGAGATCTGATTGATGAGGAGAGAGACAGAAAATTGATTGAGTATCTTTTAAGGAGCGGGCACGAGTCGCCCTTTGAGCACATTGTATTCACTTTTCATATCAAATGTCCCATTTTTGTGGCAAGACAGTGGATGAGACACAGAATAGCATCTTACAACGAGTTGAGTGGTAGATACACAGAACTGGCAGAAGAATTCTATTTGCCAGATCTGTATAAAAGATACGGCGAAAGATTGAATGAAAATGATTTGCAGAAAGCAAGCAAGCTTATTGAAGAGTCTTACAAAAAATCCCATGAAGCTTACAAATGCTTGATCGATATGAAAATTCCCAAAGAACTGGCAAGAGTAGTTTTACCGTTTGCTACTTACACTCAATTTATATGGTCAGTTAATGCCAGAAGTTTGATGAACTTTTTGTCTTTAAGGGCAGATTCTCATTCTCAATGGGAAATGCAGCAATTTGCACTGGCTGTTGCTCAGGTTTTTAAGAGTATCTGTCCATGGACCTATGAATCTTTTATTAGATATCGTTACGAAGGCGATTTGCTGAAAGGAGTGAATCCATGAAACTTTCTGAAATTCTATCTGAATTGAAAGCCAGAGTTATCACAGGTGAGGAAATGATCGACGAGCTTGATTTTGAATATGTGACTGTCTCTGATTTAATGAGCGATATTCTTGCGCTTGCGAGACCCAATATGGTCCTTTTGACAGGATTGACAACCCCACAGGTTGTGCGAACAGCTGATGTTGTAGGTATAAAAGCAGTCATAATAGTAAGAAGGGATCGCCTTCCGGACGAGACAATAGAAATGGCAAAGTTATCAAATATAGTCCTTGCTATAACCAAAATGACGATGTTTGAAGCCTGTGGTAGGCTTTATTCCAGAGGACTTAAACCAATTTGGGAAGTGTGATGCTCTGTGGAAAAGATTCTTGATCGCGTGCAGAGTTTTTTTCTGGATATGCCCATCACAGAAATCATGAATTCGAATGTCATCTCAGTTAAACCTGATAGAACCTTGAGGCAGGTCAAAGAAATACTTCGTATAAAAAGAATCTCTGGATTACCTGTTGTTGATTCTGAACGAAAACTTATAGGTATAGTGAGCATCGAAGATATCATAAAAGCTCTGGAAGGTGGTTATGTGGATGACACCGTTGAAGAGAGAATGACGAAAAATGTTGTGTCAATTCAGAGCAATTCTACTTTAAAAGATGTGATAGAGGTTTTTGAAAAATGGCCTTACGGCAGGTTCCCGGTAGTAGATTCAGAAAACAAACTGGTTGGAATAGTCACAAAAAACGATGTTATGATGGCTCTCTTGACAAAGTTGGGATTGGTATACCTCCATGACGAAAGACGGCGGGAGGTTTTGGATAGCCCCGAATATTTCGCAAGATCTCTTCTAACTGGTGAGCGACTTGATAAATCGGGTGCAGATTTTTACTTTCCAATAGATTATTACGATATTAATCTGGCTGGTATAGGTGCTTCAAGATTGAGACAGTTTCTCCTTGCGAAAGGTGTTGATGAGAAAACAGCAAGAAGAGTTGCAATAGCTACTTATGAAGCCGAAACCAATGTTGTGATTCATAGCGGCAGTTCTGGTGGTATATATTGCTTTATAAAACCTGACAGTGTGTTTGTAAGAGTCGAAGATCACGGAAAAGGAATAGAAGATGTCGAGCTTGCTATGCGTGAAGGTTACTCTACCGCACCTGATTATGTCAGGGAGCTTGGGTTCGGAGCAGGAATGGGTCTTGCAAACATTAAAAGATGCTCTGATAACATGATGGTTATGTCAAAGGTCGGAGCAGGGGTAGTTGTTGAAATGGAATTTCTGACGAGGAAGGAGGATAAGGGATGAAGATTTCTGAGATGGTCAGCAAAATTGGTTTAGAGGTTGTTTGTGGAGATTGCAAGGAAGAAGTAGTTCATGGTTGCACTGGTGATCTTTTGAGTGAAGTAATGTCGCACGCGAAACCTTCCTCTGTGTGGATAACAGTGCAATCCCATGTTAATATTGTTGCTGTAGCCGCAATTTCTGGAATAAGAGCGATTGTGTTGTGCAATGCTCACAAATATCCTGAGGAGACTGTTTCAAAGGCTCAACATGAAAACATATGTTTACTTAGAACAGAAAAATCTCCTTTTGAGATAGCTGGTTTACTTTATTCGATTGGTATTAAACCATGATAAAAGCAGATTTGCACTTGCATTCATGCCTGTCACCATGTGCAGACATAACAATGGTACCGGGTGTGGTTTCTCAGAAAGCAGACAGTGAAGGTATAGATATTCTTTCAATAACTGACCACAATGCGTGCAATAATGTGAAAAGTTTTAAAAAGAGACTGTACCGGTTGCTTCTGCCCGGTGTAGAACTAACCTCTCTTGAAGAAGTACATGTGCTTGCTTATTTCAGTTCTTTTGAAAAATTAGACAGATTCTGCAAATATGTTAGAAAGTTTTTGCCAGTTTTTCCTTATGATCCAGAGCTAATGGGATATCAGGTAGTTGTCAATGAGAAAGACGAATTTGTGAAAGTTGAAGAAATTTTTCTTGGGAGTGCCCTTCAATTAAGATTGAAAGAGTTGGTAGATACCATAATCTTTTATGAAGGAATACCTGTCTATGCTCATATCGAGCGAAGGTTTGGTATATTGTATCAATTAGGGGTTTTTCCGAAAGACGACCGGGTAAAGGTCGTTGAAGCACGCACCAGGGAAGGATGGAAAAAGGCTATTGATTCTGGTTTTGTGGTTTTGAGTAATTCTGATGCGCATACTCCAGATGAAATAGGCTGTAGATTCACAAGATTCAAACTGCATAAGCTGAACTTAAAAGAAGTATTCAGTGTCTTATCAATACCAGAACGAGAAAGGATCCTGTCTATATGGGATTGCGAACCATAGCTGATCACATAATGGACATAACGCAGAATTCGTTTAAAGCGGAAGCAAAAAAGATAACCTTAACGATAGAAGAAAATAAAAATTGGTTTTGTTTCCAGGTTGAAGATGATGGATGTGGAATGGACGATGAACAGCTGAAAACTGCTTTTGATCCTTTTTACACAACAAGAGATCACAGAATAAGAAAATTTGGTCTTGGATTGCCTTTTTTGAAACAAGCTGCTGAAGCAACCGGTGGGGCTGTAGAAATCAGGAGCGCCAAAGGCGCTGGAACATTTGTGAAAGCGTGTTTTGATACAAATCATGTAGATTGTCAGAGTATAGGTGACCTTGCAGGGTGTTTATCTACCCTGATATTATCAGCTACAGATGTCGAACTTCAGGTGAATAGATTCAAAGATGGAAAAACCTATTTTATTTCAAGTGGTGAATTGAAAAAATATCTACCGGACTTTTCTTCTGTGAAAGCGATAAAGATTGTTTATGAGATAATAGAGGAACTTGAAGAAAGTATCAAATGAGGAGGTGCCATAATGAAGTTCTGGCTGACTTTTTTTCTGACTTTTTTTGCCGCTGTTAGCTGGGGAATAGTAATAAGTGATGTTACTTTCACAGGTCTTGAAACGGTTGAAGCTTCTGAATTGCTTTTTCTGGTTAGAGATTATGTGAACGTTGATTTGACAGATCAGGGGGTTCAGGAACTTGCGAAAAAGATTTTTGATACTGGATATTTTTCTTCGCTTGAACCTGAGCTTATTTCAACTGATAAAGGATATGTCTTGAATCTGAAGGTTCAGGAGAACCCGGTTGTGACAGATTGGAAAATCGAAGTAACTGGCCCTGAGTTGATTAAGAAAGACAATCTTCAGTCTGCTGTTGTTCTTGAAAAAAACAGAGCACTGAGCATAGAAAAAGTCAAAGAGTCTCTTCAAGCAATAAAGAAAAAATTTGACGATGCAGGTTATTTTCTGGTAGAAGTGAACGGTGATTTTAAAGAAGGGGTTTATATTTTCCAGGTAATTGAATACGCTTTGTGGGAAATATATTTTGATGGAGAGACCGATGGATTGGATTTTTCACAGATAAGGAAACAGATGAAAATAGATACACTCAAAGATTTCTACACCACACCGAGTATATTGAGGATTTTCACGAAAGATATTAAACGATGTTATCCAACTATTCAGAGTATTTCGTCTGTTATGAGTGTACTCAGCAAATATGTGTATTTTGGTGAAGAAACTTCAATAAATTTTGAAAAGATGGATATACCTGGAGTTGATGAGAAAGCAGCTGCTTTGAAAATCAATGTTTCTCTCAGAAAAATTATCGATGATGGGAAGGTCTATGACAACGTTGAGATAGCTGGGAATAAATTGATTTCATCTTCAGAACTCCAGAGCATCATCAAATTACAGCCCGGTCAATATGTCAGCAATGTAGAGATATTGAAAGCTATGCAAAATCTGATCGATTATTATGATGAAAAGGGTTATCCGATGGTTTTCGTCACAGCACAGGAAAAAGAGAATACATTGCTGCTGAATGTTCATGAGAAGTACGTTTCTTCTGTTGAATTTGATGGATTGTCTTTGACTAAGAAATATGTCATAGATGACTTGATCACTTTTGAAAAAGGCGAGGCTCTCAAAGAAAAGGATTTTTATGATACAATTTCTGCTCTGAACAGGACACAGTTTTTTGAATCTATAAGTGCTTACCCAGTTGGAACATCGGATTCCACAGAAGTGAAAGTAATGATAAATATCGGCGAAAAGCAGAGAAAATTCGATTTCAATGGTGGTATAGCATGGACTCCGCCTTCTGAAGGGAAGCAGTGGTACGAGGGGTTTTATGGCGAGGTCACTCTTGCTACTATAAATCCGTTTGGTTATGGTCAGAGTTTTTCCATAAGCGGAACACTCGGTCTTTCAAGTAGATCTTTTAGCTTTGAGTATTCTGTAAGAAAACCCTTCGAACTTCCTGCAACTCTCGGAGCTCTGTTCAAATATGAAAATACAACCGACGACTCGTCTGTTACGAATATACTCCAGCTTGGAGGTAATTTTACAACTTTGAGACGTGAAGGACATGCCTTTGGAGCAGGAGTTACTTATGAACAGAGATATTCATCGATTGGTACGGAAAACACTTTGATACTTTCAGGCAATTATTCCTATGATACGAGAGACAATTCGATATTTGCCATGAACGGTAAATATCTTTACACGGGCGTTTCAAAGGCAGGGTTATTTGGAATACTTGACGACAGAAGTTACTGGAAATTGAGAGTAGATGCCAGAATGTTTATGCCTTTATATGAAGATTCACTTTCGGTTGCATTCAGGGCTTTTGCCACAACACTTCTTGGAGAAAGTTACAAAATATCTGGTGCCACTGAAGAGACCATTTTGTTCTACGGTATTGACAGTGTCAGAGGGACAAGCAGTGTTAAGGATAAAGCAGGATGGGTTGGCAGTGCGGAATTGAGATATGATCTCAAATCTCAGACTATTCCAATTTATTTACTTGCATTTGTCGATGTCGGTGGAACTGGCGAGTCTCTTCTGCAGCCAGACATAAATGTTACAGCTGGTCCAGAGATGGACATAGCTATTCCAATGCTTGGAGTGATAGGATTTGGAGTAGCCTATAATTTCGATGGAAACTGGACTTTTGACAACTTCAAGCCATTTTTCAGATTTGGCACAGCTTTTTGAAGAAAAAGCAAGTTATGAAGAGATATGAATTATTTTCTAAATGTAAAAGGTTTTACCGAGCCGAGAAATGGTATAATCAGTCAAAGGTGGGGATATTTTGCCAAAGAGTATGACGGGTTATGCAAGATGTGAAAAGATTACAGACAGCTATCGGATTCAATGTGAGTTAAAATCTTTAAATTCAAGATATTTTACGGTGGATATTCAGTCTCCATCGTTTATGCTTGGTCGCGAGAATCAATTGATAGATTCTGTCAAAGAATTTATTAAAAGAGGCAAGGTATCTCTGAGAATTTTTGTAGAATTTCTCTCACCTTCAAATGCAGTTAAAATAGATACAGGTCTTGCAAAGAGTTATTATGATGCACTTGAAAGTCTGGTGAATGAACTTGGTATACCAGAACCTGTTAATTTAGATAATCTTTTGAGATTCAAAGATCTTATCAGGTTTGAGCTTTCTCAACAGCAGGAAAAGGAAATTTTCTCATTGATTGAGGAAGTTCTTAAATGCGCTCTTACTGAACTTAACAGAGATAGGTCAAATGAAGGTTCGAAACTTGCAGGAGATTTGCTTGCGATACTCGACCAGATAAAAGATCTCTGTGAAAGGGTATCAAATCTCGCTGAAAGTATGCAACAAAAAATTAAAGAAAAGATCATTCAGGATGTAAGAAGATTGTTGAGCGATGAAGTTCAGCTAAATGATACCCTGCTCGAGAATTCAGTCGCATTTTTGGTTCAGAGGGCGGATATTAGGGAAGAGCTTACAAGACTTGCCAGCCATGTTGAAAAAGCTGTTAAACTTCTGTCATCTGATGAGCCTATGGGTAATCACTTGGATTTCCTTGCTCAAGAGATGCTTAGAGAAGTCAACACAATTCTCTCTAAATCCCAGAGTCAGGAAATTTCAGATTTTGCTTTAAAAATGAAGGTGTTGGTATCTCAGTTCAGGGAACAGGTCCAAAATATTGAATGATTTTCTCAGGAGGTGTGGTCCGCAATGTATGGTTTGATTAACATTGGTTTTGGGAATGTAATTTCTGGGGATCGTGTTATTGCCATTGTAAATCCTGAATCTGCACCATTGAAAAGACTCAAAGATGAGGCAAAAGATGAAGGAAAATTGATTGATGCAACCTACGGAAGGAAAACGCGCGCAATATTGATCACCGATAGCAATCACATAATATTGAGCGCTATCCAGCCTGAGACGATAGCTCAGAGATTCAAGCAATCTATGATAGAGATAGAAGAAAATTTGAACAAAGTGAGGTAAGAAGGTGAAAGGAGTTCTGTATGTCGTCAGCGGACCATCAGGAGTCGGAAAAACCTCCATTATCGAGTTAACTCTTAAAAAAGTAAAAAATATCGTTTTTTCTGTGTCCTGTACAACAAGACCTAAAAGGCCTGGTGAAATTGACGGAAAAGATTACTTTTTTGTCAGTGAGCCTTCATTTATGAAAATGGTGGAGAATGGTGAGTTTCTCGAGTGGGCTGTTGTGCACAGTTACTACTATGGAACGTTAAAAAAATTTGTTGAAGAACAACTCGAAAACGGGAAAAATGTTCTTCTGGATATAGATGTTCAGGGTGCAATGACGGTTATGAAAAAAGCCGGGGATGCTGTGTATATATTCATCGCTCCACCTTCTTTTGAAGAATTAAAACAGAGGCTTGTAAAGCGTGGAACGGAGGATAAAACTAATTTGGAGCGGAGATTGGAAGATGCAAAAAGAGAGCTGTCTTTTATCCCGCAATTCGAATATTTGATAGTGAATGAAAATCTTCAGGAATCAGTTGATCAACTTTGCTCTATAATTGTTGCTGAACAGGTAAGAGTTAAGAGAGCTCTTGACAGGCTTGGGATGCACAAATTTTTTGAAAATGGAGGTGGCTATGTTGAGTAAACCAGTGATAAACTACGACTATTTGTCTAAGAGAATACCTTACAAATACGCTATACCAGTCGCAGTAGCAAAAAGGGCAGAAGCGTTAAAGGAGTATGCAAAAGCGTATGTGACAACTCCCGATGGAAATTTAATTTCTATGGCTTTCAAGGAATTGCAGGAAGGGTATATCAGGATTAAAAATGAAGAGATATTGAAAATATTGCTTCCGGAAGTGAAGTAGTTATGAAAATTCTCATAGGAGCGACGGGCTGTATAGCTATTTATAAAGTTGTCGGGCTTGTCAGTTCCTTGAGAAAAGCCGGACATGAATTGAAAATTATTATGACTGAGAGCGCCCAGAAACTTGTTTCAAAGACGCTTTTCTCAGCTGTTGGTAATTGCGAGGTCTATACAGACGAAGATTCTTTTGATGTGAGGAATGGCTGGATACCTCACACCGAGCTTTCAAAATGGCCAGATATTCTTGTTGTTGCTCCTGCAACTGCAAATACCATAGCTAAACTGGCAAATGGCTTTGCTGATAATCTTTTGACAATGGTCTGCCTTGCGTACGAGAAAGATAGAAAACTTCTGATACCTGCGATGAATTACAGGATGTATGAAAACCAGGTAACTCAATATAATTTGCAGGCAATGAAACAAAGAGGATGGTGGGTACTGGAACCATCGGTTGGTCATCTGGCCTGCGGTGAATCTGGTCGTGGCCGGTATCCAGAAAATGAAATTGTACAGGAAGCTATATACGTGCTGGCATCTGAAAAGCCTTTAAAAGGTATGAATCTCCTTATTACAGCTGGTCCAACATGGGAAAGTATAGATCCTGTGAGGGTACTTTCAAATCGTTCCAGTGGCAAGATGGGATATGAGCTTGCGAAGGTTGCTGTTCGACTTGGTGCAAATGTTACTCTGGTTTCAGGTCCGACATCACTTGTTGCCCCTTATTTTGTAGAAGATTTTGTGAAAGTTGAAAGTGCAGATCAGATGTATAGAGAGGTAGAAAAAAGATTTAACAGATCAGATGGAGTAATTATGGCCGCTGCTGTTGCAGATTACTCACCGACTAAAAAAAGTGATATAAAAATTAAAAAAGGGGCAGATAAATTAAATATATCTTTTAAAAAGACAGTAGATATACTTGGTGAACTTGGGAGAAAAAAAGGTGAAAAAATTCTTGTTGGTTTTGCCGTAGAATCTCAATCCTTAGAAGATTATGCAATCGAAAAGCTCAAGAGAAAAAATCTGGATATGATAGTAGCAAATCAGGTTGATGCTATGGGAAGTGATAAAAATACTGTATTGATAATAAAGAAGGATGGTACTTTAAAGAGAGTTGGTCCTGATGAAAAAGAGCGTATTGCTCTTGCTGTTCTTACTGAACTTGCTGATTTTTGGAGTAGATCACGAGGTAATAGTTGATTCTTTTGAGAATGATTTAATTACTCTGAAGATAAAACCTCTTTACACACCTGCAAAAATGCAGAGAATTTATATCTTTTCACAGACAGGCCACAGGCTTGCCAAATTGGACAGCGATATGAATGTTTTGTTTGATGTTTCCAAAACAGACTGGATTGTGCCAGAAGTTTTTGGTGAAAATGTATTCGGCAATATAATGAAAGGAACAAATCCACCTGTTTTAAATATCTCTTGTTACAGATCCAATCCAGATATCTTTTTGTTTACAGATACAGAGAAAAGAAGAATGTATGTTATCGTAAAAATTCCCGAAAAGTGGCTATTCACTGGATGTGAATTTCAGGGTTTGTCTTTCAAAAAATTCAGATTTTCAAATCTTTTATATCTCTATACAGATACCGGGTTGAAAGATGGCATTCACAAAATAGATTTAGAATTCCTTTTACCACATGGGCTAAAGAAGACATTAAGCAGAGACGTATTTGTTTTCAATGGTATCGCAAATTTTTTGAGAGGAAACACGGTTCCTTTTTTTGCAGAATATGTACCACCTTACCAGCACACTGTCAAACCTGGTGAGACACTCTGGTCCATAGCCAATATGTATAATCTTAGAACAGCTGATCTTGAGTTAGTTAACGGCTTGCAGGATGGAAGCAAGATTATTTCCGGGCAGATATTGAAGCTCGCGAAAGTTAGATTTGATGCGTCTTTAACAACAATTGTGGTTAACACCACAGTAGCCCGCCTCGCTTTGTATTACAATGGCACGCTTGTGAAATCATTTCCTGTGGCTATTGGAAAAAGCGATACCACACCACCCGGCGTGTACTGGATTGTAAAAAAAGAAATTGATCCAGCATTATACTGGTATGGAGAATATATACCTCCACGTTCGCCTATAAATGGTCTTGGTACGAGATATTTGCAACTCTCGAATCCGACTTACGGTATACACGGCACAACAAAACCGTGGGAAATTGGAAAAAGAATTTCCCACGGCTGTATACGAATGCTGAATCAAGATATAGAAACCTTAGATGCTTTCATTGATCTTGGTACTAAGGTAATCGTCATAAAAAGTATGGAAGCTTTTCCGAAAAAACTGGAAGATTTGCTTTAGAACCTCCCACCCTTTTTCTCTACTCTCTTTCGATATTCCGCCATTTTTCTTTCGCTTTCCTTCATGAATTTTGCGAGTTTTCTCTCGAAATCAGCTTTGCCAGAACCCTTTTGATCAGACTCTTTCTGCTCTTTCAGGGACAATTCCCATTTTCCATCCTTGGTTTTTCCAATAATTTTTGCCGTTACTTCCTGACCTTGCTTGAGAAAATCTTCCACGTTCTTAACGTACTGATTTGCTATTTTGGAAATGTGGATAAAACCAGCTTCTCCATTCTCAAGTGTAACTATTGCTCCAAATTTGGTTATTTGAGTTACTTTGCTTTTCACAACATCTCCAACCTTTGTCACAAAATGCCCCTCCTCGAAGAATTTATGGCTTCTCAATATTGCTGATCTTTATATTTGCGGCGGAACTTTTCAATTCTACCTTCGCTGTCTATAACAAGACTTGCGCCACTCATACCTTTGTATAAAGGATGGCAGTTTGAGCAAACGTCAATTCTAACATTCTCGAGTGTGGTATAGAATTTATGCTCTGCGCCACAAGCACATTTTACCGTGACAAGTTTCATCTCCGGATGAATTTTCTCCTTCACTGCATTATCACCTCTTGAAAATTGTCTTTTCATACCTTATCAATCATATCACACAATTTGTATCAGTCAACTTGCTTTTATTTTTCAGTAAGGCAGTATTAGCTCTTTTATATTTCCTGTATTAAAAGATTGCCGTTTTATCTCGTTAAAATTGTTGTCAAAGATTGTGACCGTATTTTGATAAGACAGGTAGATTTGTTCTGAGGTTGTTATGAATGTTTCGCCAATGACATCAACTTCATCTTCCTTTGAGAGGTTTTCATTTAATTTCATCAACTTACTGTTTGTTAAAACATAGATATAACCTGATCCATACCTTATTCTTTTGCCTTCCCCGTCAATCTCAAACTGCCCGGCTTCTTCAAGCGTTCCGATATTTATTTTCAGAACTCTATCTGATGTGAGGACATAACAATAATTATCCACTACCACAACATCTTTTGCCTCACATGGAATGGTTTCTTCTTCATTTATTTCCTGAGGTATCGTAGCATCTATGATTTTCAAACTGTTACTGCTACAGACAAATATTTTCTCCCCTTGCACAAAGATCCTGCCTTCTCCTTGTATTGGAAGCGAGCTTATATGAGAAACATTTTCTGGATCAGACACATCGAGCAACGAAATACTGCTTTCGTCAGTAACAATTGCGTAAAGTTCTCCTGCAATGATTCTCTGAAGTGGGATCAGTGTTGATACAGATATATAGTTTCCTCCAAAAGTCGAAGTTGCTAAAGACGAATCTTGCAAAATATTCAGTGTATTCCCTATAACATATAATGTGTCGTCATAGTAACATATATCATTTCCAGTGAAAGTTGCTATCTCACTTGTTGATGGATTTGCAAGGCTTGAAAAATCCAATTTATGAACGCCACTGTCTGTCAGTGCTAACAGTATTGCCCCTTCGTCTTCAGAGGCAACATCGAATGTCCATAATGGCCCTTCTGTTGATGTTGATCCGTCTGTTGCCACTACCTTCCAGAAATATCTTTTTCCAGTTTCAAGATCCTGAATCACAACCGCTGAATTTTCTATGTTTTGACGGATCAGAGGTGGATTTGAGCTTTCACCAAAGTAAACATTGTAGAATAATTTGTCGTTGTCCTGATCAAAGCATGACCAGCTAAGAGTCACTTCTGTCTGATAAACATTTGAATTATCTTCTGGTGAAGGGTTAGCAGGTTGCTCTGGGGGATTATTTGGAATGCCCTTAGTTGTGAATTCCCAAACAGGCCCAGTAATCTGATTTGTTCCATCACTCACTTTCAGGTACCACCTGTAAGTGGTGTTTGGAGAGAGGTTGCTCAAAATATAGCTGCTGTCAGAAGTTGTGCTTTCAAGGTGATCTTCTAAATATACTTCGTAAGTCAGATTATCCTCATCGGGGTCAGAACAGCTCCATTGAAGATTTACGGGAATTTCCAAAGATTGAGCACCATCTGGTGGAGATATCAATTGGGGTGTATTTGGCGCTCTGTTCTCGCCAATCATAGCTGTTTTGAAGGAAACCACATCGCTTTGAGAAGTATATTCTCCATCGAAGGCTTTTACATACCAGCTATATTCTGTATCAGGCTGAAAATTTGTTTTAGTATATCTGCCGTTTGTTGCAGTTGCAACGAATGTTCCGTTGATATAAAGTTCAAATTTTAGTGGATCTTTATCTGGATCAACGCAGCTCCATTCAAAAGTTACTGAGCTATAGTTTACGTTCTGTACACCCACTGGGTAAATTAGCTTCGGCTTTTCTGGGCTTGCATTAACTTTTACTGTAGAAAATTGCATAATTTTTGATGTAGATTTATTTTTCGTATCATCTGCGATTATTTGCCAGTAGTAAGTTTTTGAAGGTTCCAGCTGTGGCTTATACTCGTTTTTTGTTCCATTGTATTTTTCTATGAGATCGTCTTCACTCATACCGATTTTGACAGTATATGAAAGAGGATCATTTTCAGGATCTTTGAATTCCCAATGCAGCGTTGTGTCTGTAGGCACATCTGAAACTCCATTTTCCGGGTAAGATGAAATAAATTCAGGAGGTTGGTTTGTAACAACAGGTGAACCGCAAGAAATTACCAAAGCTATAACAGCAGCTACAAAAATTACTAAAATCAATCTTTTCATAATATCTCCCCCTATGGGAAAAATCGGAAATTAGTTGAAAATGTTGAGAGCAGATTGAACTATTTCGATGTTATTATATACCAAGAGATGGTTTTTCAAGGAGGCGTTCAAATGGAAGAGCGGGAAGAGTTGCTAAAAAAAATTAAGGTTCTGGAGGATCAACTCGAATATTATCGGGCACGTGATGCACAGATGGAACAAATGATTCAGGAATACAACCAGTTCATAAAAAAACAGTTCGAGTTATATGATGATTTTGTCAAAGATATTGGTACAAGCAGGATAATCGATCCTTTAACACGTGTTTACTCTACCGAGCATATAAATCGCCTGATTGCTTATTATCACCAGAAAGCTTTCGAAGAAAACAGAAGCTATGCTATAATAATGGTCCGCTTGCTTGATTGCAATGACCAATTCGAAAAGCACCTGTCAAGTGTTGGAAAAATACTCAAGAGCACGGTCCGTGTGCCTATGGATAGTGTGGGAAGATTTTCTGAGGACAGTTTTGTTGTTTTACTTACAGATGTAAAAAAGGATATCGCCACTAAGGTGGTTGAAAGAGTTGACAGGTCCATAAAGAGTTCTGTAGAAGCATATGTGAAGATAGCTTTTAGATCTTATCCCGACGATGGCGAGAATCTTGAGCAATTTATTAAGGATATGAGTCAGGAGGTTTCTTAGTGGGAAAATTAATTATCGAAGGCCCAGCCAGATTAAATGGGGCTGTTAAAATCTCCGGATCGAAAAATGCGGCTTTGCCGATTATTGCAGCGTCACTTATCTGTGACAGAGGTGTTTTGCTTGAGAATGTTCCAGATTTGATGGATGTTAGAACAATGATAGACATACTCAATTCAGCCGGTTGCAAAACACGTTTTGCTGAAAATGTGCTCTCTGTTAATCCACCAGAGAAACCAAACACAGATATTCCATACGAGCTTGTCAGAAAAATGAGAGCATCTTTTAATGTTTTAGGTCCACTTGCTGCCAAATATGGAAAGGCTTCTGTTTCACTTCCTGGGGGCTGTTCTATAGGTGTCAGGCCTGTGGATTACCATATAGAGGGATTGCAGAAGTTAGGTTTTTCAATAAACATAGAACATGGTATTGTCACAGCTGAACTTGGTGAAAGACCACAAGAAGTTTTAATATCGCTTCCTTTTCCAAGCGTTGGTGCTACAGAACATATAATGACAACCGCGGCTATTTTGGACGGTACTCACACAATTCTGGAAAACGCGGCTATGGAACCAGAAATAGAAGATTTGGCTAATTTTTTGAATGATATGGGATGCAAAGTTTTCGGGGCAGGAACAAGACGTATTGAGATTTTTGGCGTGGAAAAAACTCGTGAATGCACTCACAGAATAATACCTGATAGGATCGAGGCAGGTACTTACGCGATAGCTGTTGCTGCAACTATGGGGGATGCCGTAATAGAAAATCTTCAGGTTTCCCATCTTGTTGCGCTTTTTGACGTGCTCAGAAGCGCCGGTGTTGAAATTCAGCAGATTGATGAGACAGCTATTCGCATAAAAATGAATCAAAGGCCTCAGCCTGTCAAGGTTCAGATTACTCCATATCCTGGCTATCCAACAGATCTCCAGCCTCAAATCATTACTTTTTTATCGATAGCTACGGGAACATCTACGGTATCTGAAACAGTTTTCAAATCGAGATTTCAGCACGTAGATGAACTGAGAAGGCTTGGTGCAAAAATAGAGGTGAACGATGGCACAGCTATCATTTATGGAGTGGAGAACTTGAGCGGGGCGCAGGTGAATGCAACTGATTTGAGAGCAGCTGCTGCTCTGGTCATAGCAGGTCTGATGGCAAGCGGAACAACATCTATAAATGAGGTTGATCAGATTTTCAGAGGTTATGAGAATATCGTTGAAAAACTTTCACGGCTTTCGGCGGTGGTTGAGTATTTTGAATGACATTATCAGTATCCTGAAAGATAATCTTTTTCGATGCAAACTGTGTCCTTTGCAGTGTGGGGTGAATAGATATGAAACAACAGGAAGATGTAAAATTGGCAGCAAAGTTAAGATAATGAGTGTCGTGCTTCATTTTGGAGAAGAGCCCCCTATAAGTGGTGAAACTGGTGCGGGAACAATTTTTTTTAGTGGATGCAACCTTAGGTGTGTCTATTGCCAAAATATGAATTTCAGTCAGAAAGCTGATGGGGTTGAGATAAGTACAGAAGAGCTCGCTGAAATTTTCCTTGATCTACAGAGTCACAATGCGAAATGTCTGAATCTTGTTACTCCAACTCCTCATCTTCCTTTTATAATTGAAGCACTTTCAATTGCGAAAAGAGAAGGTTTTGATCTTCCTGTTGTTTATAACACGAGCAGCTATGAATCTGTCGATATTCTACGCTTAATTGAAGGCGTTGTTGATGTTTATTTAGCGGATTTGAAATATGCCGACGACGAAACTGGGATGGCTTTGTCTAAGGTGAATGATTATTTCACTGTTGCAAAAAAAGCATTGATAGAAATGCACAAGCAAGTTGGGGCATTCAGGGAGTTGTACGGAAAAATAAAAGGTTTAATTGTTCGTCATCTCGTGTTGCCAAATAATGTATCACAAAGTGAAAAAGTTTTAGAGTTTGTTTTTTATGGTCTGTCACCAAGTGTACCTGTTTCGCTAATGTCTCAATACAATCCTTTGTTCAAAGCAAAACAGAACCTTCTTATAAGCAGAAAACTGGAAAAGGAAGAATACGAACAAATTGTAAACACGGCTGTTCGAATGAATATGAACGGCTGGATTCAGACTGATGAAAAGAAAAAGGTTACAGTGAAGCCTGTTCCATCAACTTACAAAATTACAAGCCTGCTGAAATCAAAAACATAAATAGAAGCCCGGTAACTGCTATTGCAGCTGTCGTTAAGACTATTTCTTTTGTGTATGTATAACTGCTCCTATCTATTGTCAAAACACTGGTTGCCGTGAAGCTCTCTTTTTCTGTCTGTGCAAAAGCTATTACGGTATATGCTCCATCTGATATGCCGCTGCCTGAAAAATTGATTTGATTTGAACCTGCTTTTCCTTTTCCTGACCATTGCCATACCACTTTTTTGTCTTTGTCCAGGACTTGAATGCTCAGTGTAGCAGGTTTGGACAGATATATATAGAAGGTTGTATAATCCTGGTACCAGTCTCCGTTTGGAGAAAATATCTCGGGCTCAATCTTAAGATTTATCGATAACACTTCTTCTATAAGGCTTATATTCACGCTCGTTTCTTTAGCATAGGAGATATTTACCAATCTTGTCTCTGGTATAAATCCAGCGGATTTGAAAGTTATGTAAAGACTGCCCTCAGGAACGTAAATTGTGTCCTGCACACTGTTAACTTTTCCAAGATACTGATCTTCACTGTATACTTCGACTGGATAGACATTTGAATATACCCTCAACATACCTGCTCTTTTCAAGGGGGCATGGAAAACAACTACACCAGGATATGAAACGTATGCAGAATCATCAAAAATTATGTACCAGGATTTGCGAACAGTTATTCTGTGCTCGCCTGACGAACTCAACGTGATTTCCAGAACTCCGTCAATATCGGACATTCCGGCGTATATGCCATTTACATAAACAGATGCAAACGGCTCTGTTTTTACAACAAGCGTATAGCCTGCAAATACAACTGCTGGCAAAATAAACACAATCAAAATAAGAAGCTTTTTCATCTCTATTCCTCCTGAATTACCAGCTGGTGGTTGTATACCAGTCAACTATGTTTTCAATGCCCCAGAGCCCGCCTTTATCATAGTATTCTACACCAAGTATAAGTAGCTCTGTACTTCTGATATCTATAACTCCCATCGATCCTGTTTGAATCTCTTCTGAAAGATTAATGTAAGCTGCTGCTCTTGGAGAGATTGTCCCTGATAACTCGTCTAAAAAATCCCCTTCATAGCTGTATATGTCTATGATTACATCGGCTTCTCTGTCAGAGGTGTTCATAATACTAAAGGCAGTTTGTGATTCTACAAAGTTCGTATAATTAAGCCCATACCAGTAATATTTTGCATCTGATGATACCTGTACTGGCTCGATCACATGATCTCTACCAACAAGTACATCATCAGATTTGTAAAGAGCAGAGATGTAAAGAAGTTGATCACTTTGAATTAAAACAAGGCCCCAGTTTTCGTCAGATTGAGGAATTACCTGAGATAAATCAACCCAAACAGTTTCAAATTCATTTGATCTGTAACTATTTTGCCAAATAGTGTTTCCCTTGTAATCGTAAACGACCACTCTGAAATATGCCTTTTCTTCACTCAGGTTTGACACAAAAATTGCTGTACTTTTGCCGATCGTCTGATCATAGTACACCCCATAATTTGCTGCAAAACCTGCTGCGCAGAGAAATATTAAAACAAGCAGGGCGACTTTCTTCATAATTATCGCCTCCTCGCTCAGGGAATTTTGGGATAACAAACTATCGAACTACCAGAAGCATAAACAGTTAAAAGATAGGGCTTTCCATCGATTATTAGCATTGCAAAACTATCTGAAGTTTTTGCGGTGTTTGTTTTGAGCAACAGGTTCAACGTGTATATTTTTTCAACCCATGATGGTGGCTGCTGAAGTTCTTGAGGTGATTTCACACTGGTTTCCCCATAAGATATCAATTCTACTTCACTTGCGCTATTTGAGAAAAGGTTCAGCAACATACTGCCGTAATATTCAGCATCACTGCTGGTAGCAAGATCGGTCAGGTGCACATAAGTATCTATCAATTGATTTTCATCCAGATTGCCTTTAAGATATCTGTTCAAATCGTAAACTGTTTGTTCTGCGAATGCTCCAATATCCGGTTCAAGAAGAGAAAGACATCCGCTCATAATCATGGCCAAAAGAATAATTGTAAAGATCACTAATATTCTCATACGTACTCCCCCCAACTTACTTTGTGTGCCTGTGAGCCACCTTGGTTGCTGCAAATGCCCATGGTTTTAGTTTGTAACTGTATCCCATACCTTTCACATAACCGACAACACTTGATAAAACATCTCTGCTGGCACCATTATAACCAACGTCTATATGTATCTCTGGATGATATAGTTGAAGCATTTCTTTTGCAAAACTTGCCATTTCCAGACTTAGATATGTTTCTTCAAATAATCTGCTGAAGATATCATAGTGCTTTCTTTCTCTTTTTAGAGTGTAAAAATAGGTTGCACCAATTCCTATTTTGTAAACCACCAAAGCTGTTGCAAAAGTTACCACACCATCTCTCGCATCGCTATCGGTACCAATATATATTTTGGAAGGGTTTCCATCATTGAAATCTTGTATGATTTCCCTTACAGCTTCGATGTCAACATTGCCGTAAGTAGGATTTTTCAATAAGAATCAATCACCCCCTGATCAATATTATTGGTACGAGCAACTCGTCCAGACTCAAAGAACCATGCTTCGATTTTAAGCTCTCTTCTCTTCCTGTGAGTTTAAAATAAAAAGAATAATCTTTTCTTGCAATCAATATGACATCGCCGATTCTCTCCAAGTTTTCCTTCTTTGGTGATTTTCCGAAAAGTTCCATCTCGATAGCCTGGTGTTTTGTTATGGCGAATGCCTCTGAAGGGTACTTTTCTTTGATATATTCTACCACTTCTTTTGGAAAACGTGTATAAATGTGCATCATTCTCATTTCGCCTCCAGGAGGTAAATCGAAAAAAGAAGCTATTTCGTCTTTCCACGACCACCAGATTTCATTTTGCCACGGGGTAAATATCTGTCCGTGATCTCCTATTATCAAAACCAGGGTATTGCTTTTCAGATTTTTCGAGATTTCTTCTTTTATCATTCTCAAAAGCCAGTGAAGTTCTCGCTCAAATGCTTGAGAATTAACACCAAGTTTGTGCCCGATAGAATCGAGCAATCCCCAGTATACAAAACCAAAAAGTTTTCCATTTTCGTCAAGCATTTCTTTTAATTTTTCAAACAGATCTCCAAAACTCTGATAACTTTTTACTGAAGCACCGGCATTTATCAAATTTGAAAAACCAGATCCTCTGATATTTTTTGATGTAAGCACGCACCCTTTAACTCCGGCTTTTGATAGTTTCTCAAATATCGTCTCTGAAAGTAAGATTTTCTTTGAAGACAGGTTTGCCCCCAGCTTTCCAACTGTCGGTGAGGAAAGTTCTATCATATTGACCAGCGTGCCAAATTCTTTTAGATATAGAGTATAACCCAGTATACCGTGTTCTACAGGAGTCACGCCGGTTAAAATTGACGCCAGCGAAGAACTTGTTGTCGTGGGAAATACTGAAGAAGCCTGCAGGATATCACTTTCGCTAAAGATGGGATTTTTAATCAATATTTTGTTCAAACTGTTCATGCCCATAGCATCTATAAGAAATAGTATAACTTTGTTGACATTTTCCATAAGACCCGGTTTTTCCAGACCAAATGGGTATTCTGGATAATGCGCCGGGCAACCAAAGTGTGATAAAATAGCATTAGAAACATTCACAAGCGAATATTGCTCGTAGTCTGGTTTGAATAAGTTTTCGCTGATTTGTTTCAAGACCACAGGCACCACCACTTAAAGTATAGATCCAGAATATGTATTTTTCAAAACAATATCAGTTCAACTTGACCATAATGTTAATTGAATGATATACTTTAAATCAGATTCATTTAATAAGGAGGTTGAAATATGAGAGAGATGACAGAAAAATTTCTTAAAGATGCCTTCGCAGGAGAGAGTATGGCTCATATGAAATATGCAATTTTTGCTGAGGAAGCTGAGAAAAAAGGGTTTAAAAATCTGGCGAAGTTGTTTCGTGCCATTTCTTATGCTGAATATGTTCATGCAAGAAATCATTACCAAGCTCTTAAGATGATACAATCCATTTCAGAAAATATACAACAATGTATAGACGGAGAGAATTTTGAGGTAGAAGAAATGTATCCTGTTTACAATGAAGTTGCAAAATTTCAGAAAGAGAACGAAGCTGTTCGAAGTACTCACTATGCGTTAGAGGCAGAGAAGATCCATGCTGTTATGTATAAAAAAGCCAAGGAACTTGCCGAACAAGGTAAGGATTACCCAGCTGATAAGATAAGCATCTGCAGTGTTTGTGGTTACACCGTTGAGGGAGATGCACCAGAAAAATGTCCGGTATGTGGTGCAGGTGCTTCTCAATTCGTTAATTTTTAGGGGGCGAGAAGATGGTCAAGTACAGATGTATAATTTGCGGGTATGTGTACGATCCTGCTGAGGGAGATCCAGATAGCGATATCCCTGCAGGAACATCTTTTGAAGATCTTCCAGACGATTGGGTTTGCCCAGTATGCGGAGCGTCGAAGGAAGATTTTGAACCAGTAGAAGAGTGAACCCCTCAGGGGTTCACTTTAATTTTTTATATATAGAATAAATGCCTGCTGCGAGAAGAATTTTGGTCAGATCGCCCGGTATGAACGGAATTGCTCCCATTGAGAGAAGCTTTATGAGCGTAAGGTGAGATCCTTTTATTGCAAACCACCAGTAAAGCTGCAGCAAACCGATTGCGTAGATTATACCAAAATTTGCAAAAGCAAGCCATAACAACGTTGAAGTTGAAGATCTATTTTTTTGTTCGAAAATACTTCCGAGGACAAAAGAAGCAATAACGAAACCGATAAGATATCCCCCTGTTGGACCGATAACGATGCTCAGTCCTACTTTAAGACCAGCAAACCAGGGCATACCAGCAATACCTACCAGAACGTATATTATCTGGCTCACGCCTGACAATCTTCCAATGAGTAAAGGTGAAAGCAAAACCACTAACGTTTGTCCTGTAACTGGTACGGGACTGAAGGGAAGAGGGATTTTGATCTGTGCGGCAGCTCCTGTCATAACTGCAAAAATTGTTGAAAGCAAGATTTTCGAAAAAATACTCTGCTGTGCCTGAAGTTTTTGAACCTCCATTTATTCACCTCCAGAATTATTCTATAAAGCTTTCTTTTTCGATTTCGAAAAGAAAGCATTTCTTTTTGTTTCATTATTGCCAGTGCGGTATTTTTTGATGATATTATATTGACATCTAACTATTAGACATAAAAGGAGGTGATCCTTTATGAACGAAGATATGGTTTTTAAGCGTTTTTTTATCATAAGTCGACTTCACTTTCACATTGTTCATGACGAACTTGAAAAACATGATATTCATCCCGGGCAACCTCCACTATTGATGCTTGTTGCCAAAAATGAGGGTATTACTCAAAATTTAATTGCACGAAAGCTCAATGTCCGTCCGGCCACTGTTGCAATAATGCTTCGAAGAATGGAAAAATCCGGCTTAATTCAAAGAGAGCAGGACGAAAGTGACAGAAGATTTCAGCGGGTTTATCTGACGGATAAGGGAAGTCATATGGCAGAGATTCTCAAAAGCAAAATGGAAAAGGTGGAAAAGATAGCTATGGATGGTTTTTCCTCGAGTGAAAAAGATCAGTTTTTGAAATTTTTGGACCGCATAATAGAGAATTTAAAAAAACACACTAAGGAGTGGTGCCATGATTAAGATTTTGAAATATTTGAAGCCATACACACATTTGGCACTTATTACTGTTGCACTGGTTGTAGTTGATTCTTATGTGACACTTTATTTGCCTGATTTGATGTCTCAAATAGTGGATAAAGGTATTACAAGAGGCAATGTTGACTATATATGGCAAACAGGTGCCAAGATGCTTCTTGTTTCTTTAATTCAGGTCTTGGCAATAATTTTTATGAGTTTAACCTCTTCAAAAGCAGCTATGGGCCTTGGCAAAGATTTGAGAAATCACATTTTCAAAAAAGTCCAGAGTTTTTCTCTTGGAGAAATTGATCAGTTCAGCACAGCTTCTTTGATTACCAGAACTACAAATGATATTACTCAGATACAGCAGGCTACTGTGATGATACTCAGAATGGTCATAAGAGCTCCTGTAATTGCTGCTGGCAGTATAGTGATGGCTGTGTCAAAAGATGCGAAACTTACTATGATACTTCTGGTTTCTGTTCCGATCGCTGCTGTTGCAATGTATTTTATTTTTAGCAAAACTATGCCACTGTTCAAGAGTATGCAGAAAAAGATAGACAGATTGAATCTCGTTTTGAGAGAAAGAGTTACTGGTGTGAGAGTCATAAGGGCTTTTAATAAAGAAGATCACGAAAAAGAAAGATTTGAGAAAGCGAATGTGGATCTTACTCAGACAGCACTGAAGGTTAACAGAATAGGCGCTGTCATATTTCCAATAATGATGATAGTGATGAATTTCACCATAATCGCTCTTGTATGGTTTGGCTCAAAGCAAATTGACATGGGACAGTTGCAGGTTGGTTCAATGATGGCGGTTATGCAGTATGTGATACAAATTCTTTTCTCTTTTATAATGATATCTATGATATTTATATTTCTACCACGTGCCTCTGTTTCTGCACAGAGAGTTATCGAGGTTTTGAAGACAACCCCCACAGTTTTGCAACCATCAGATCCTACCGAGCCGGCTGGAAAAGGTGTAATAAGATTCGAAGATGTAAGTTTTTACTATCCCGGTGCAAAAGAAGCTGCTCTGGAAAATATTTCGTTTGAAGCTCAACCGGGAAAAATGACGGCAATTATTGGAAGTACCGGTTCTGGTAAAACAACCATTCTCAATTTGATTATGAGATTTTACGATGTTACCAGAGGTGCTGTGAAAATAGACGGTGTTGATGTACGCCATATTCCACTGGAAAGATTGCGTGGAATGATAGGTTATGCGCCTCAGAAAGCCGTTATTTTTTCAGGAACGATAGCAGACAACATACGCTTTGGGAGAGATGAATTGAGTAATGAGGATGTATTGCGTGCGGCAGAGATAGCTCAAGTAGATGAATTCACCCAGAAAATGCCAGAAGGTTTGAATTCTCCTGTAGCTCAAGGAGGCACAAATTTATCAGGTGGACAGAAACAAAGAATTTCTATAGCACGTGCCATAGCTGGAAAACCAAAGATATACCTTTTTGATGATACTTTTTCTGCGCTTGATTTCAAAACAGATGCCCGTGTCAGGGCAAAATTGCTAAAAGAAGTTAAAGATGCAACGGTCATAATAGTTGCTCAAAGGGTAGCCACTGTGATGAATGCAGACCAGATAATAGTCATCAAAGATGGAAAGGTTCAGGGAATAGGAAATCACAAGCAATTGATGAACACATGCCCTGTTTATAAAGATATAGTTTTATCGCAGCTTTCAGAAGAAGAAGCAGTCGGAGGTGATTCTAATGGCAAATGAAAAGCGTTCACAACCACTTCCTTCGAGAGGCCCGAGACCTGGTGCAGGACCATTGATGATTTCGTCTGACAGGGCAAAAAATTTCAAAGCGACTTTGAAAAGGTTGATAACGTATCTTGGACCATATATTATTCCTGTAATTATAGTGCTCGGCATAACAATTGTTGCTACTGTACTGACAATTTTTGCCCCGAAAATACTTGGAAAAGCGACTACCGAAATTTTTCGTGGGGTTATGGCAAAAATGCTTAAATTACCAAATGCAGGCATAAATTTTTCTTATGTTGCAAGGATTCTCATTCAAGTTAGTCTTTTATATGGTCTGAGTGCTCTTTTGAACTATATTCAACAGTTTATAATGGCTGGTGTTTCTCAAAAAGTGGTTATGAAGATGAGAAAAGATATATCTGAGAAGCTTACAAGACTTCCTTTGAAATTTTATGATTCAAAAACACACGGAGAAATATTAAGTCGCGTCATAAATGATGTAGATCTCATAAGCAACACACTTCAGCAGAGTCTGATTCAGTTTGTTTCCGGGATTATTTCCATAGTTGGTGTAGTTATTATGATGTTAACAATAAGTCCTCTGCTTACAGGAGTGACTTTACTAACTTTACCGTTAAGCATCATTGCCACTGTTTTTATTGCTAAATATTCTCAGAAACATTTTTCAAAACAGCAGAAAACCTTAGGAGAGCTCAGCGGTCATACAGAAGAAGTTTATTCAGGGCACACAGTCATAAAGGCTTTTCGCAGGGAGCAAGAAGCGGTAGAAAAATTTGAAAAAATAAACGAACAACTTTATGAAGCAAGCTGGAAAGCACAGTTTTTGTCCGGAATGATAATGCCTCTCATGAGGTTTATCGGAAATCTTGGATATGTTATCGTGTCTGTCGTAGGCGGTATTCTTGTTACAAGAAGGGCAATTACGATTGGTGATGTTCAGGCTTTTATTCAGTACTCGCAGCAATTTACACAGCCTATAGTTCAAATTTCGAATATTGCTAATCTTATCCAGTCAACAATAGCAGCTGCTGAAAGAGTTTTTGAGATTCTTGATGAAGAGGAAGAACTTCCAGACAGCCAGACCGCTATAGAAGTAAACGAAGTTCATGGTGATGTCAGTTTTGAAAGGGTGTATTTCAGCTATGTTCCTGAAAAACCTCTTATAGAAGATTTGAATATAGAAGTAAAAAGCGGGCAGAGAATAGCAATAGTTGGACCGACAGGGGCTGGAAAAACTACTCTTGTGAATTTGTTGATGAGATTTTATGAAATTCAAAGCGGAAGTATAAAACTTGACGGAATAGATATCAGAGAAATTTATAAAAAAAGTCTGAGAAAATGCTTTGGTATGGTCCTTCAGGACACATGGCTTTTCAGCGGAACTATAAAGGAGAACATAGCCTATAGTAAAGATGGTGCTTCGGAAGAAGAAATAATAAGGGCTGCTAAAATGGCTCAAGCACACCATTTCATAATGGCTCTTCCAGATGGTTATAACACAGTTATAAATGAAGAAGCAACGAATATTTCTTATGGTGAGAAACAGCTGATAACCATTGCAAGAGCTTTTCTATCTGATCCCGACGTACTTATACTTGATGAAGCAACCAGTAATGTTGATACTCTCACAGAGATATATATTCAAAAGGCTATGGATGAACTGATGAAAAATAGAACGAGTTTTATCATTGCTCATAGACTTTCCACTATAAGGAATGCCAGCTTAATACTGGTCATGAACGAAGGAAAAATAATAGAAAAAGGTACGCACAGAGAACTTCTCGAGAAAAATGGTTTCTATGCAGATCTTTACAAAAGCCAGTTTCTTGGTGCACTGGTTGAAGCATAAGGTGGGTGTGAGTTTCACCCACCTCTTTTTTAAAAAATTCTGAAAGATTTGATTTCTCTATATTTTGCTGCCTGAAGTATTCTTATGACCCTGTTAACTTTTTCAATCGGCTCGCCGCTCAAATCTTTCTTTTGTTCGATCTTTTGCAAGATTCTGTCAAGTTCCTGGTAACTCATTCCAAATGCATATTCATCCGTTATGCCGGGTATGAGATCTGGTGAAGGTGGTTTCTTCAGAATTTTTTCGGGTATTTTTAAATGTCTTGCAAGCTCAAAAATCTGGGTTTTGTAAAGATGTGCTATTGGCTCAATATCAACTGAATCATCTCCCCATTTTACATAAAGACCTGTTAAGAACTCTGTTTTGTTTGTTGTCCCAACCACAGCATAATTTCTCTTTTCTGCTTCAAAATATAAGATGCACATCCGAATTCTGTGTTTTGATCTGTAGTATGCCAGCCCTTTTAAAAATTCTTTGTTCCCTTTATTTAAAAGATCATCTATAAATGGGTCATTTGAAAGTTTCTGCCATTTTCCAAGTACATATCTTTCCTGAACGGATTTTGGAAATAAAAACGCTGGTGGGAAGAGTTTGTATATTCCAAGTTTTCTGAGCATTGGAGTGGCAGGTTTTATTTCGTAATGTATTTTCAAATTTTCACAAACAGTTTTTGCATCTTTTACTGATTCTTTAGAAGAATCTCTCTCCGGTAGAATCAATCCAAAAACTTTCTCTGCACCGAGTGCCCTCACACACAAGGCAGCTACAACTGCTGAGTCTAACCCACCACTGATGCCTACCACAGCACCTTTATAACTGTATTCTTTTACGAAATTTGATATGAATTCACAGATTTCATCAATACAGTTTTTCACATAGTAATTATATACCTATATCACTCGATCAAAATCTCTATATTGTTAATATCATGGTTTTCAACCTGCACATCTGCTGTAGCATCTGGTGTGGCAGAAATGATTTCATCGGCATCGTCCCAGGTGCTGTAAGTTTCTTCTTTGAATATTTGTAATTCGTATTTGCCGGGCTTTATTTTCAATATCCTGAATTCTCCATCTTCCCAGTTATTGGATTTTTTATGAGTAAAGGTTGATGCAACCACGGTGGCTTCTTCTGTATCGAATAGAGCAACGAGCGCATGGACAATTCCTTCATTGTTTGAATTTACTACTCTTCCATTGATATCGTACAGTTTTCCGTATCTCACATGAACAACTGGTGTCACGCGAAATTTACTTGGATCAGGATTACTACTGTTCCATGAACCATTGTACTTTATGGATCTTGACAGATCAAAGTCCAGAACGATCACAGTTTTTTCATTTACATCGATCGGTTCTGTGAATGGATATTTCAAAGAATCTGAGTTTATTTCGAGAGTGTATTCCTGACCATTAACGGTTATAGTAGCATAGCTTATTTCAAATCTGATCTGGGTAAAAGTGCCATAAGCCTGAATTACCGGAAAACCGATCTCTGTTCCTATTAGATCGAGTAAATTCACTGCTGTGGCCTCGTCTGTTACAACGATTGAAGCGTCTTCTGTGTCGCTCATTAATAAAATTCTGTCAATCGTTACATCAAGTTTCTGGATATCACTCACCGGTAAAACGGCATCAGTCAAATAGATTTCAATTTCTCCTGTATTTGAAAGATTCATGCAACCACTTATGAGTAGTACGAAGAGTAGTACGAAAAACATCACGCACAAGGCATATTTTCTCATAACCCCACCTCCTGAAAAAATCATACAAAGTGGGGATTAGAAAAAAATTAAAAGAGGGTATCTCTACCCTCTTAAAAGTAATTTTCTGCAGCATGAATTGCGGCGATTGCTCCGTCTGAGACAGCTGTAATAATCTGTCTGACGTTCTTTTTCCTCACATCACCTATTGCATAAAGTCTTGGTATGTTTGTTTGCATCCATTCATCGGTGAATATATATCCCTGCTCATCAACTTTCACAATATCTTTCACAAGCTCTGAATTTGGTTTCAAGCCGATCGCTATAAAAACTCCATCTACTTTTAATTCACTAATCTGACCAGTTTTGACATTTCTCAGAACGATTCTTTCTAATTTTTTATCTCCATGAAATCTTTCAACCACGTTGTCAAATGCGAATTTTATTTTTTCGTTGCTAAAAGCCTTGTCCTGAAGTATTTTGACTGCTCTGAGTTTGTCCCTCCTATGTATCACAGTAACAGATTTTGCTATTTTTGATAAATAAAGCGCATCGTTCAAAGCTGTGTCGCCTCCACCTACAACGGCGACATCTTTATCTTTGAAAAAATATCCATCGCAGGTTGCACAGTAAGATATACCTTTTGCCAGAAACTCTCTCTCTCCCGGAACTTCAAGTTTTTTTGGATCTGCCCCTGTTGCAATCATTACAACTCTGGATTTTACAATTCTTTCTTCCGTTTTAATTACCATTTCGCTGTTTTCCACATTCAATTCAATAACATGGTTGTTCAGAAATTCAGTCTGGAGAGATTCTGCATGTTCTTTCATTTTTCTTGCCAATTCCTGGCCTTCAATATTTGGGAAACCTAAATAGTTATCTATATATGTTGTGAGGTTCAATTGCCCGCCTTCAAGAACTTTTTCCACAACAAGCACACTCAAACCTGCCCTTTTTGCATAAACTGCTGCACTCAGAGCAGCTGGACCACCGCCTATTGTGATAATATCATAGTAATCTTTTATTGATTTTGTGGAACCAACTTCAAAGAACATTCTAATTTTCCCCCGCAGCCTTTAGCAATTCCTGTAAAAACATGTTTTCTGGATATGCTCCAACGAAATCACGCTGATCATTTATGAAAGTATGAGGTACCGAAGAAACACCATAGTTCATACTCAATTCTGGAAACTCGTTCGCCTCTATCATTTCCGCTGTAATATTTGGATTAATGAAAGCAGCGTTATGGGCCATAAGAACGGCTTTGGGGCAATAGGGGCACGTTGGTGTAACAAAAACCCTTATTTTGACTGGCGATTTTATAGAACGAATCTTCTCAATCTGATCTTCATTGAAAAATGCTGGTTTACCAGATGAAACGGTTATTATATCCTGTATCAAACTTGAAAATTCATGACCGGACGGTATGCCGTAAAATCTGATTCTCGTGTCTTCACCGTTTTTGTTCAGAAATACAACTGCTGGTGCCATTTCAATTTTGTATATTTCGGCAACTTCCCTGTCTTTTTTAACATGGTAAACATAAAACTCTATCTTGCTGTCAACTGCAGAAAGTTCTTCCAGGACTTGTTTTGTTAAATCGCAATATTCACATTCACTGGCATCGTCAACAAAGATCAAAATTTTTACAGGGTCCACTAATTGTTCTGAAAATACTTTTTTTAAGTACTTTACGTCCTTTTCATTTATTAATGGCATGCTTGCACCTCCTAATGTTTTCTCTATAAATATTCTACCTTATTAGTCGGAATTTATTCCTTTCGATCGAGTGAAGCTGATGTAAAACCTAAGATAATGAGAAGAGTACCTATCAGGAGTTTGCTTAATTCATGTCCTGATGATACTCTGTTCACAACAAAAACAGTGCTGAACAACCCCCAGCAAGTTAAAAGGGAGGCCATATTTCTCTTTATAGATCTTTTAAGCAAATATAAGACGACATATTCTTTTTTCGTGTAACCGAGGGAAAGAAATAGCACCCTGAATCTCTTATCTTCGTTTTCAAGATAAACAGACAATCTTCCCACGTGAAACAGGAAGGCGATCAAAACACATACAAAAAAATCCCTCAAAGAATATTGGCCAAAGGCAGATGTATAGGTTAGAAGTAATCCGAGCGTAACAATCGTATTTACGGAAGAAAAGGGGGCGAGCGTCATATTCACCGCCCCGGAAAAATTTGCCCAGACTACAGGTAGTGCTGTTACTATGCCTATTGAAGAATAAGATAACCCGAGAAACAGATCTTTAATAAAATCGGCCACGTTTATTTTTTCTCCTCCCCTTCAGGTTCTTTTTTCAGAACTTCAGCTATACCAGCTATACTTGAGAGAATTGCGGAGGCTTCCATAGGCAGGAATACCTTGGTTGCTTTGCCGTTCGCTATATCTTTCAGCGCATCAAGATATTTTATTGCTATAAGATCATTTGTTGGTCCTCCTTCATGAATCGCTTTGAAAACGTTGAGTATTGCTTCGGCCTGACCCTGAGCTTCTGCTATCAATTTAAATTTATTTGCTTCAGCCACTTTCTTTATTGCTTCAGCCTGGCCTTCTGCTTTTAATATAGCAGCATTTCTTTCACCTTCAGCTTTGAGTATCTCTGCCTGTTTTATACCTTCTGCTTCGAGGATAGCCGCTCGCTTAGTTCTCTCAGCTTTCATTTGTTTGCTCATCGCATCGGTTATATCTTTTGGTGGATCTATTTTCTTGATTTCGACTCTCGTTATTCTCACACCCCATTTGTCAGTAGCGTCATCGAGGACGGTCCTGAGCTTTGTGTTTATTTTCTCTCTTGATGTGAGCGTCTGATCAAGTTCCAATTCGCCTATAACGTTTCTCAAATTTGTCTGAGCGAGCTTTAACGTGGCAAACTGAAAATTGCTTACGTTGTAAACTACTTTGTAAGCATCTGTGACTTCATAATAAATCACAGCGTCAACTGTCACTACAACATTGTCTTTTGTTATAACCTCCTGGGGAGGAACATCGATAACCATTTCTCTCAAATCGACGCGCGTCATTCTGTCAAAGAACGGGATGATAAAGTGTAATCCCGGCCCAGCTTCTCTGTTAAATTTACCCAATCTCTCTACCAGACCTCTTTGATACGGTCGAACAATCTTAATACCAGTTGCAGCAATTATAAGTATTAAAAAGGCTATTATTCCAAGGGCTATTATCACAGTTACTCACCTCCTGTCTTTTCAACGATAACATGCGAACCTTCTACTTTGATTATTTTTACTTTTTCTCCCTCATTTATTACTTGCTCGTCTTTTGAATATGCTCGCCAGAGGTCCCCATTAATCTTAACCAGACCTTTTCCCTGCTTATTGTCTATGGTTTCAATTACTGTAGCTATCTGACCTATTATCTCATCTATGTGTATCTTACGAGGTTCTTGTTTTGTTAATTTCTTTGTCAGAGGTCTTGTGAGAATAACAAGCAATCCAGATACCAGGATGAATACCATAATCTGAGCCAGTGTACCAAAACTCACACTAACGGCGGATGCAACGAAAGCGCCTATCCCAAACCAGAAAAGAAAAAAAGATGGAGTGAATATTTCACCAACCACAAAAATTACTCCCAGAATTAGCCAGAAGAGATAAGGTTCCACTGTTTCACCTCCCTTATATGGTGAAAACAACTTCTGGATCAACGTAATGTATATCAAAATTATTTGCTTCTTTAATATTTTTGAGATATCTATCTATTTTGCCGCTGTATCTTGAAGATATGTGGTAAAGGATCAACTTCTTGACTTCCGCTGATTTCGCAATGTCGAGAACCTCTTCCAGGGAAGCATGAGCATTCATCTTCCTGTCACTGCTTCTAAGAAATGTACATTCGTGTAAAAGAATTTCACTATCTCTTGCATTTTCGGGGTCTATTCCGAACGTATCACCAGAGATTGTCAAGATTTTTTTCTCATAAAACTCTGTTATGTTGTTTGAACCAAGCTTTTTTGAAAGTTCCGATATCTCTTTTTCAGGTAAGTTGCGGTACTCTTCTTTTAATCTCCTGCGCGTTTCTATTATACTGTAACCCAGACTCATATCCTGCGAAGTGTGCTTGACTTTGAATGGCACAACATATCTTGCAAAGTTTCCTGCCTGACGAAGAAACACTTTTTCTCCTGCACTAACAGGTATGTGATTGAATTCAAACCGCAGGTCATTGTTGGCTTGTTTGATGAAATTTATCCAATCTTCGATAGCTGTATTTCCTTTAGGGTAGTAGACAGTCAATGGCTTTTCTCTATCTCCCATAGAGTTATTCCTTGTGTTCACTATGGTCCACAATCCAGATATGTGGTCAATATGGCCATGTGTTAAAAAAATATATCTTATGGCATATATTTTGTTGGACATTGTCAAAGAAACTCCCTCACCGGCATCAAACAGAATTCTTTCTGGTGCGTAGTAAACCCATGTAGAATAAAGAGCCTTGGAATATATCTGAAGTATCAGCTAACTCACCCTTTCTCCTCTCCGACGATTTCAACTTTTATAGTTCCTCTGACTCCGCCAGGAAGCCTCATCTCGATATCGTAAAGCCCCGTTTCTTTGAGTGGCTTATCAATGTTTATCCACTTTTTGTCAATTTCAACACCTGAGTTTTTTGAAAGGATCTCTGATAAATTTGTAGAAGTCAACGCACCAAATAATTTTCCGCCACCTCCAACTTTTGCCGGAACTTTGTGAATCTGTTTTTGAAGGGTTTTCAATATCTCCTCGCTTTTCTTTTTTGTCAGATCTTCTTTGTGTTCCTTTAGAATTTTTTCGTTCCTGATCCTTTTAATTTCTCCTTCGGTTGCCATTTTTGCCAATCCACGAGGTATTAAAAAATTTCTTGCATAGCCATCTTTAACCTCTTTCATATCACCAGTTTTTCCAATACCAGGTATATCTTTTAGAAGTACTACTTTCAAAACAATACCCCCTTTCATTTCTTTATGATTATATCTTATAATCAAAAAGATCAATTTGGTAAGGAGGTCAGCATATGGAATATGATGTTTACCTGAGAATAAAAAGCGAAGATGTTCATAAACTTGGTTATATTCTCGAAGTAGAAGACAATTTTGTGAATATGAGAAAATATGAAAATGGGCTTTTGAGAATACTTGTTCCTGCTGATATGCTTCAGGAACTTCTTGAGTTTCTCGAAACGGTAAGAAAGCATGTAGATTTCGAGGTAGTGGAGTGTAGAGAAAACGATGGGCGTATTTAAATTACTGAAACCCGATGAATTTCTGGAAAGTGTTGATAAGATAGATATAGGAAAGTTTATTCTCAATGGCAAAGATGTGTTTATTTTCGATTTTGACAACACGCTTGGTTTATGGAGGTCTTCAAAAATAGAAGAGAGGTTTCGATATGTTATAGATGAAATAAACAGTAAGAGAGGAAAGATTCTGATAGCTTCAAACGGAAGACCGAGGAAGATTTCTCTCGATGGTGCCCATATCATATGGAGAAGCAGAAAACCATTAACTTTTAAAATAAAGAAATTTCTTTTAGACAATCAGATACCAGTTAATCGTGTTGTAATGATAGGTGACCAGATTTTCACAGATATTCTGGCGGGAAATTTACTTGGTGTGTATACAGTAAAAGTAGAACCTTTAAGCAGACATGAGTTTTTTTTCACCAGAATACTGAGATTTTTCGAGCGGATTGTGCTGAAAATAATTCGCAAGTGAGTTAGAGATTCAAAAAGGAGGAAACAGTGCAGCGAGCACTGAATTTTGTATGAAATGTAGAGGATGTGGAGCTCAGATACAGCATGAAAATCAAAGAAAACCTGGCTATGTACCCTTAGAAGTTTTTCAGAAAAGAAGAGCAGAGGGGAAAGATATTCTTTGCCAGAGATGCTTCAGAATGAGGCATTATGGAAAGCTTGAATCAGTAAAGATTACAAATGATTTTGTCAAAAAGTTGTCAAAGCTTGTTCGAAAATTTGAAGTTGTTGTCTGGGTCTTGGATATAAGCGATTTTGAAGGAAGTTATGATCCATTGCTTGCAGAAATTTTGAAAGATCTGAATAAAATAATTGTTGTGAACAAGATAGATCTTCTTCCAAAAGCTGTCACGATTCGTGAGATCAAATCCTGGGTTGAAGAAAGGCTGAAAGGGCAAAGGTTCAGGGACGTATATCTGACGAGCGCAGCGAAAAATTATGGAACGAGATCTCTTCTAAGGGCACTCTCGCTTTATGAAAATGTGATTTTCATTGGTATGACTAATGTTGGAAAATCTTCTATTTTTCAGAAATTAACCGGTGTCGATGTTAATGTTACACCTTTTCCGGGTACCACACTTGATTTGATAAAAGCAACTGTGAAAAATACGGATATCTTTGACACACCAGGGATATTTTCAAATCGCAGGATAATAGATTTTCTGGAACCTGGATCTCAGAAAAAGATTTCTCAGAAATCCCTGAGTAGAATGACTTTTAAGCCTCAAAAAGGTCAAACAATATTTATTGGAGGTCTGTGCAGGTTAGATTTCTCTTTTGATACAGAGCTGCCACCAATTTTTCAAATATTTGCAAGTGAGTCTGTAAAATTTCATGTTACCGGTACTTCGAAAGCAGATAATCTGCACGTTAAGCAATATGGCAGATTGCTTGTGCCGCCTTTTAAACCAAAAGAGCTTTCAATGGATTCATTAAATTGGAAAGAAGAGGAATTTGAGTTAAATACAGGAGAAGAGCTTGCTATAGCTGGTCTTGGATGGTTAAGTGTAAGAAGAGGCCCATTTAAGGCAAAAGTTAAAACTATCAACGATGTAATTGTTAAAAAAAGAAAAGCACTTGTTAATCCTTACAGAGGAGGTATGAGAGGTGGATAAAAAACAACCTGGTATTGTTGTTGGCGTCAGCAACAGGCATGTTCATCTTTCTAAGGAAGATATAGAAATACTTTTTGGAAAAGGCTATGAATTGAAACCTGTGAAAGATCTGGGGCAACCTGGACAATATGCGGCAGATGAGAAGGTAATAATAGTAGGTCCCAAAGGCGCTATCGAACAAGTAAGAGTACTCGGACCAGCAAGAAACAACACACAGATAGAAATTTCAAGAACAGATGCTTTCAAGCTTGGGCTGAATCCTCCTGTGAGAGATTCAGGGGATATAGAAAACACGCCGGGTATAGTCATAGTAGGTCCCAAGGGAACGGTTATAAAAGACAAAGGAGTAATTTTAGCCAAGAGGCACATTCACATGCATCCAAAAGATGCTCAACACTATGGAGTTAAAGATAAAGATATTGTAAAAGTGGTCTGTGAAAAAGAGGGACGCAGACTCATATTCGATGATGTCCTGGTTAGAGTCAGTGAAAAATTCGCTCTTGAGTTCCACGTCGATACAGATGAAGCGAATGCCGCTTTGTTAAAAAACGGTGATCTGGTGTGGATAATAGAATAACAGTTAATTATCAGGGAAGAACATACAAATTTGAAGGGTCTATAAAGGTAATAGATATTCTAAAAAAATTGGGTTTAAACAGCGAAGAGCACGTTGTTCTTGTAAACGGCGAAATATATACAGAAGATAGAATGGTAAAAATAGATTCAAATGTGGAAATACACCGAGTTACATCAGCAGGTTAATCAGGGGGTGAATGTGTGATAAGCCAGGAAGTTTTATCTTATAAAGACGAGTTGATTCAACTGAGGAGAGATTTTCACATGTACCCTGAGGTTGGTTTTGAATTGCACCGAACTTCGCAAAAGGTAGCAGAGTATCTTGAATCAGTAGGATTAGAAGTTAAAAGAAATGTGGCTCAAACAGGCGTTGTTGCATTGCTCAAAGGTGCAAAACCTGGTAAAACAATTATTTTGAGGGCAGATATGGATGCACTCACATTACAAGAGCTGAATAATGTTCCTTATAAATCAAAGATCGATGGTGTAATGCATGCTTGCGGGCACGATGGCCATACAGCCATGTTACTTGTTGCGGCAAAAATATTGAAAGCCCATCAATCTGAACTCAGCGGAAATGTGAAATTCGTTTTTCAGCCTTCAGAAGAAAAATTCCCGCCAGGTGGGGCTTTACCAATGATAGAGGAAGGTGTTTTGAAAAATCCAGATGTCGATTATGCTTTTGGTGTGCATCTCTGGTCACAGCTTGATTGTGGAAAGATTGGTATCAGAAGTGGTGCACTCATGGCCGCCGCAGATGAATTTCAGATTATTCTCAAAGGTAAGGGCGGTCATGGTGCTCAACCACATTACTGCAAAGACCCAGTAATTGCGGCTGCCGAGCTTGTAATGGCTCTTCAGACCATTGTTAGTAGAAAAATAGATCCGTTTGAGAGTGTTGTTGTCACAGTTGGAAAGGTTCAAGCAGGAAGTGCATTCAATATCATACCTGAAACGGCCATTTTGCAGGGAACTGTTAGAACGTTGAGCGAGAATAGTCGAAATTTGGTAAAAGAAAGTATAAAAAGAATTACACAGGGTGTGTGTATGGCTCACGAGTTAGATTTTGAAATAGACCATAAAGATGGCACAGCTGTTCTCGTGAACGATGAAAAATTAACAGATTATGTTCGAAAAATTGCTGAAGGTATTTTTGGCAAAGAAAATGTCGTTGAGGTACCTCCAACTATGGGTGGAGAAGATATGTCGTTCTTTTTGAAAGAAGTACCGGGTGTTTTTTATTTCATAGGTGCGTCAAACTCGCAAAAAGGTCTGGAAAGATCTCACCATTCACCGTACTTTGATATTGATGAAGATTCCTTGCTTGTTGGTACACAGATGCATGTAAGTTTAGTTTTGAGTATGCTTGGAGGAAAAAATGATTGTATTTCAAAAGGTTGTTGAAGCTTTTCTTCTTCCTCCAGGTTTTTTCGTGACATTGTTTCTATTAATAGGCATTTTGCAGTTTAAAAAAAGTAGAAACACGGCGATTTTTATGATTTTTCTTGCGCTTTGTTTCTACTTTTTTTCCAGTGGTCTTGGTGCTCTAACACTTGTTTTACCTCTTGAAAGATCTTATGAAATTTCTATCCCGAAAAAGATTGATGCTGTTGTTGTTCTTGGTGGAGGTATTGTTAAGACTCCTAATGGTTATCAGCCATCACAAAGTTCTATAGTAAGATTGCTCGAAGGCGTCCGGATAGCAAAGGACTTTGATTCTTTTCTGATAATATCTGGAGGAATGTTACCATTGCTGAATCAACCTCCAGAGGCAGTAGTCATGAGAGATTTAGCCATATCGTTAGGTTTTCCGGCAGAGGCGATAATAATCGAGCCAGATGCAAAAACAACCTTTGAAAATGCGATTTTTACATCGCAAATCTGCAGAGAGAAAGGTTTTCAAAACGTGGTTGTCGTAACATCAGCAATTCACATGAAGCGTGCCATTTATTCATTTTCTAAGGCCAGATTCACAGTTCATCCATGCCCAACAGGCTATCTTTACAATCACTCCAAGCTCGGTTGGTCTGATTATTTACCAAATAGAGATGCTTTAACAGCAAACCTGTGGGCAATTCATGAAATAATAGGTATTCTCTGGTACAGGTTCAAATGATTCATCCCTTTATTCCGGTACTTACAAGTGATTTTACAAACAAATCCTGAAGTGTGAAAAACAGCAAAAGTGTCGGTGCCAGAGCAATCACTGTCCCGGCCATTATTATTCCCCAGTTGTTGGAAGATTCCGCGTTTATGATCATGTTTATGGCAACTTGAACTGTTTTCATTTTATCTTCCATCGCCACTATCAATGGCCAAAGGTACATATTCCATGCGTATGTGAAATTTATTATCGCTGCTCCAGCTATAATAGGTCTTGAAAGAGGAAGTACGATCCTGAAAAAATACTGCATTGAACCTGCTCCATCAATTTTTGCTGCATCTTCAAATTCTCTCGGAATAGTTTTGAAATGCTGTTGCATCAGGAAAGTGTTCGTTGCACTTGCCATAAATGGTATTGTCATGGCCATATATGTGTTTGTCCAGCCGAATTTACTGACTATTTTAAAAAGGGGAACTATCAAGACTATTTCAGAAGGTATAAAGAGTGTCGCAAAAAGTATGTAAAAAGAAATCCTGCTTCCCCTAAATTGAAAGTTTGCGTATGCATAACCTGAAAGTGTACCGCTGATCAATTTTCCAAAGGTAATCAAAACAGCTATTATTGCACTATTCAGCATCATTCTTGCAAATGGAACTATTTTGAAAGCATCGAGATAATTTTTGGTGAAAAATCCTTGTGGGAGAAATTTGGGAGGATAAGAAAAGACAAATTCTGGTGGTTGAATGCTCATAACAATTGCCAGAAAAACAGGTGCAAACATAAAAATGCTTGCTATTATCAGAAATATCTCAGTTGTCACAACTTTTATAGTTTTTCTGGTTGATTTTCTCATCACATTTCACCTCTATTGGTAATGAACTCTCTTCTGCGCGGCAGAAAAATAAATCACCGTTACCACGATCATTATAAAAAAGAGTATGACATTTTCTGCAGAAGCTAAGCCAGTTTTCTGAAATCTGAATCCATCCATGAAGAGCTTGTATATCATATTGGTTGTATAACCACCTGGACCACCTTTTGTCATCACATCTATGATTGCGAAAGATTGAAACATAGAAGATATTATGCTCATGATGACAAGATAGAAAGTTATCGGCGAAACAAGCGGAAATATAATCTTCCAGGTTCTCGTCCAGGAATTTGTACCATCGATTATGCTGGCTTCAATTACCTCGGACGAAATATTTTGAAGTGCTGCTAAGTAGAAAATAATGTTGAACGGTAATGTTTTCCAGATGGAAGCTATTATCAATGAATATGCAGCGAATGGTTTGGTTGTTAACCATTGGGCCTGTATTCCAAACAGTGTTCTTGTCAGGTAATTGACATGCCCAACCACAGAATTCAACAGAAAACCCCAGAGGGCTCCTGCAACAGCATGTGAAACAGCGTATGGTGCAAAAATAAGTGTTCTGTATATTCTCGAGCCAGGAACTTTTTGATCTAACAACAACGCAAAAAAGAACGATAAAAAAATAGATACCAGAACAGTAGCAGCGGTGTATATTAAAGTGAATCTTACCGCCAAAATATAATCAGGGTCCTGAAAAAGATTTAGGTAATTTTGCAATCCAACAAACATTTTTCTGTTTCCAAATACAGATATTTTCATAAAACTCGAGTAAAATGAATCAGCAGCAGGGATATATATGAACAGGACGATGATAACGTAGGTTGGAATTAAAAAAATATACGGCAGCCATTTTCTTTTCACGCGAGCACCTCCATGAAAAACATAGCGGCTGGGCAGAGCCAGCCGCATTTATCAAAAATATTCTTTTATAGCTTTGTTTGCATTCTTTTCTGCTTCATCGAGAGCTTGCTTAGGTGTGATGGAGCCAGATATCATTTTTTCCACAGCTGTTTCAATAGCGTCTCTAACCTCAGGAAAAGCACCAATTATTGCACCATTTGTGTTGTAATTCTGTACACTCGTTAGAAGTTGAAGAATAGCCGTCAGATGATGTGGATTATCTCTGTAATACCCCTGAACCTGCAATGTTTGAATTGCATCCACTCTTATTGGAAAATAACCTGTTGCCTGATGCCACGTTATTTGAGGTCCTGGTTCAGCTAAATATTTAACCAATTTCCAAGCTGCATTGATTTCCTGCTGATCTTTTTGTTTTATAATCCACAGGCTTCCTCCACCTATTATAACTCCTCCACGCTGCGCACCATCTGGAAGTGGTAAAAATGCTGTTCCGAGTTCAAATCCCTGTTTGGCAGATTCATTCATCAGCAGTGCGACATCTGATGTTGAAGATATGAGCATTCCTACCGTTTGTGATATGAAAAGTTGTCTTGCGGCTGTCCAGTCGGCGCGTTTTGTGTTGATCATCAATCCTTCTTTTGTTAATTTATCCCACAGGTTGAGAAAATTCATGGCCGCTTCATTGTTAAAAGTAGCTTTGGTTGCTTTTTTCGTTCTTCCATTGTCGTTATCGACAAGTGATTTGTTTTGCAGAGCCATATACTCTTCAAAGAACCAGGAATAAAGTGGCCAGGTTATACCACTTCTGATAACATTTCCTTTTTCATCTTTTTTAACAAGCTTTCTGCATGCCTCTATCAACTCACTGTAAGTTCTCGGGGGATTATCTGGATCAAGTCCAGCTTCTTTGAAAAGCGTTTTATTATAATACAAAAGTGGTGTTGAACTGTTCCATGGCATTGAATAGAGCTTTCCGCTAACCCGGTAGTAATTAAGTACCTGTGGCAGAAACAGACCAACATCGAAAGTTGGATCTTTGTCAATCATATCTTGAACAGGAACTACGACACCGCTATCAATCATTTTTTGGGTGCTTATTTCATTCAATTGAACCACGTGTGGTGGTGTACCTGCCTGTACAGCAGCAACTGTTTTTGCTAATATTTCTTCGTAACTTCCAACATACTGAACTTCCACCTCGATATCAGGATTGAGTTTCATGAAATCGTTCACCATGTTTTGAATTACTTCAATTCGCCAGCCACCCATGGCATGCCAGAATTGAATCTTTACTTTTGCGAACGACAAAACTGTTAAAACTAACAAAGATATCACCAAAAATTTCTTCATCCTAACACCTCCTTCTCCCCATGGTATATGAGATAGCTTAAATAATCTATAAATATCTTAAAAAAAACTAAAAGACCACACCCCAAAGGGGTACGGTCTTCTCCTCATCTCCCCCCATACCCTTGCGTTAATTCAAAAAGAATATATCATAAAGATACTTTTATGTCAATTTTGTTCATATTCCGTAACATAGCTTTTTAACTCACAGAAAGCATGTATTAAGGGCAGTTTTTGCTAATCTGTAGAAAAACCTTCACAGCAACCACGGAAGAAATAAATGGACAAAAAACCATCCTAAGACAAGAAAATCTGTGTATCTGTGAAGATACATCCATTTTCTTTTAAAAACTTTCCTCAACAAATAATATGCAAACAGCAAAATTATGCTAAACCACAAAATCCAACCTGTATGAAATATAAAAATGCCCAGCGCCAGATAACCGTGAATAAAACCTGTTACAATCAGGGCTAATCCTGTATATTTGTGCAGCAATGAACCAATTTTCAGAAATTTTCTGGCCCCCTTAACATTTCTCATGATTTTTCTCAGTGGAAAAAGCGAAAAATTGTAAAAAAGTAAAACAACACTTATCCAGGCAAAGATTTTGTAATCCATATAACATAGTTTACCACGATCACAAAAATTCAAGTGATATGAAAATATTAAAAGTGTTAGGAAATACCGAATTGCGCACGTTTTCAAAAAACCGCTGACAATACTTTGTATTGCGAACTTACTTACTATTTTCTTGCCTCCTAAGTAAAAATGACTAATCAAGAGATAAATATTCTCCCGAATAACCAAAATCTTGCAGAATATGTTTCCAGGATTCAAAGCCAGAAGGTTTTTGCTTCCATTTTTTGGGAGCAGGCATTCCATAGACAACTATTTTCTGATTACTTGTTATTTCGGCATTAGTAAGAACTTCGCCAGTCTCGGCATCTATAAAACTTATCAAATCAGGTACCATAGCCACGTGCTTACCATCAATTTGTGCTAAGATGTTTTCATTTTTGAACAAAATATTCATTGTTAATCCGCTATATTTATCTTTCCCTTCTATTGAGACAATGCCACAATCAAATCCTTTTTCGGTCTTAGAATTTATATCGCGAACACATCCTACGAACAGTTCCTTAATACCCATGATAGATAGTTTTTTAGAAAGCTCTTCTATTGACTTACCGCCAAATCTTCTGAGGATTTCTCCAATCTTTTTAGCTCGGCTAATTGATCCAGCAACTAGATATTTAGTGATTTCATGCTTGCGTACTGGCCATGTAGAAAAAGCAGCTGCCATACCCCACGACACTGTGATGTTTCTTGCTACACTTTCCGCGGTTTTATGATCTGTTTCATTGCCAAGATATACCACAGCTATATCTCCTGATGAATCAGCTAATACTAAAGGGACGGAGGGAATGCCTGCACAATAATATAATGTGGTGGATAACTCTGGGACAGCTCTTCCGTTGCCATCTGCATCTATTAAAGGAGTTTTTGTGATTCCACTAACGTAAACAGATACAAGCGTATTAAATCCTCCCATTTCTCCAGGCATTACGTATTTCACTTTCATCCCAGATATGGCACATATTTTCCTTATAAACTCATACGCATAAAGTGCCTCGCAACCAAATCCTTTTTCTTTAATGATTTTTGGCGACCCTATACCTGCAACCATCACCGCAAACTCATAATCACTCATCTCATCGGTAGTTATTAGCTCTATCTCTATGCTACCAGTTTCCTTTTCTATTCTCTCTATAAGGTACCTACCAACGCCTACTGGCCCACCTCCTCCTGCGCCTAAAAAAGCAGCGCCATTTACAATTACTTCAAGATCTTCTTTGTGCAGAATTCTCACAGGTATGCTCCTTTCTTAATCACAAAATTATATTTTTCCCATAATTTTAGCTATTTCGACAAGTTCTGGGTGTTCAATCTTACCCTCATCCATCAATAGTTCTCCATCGAGCCAAACGGAGGAATTTAAACAAATCCCATCCGCGTGAGAGATTGCTTCACCAAGTTTTCCCTTGAAAGCAGGCCCTTGGTAACCAAATCCCCATTCTGTTGATCCCCAGACACGTTCATCTTCAGTACATAAACCACTCAGTTTTGCACCTGGATTGAAGCCATAACATACATGAGCTAGATAGTACATTCTTGGGTCATCCAGTTTTTCCAACCATTTTTTGACGAACTTTGCCTCATCTTGGCCGAGTATCTCCGTGATTTTTCCTTCTTTTACCACAAGTTTTATTGGGTGTTTAAGTACTCCAAGATCTGCTTCACCTCCACCAGAAAATGATCCATCGAAAACTATCGTACCGTTAATACTCTCCTCAAGTGGGGCCCATCCTATTTGTCCTAATAAGAAATGTGGTCCCGGAGTATCTGCACGTAATTCGTTTGTTACAGGTCTCGTTGGGATATTTTCGAATGAAATATCTGTTCCGGCAGGTGTGGTGATTTTCATTTTTTTTGCCCTTTTGGTCATTTCCACAACTTTGTTCTGAAATTTTTCCTGGAGCTCTATATCTACTCTTGCTATACATCTTGCTATTCTCTCGCGATCCAAACCTCCGAGGAATAAATATCTTGTTCGGCCATTTGACATTGCTTGGGTCCAAGCGCTGTTGTAAAGTAACCATTGGTTATTGAATTCAATCCATACATCGGTTGATGGAATAGCAGCTTTTAATGGTTCTGGTAATTGATTATCCGCAATTTTTCCATATCCCCTAGGTGTTGAATGCAAAGCAATCATCACTTTTGCTCCTAAAGTTTCTGCAACTTTAGCTGTTTCTTCGGCGGGTTTGAAATCCATAACTGAGTCGATTGTGATTAGAACGGATTCTCCTCTTCGAACACGGCACAAATCTCTTACAATAATTGATGCAGCTTTTGCAACTTCAAACTCAAATGCCTCTGCCATACTCAATCCCTCCCAGAATTTTCACTTTGTTTTTTGTTTTCTAAGGATGAAAGTAGATGAACATACACATCAAGTGCCTTCTCCAAGTGTTCTATATAAGTAGCATTTCCAAGGAAATATAGAGAAGATGCTGTATTAAGTTCATTCTTGATGAATTCGAAATAACTTTGATGTTCTGGGTATAGATCAAGAAGATACTCACAAATTTTTTCGGCAGCTTCTAACAATCTAATAACCGCGTAACTTGGTGGCTCTCTAACATTTATTTTTACAGATGTAATCAGAAATCCCAGCATTTCAATTGGAAAATTTGATATACGTTGAGGAGCTTCAATTTCTTGATTAAAAGTGGGTTCATTTTGGTTTTTCGCTTCAATATGAATAACCGATTCGTCGCGTGCGGGTGTCTCAGGTAATTTATCGTAATATCCGAGAGCTATCAAAATCAATGGTTTTAGATAAGAAGATAATGAAAGAATTTTTGTGAGAGTATCTTTTTCAAAAGAAGTCACTGGGCAAGATCCAATTCCCAACTCAAACGCCTTCAGCATAATGTTTTGGCAAGCCATAGAAACATCAATTACAGCGTTTAAAGTCCAGTCTTTTAATTTCAATTCTTCGATTCTTCTCTCATTCACACATGCTACTATTATTGCTTTGGGGTTTCCCAGTATTCCTGGGGAACAACTTTTTATACGATCGATAGTGTTTTTCTGAAAATAGCAGTAAAATTCCCACACTTGTAAATTGCCTGCGGTTGGGGCATAAATGCCAGAAATTAGGATTTCATGTAAAATGGAAATATCTATTTCGTGATCATTAAAAAAACGCACACTTCTCCTCTTAAGGATGGCTTCGCCAACCTCCATTATGAATTCACTTCCATCAATAGTGCCTTTCCTTTTGAATACAAATGGCATTTAACTACTCTACCTGGTTGTAACTCAACAGATTGTGGTTCTGCCTTGCGACATATTTCCTGAACGAAAGGACACCTTGTGTGGAAAGAGCAACCAGCTGGTACATCCACTGGGCTTGGTATTTCTCCAGTAGATTGAATTTGTTTGGGTTTAAGAGCTTCTTCGGCTTTGGTTACGACAGGAATCGATGACAACAACATCTGAGTGTATGGATGACTGGGTTCTGCAAAAATTTGGGCTGTTGGTCCTTGTTCCACGATTTTACCAAGATACATAATTGCAACTCTGTTGGAGATATTTCTGACTAAACTTAGATCATGGGTGATAAACATATAAGTCAATCCAAGTTCTTCTTTAAGCTTCAGCAGTGTTCGTATGATCTTAGCTTGAATGGAAACATCCAACGCAGAAGTTGGTTCGTCGAGAATGACAAACTCTGGTCCAGCTGACAGCGCTCGTGCAATTGCTATCAGCTGTTTTTCACCACCTCCTATATCTCTTGGAAGTTTGTAAATGTATTCTGGCGGCAGTTCAACCATATTTAAGGCATTAACAATGGCTTCCCGAAGCTTCTCTCCTCTCAAGTGTTTGTGTATTATTAGTGGTGCCCCTATGATTTGAAAAACTGTCTTTGAGGGATTAAGAGATGTGCCGGGGTCTTGAAAAACGATCTGAATATTCTTTTTCAGTTGGGCTGGACGTTTCCAATGAATGTGGCTTATGTCAAGGTCTTTGTATTCAATCCTGCCTTCTGTTGGTTCATACATACCAATAACTGTGTAGGCGGTTGTGCTCTTGCCTGAACCAGACTCCCCAACCAATGCAAAGACGTCTTCTTTATAAATGTCAACGTCAATTCCATCAACGGCCTTGACAAAAACTCCCTTTTTATTTGTGGGGAAATACTTCTTAAGATTCCGTATCCGAAGAATGACCGACATCAGAAGCCACACCCCTCTCAGTCTCGTAAAGAAAGCAAGAAACGAAATGTTCGTCCTCGACTTCATAAAAGCCGGGTTTTGTGGAAAAACACTTTTCTGTTGCTTGCTCGCACCTTGGAGCAAATCGACACCCCTGGGGTGGATTTAGATAATCTGGTATTCTTCCTCCAATACCTTCAGCGATTCCCTCACCAGTTAGTCGTGGCAAAGCTGCCAATAATCCACGCGTATATGGATGATAAGGGTTTTCGAAAATGTTTTGACTACTGGCATATTCCGCAATGGTACCCGCGTACATGACATATATTCTGTCGCATGTTTCTCTGGCAACTCCCAGTGAGTGAGTTACAAGTACCAGTGCCAATTTTTGTTCATCGCATAGTCGTTTTAGTAGTTTGAGAACTTGATCCTGGATCGTAACATCCAGATTAGTGGTGGGTTCATCAGCAAGTATGATATTGGGTTCAGCGGCAAGTGCCATGGCTATACATACTCTTTGTCTCATACCCCCACTTAACTGGAAAGGAAAATTCGTGTGAATTCTCTCTGCGTCCGGGAGTCGCGCTAGACGAAGAGCATTAATAGCCGCTTCTCTTACTGATGACGAACGATTTGCCGCATATCTCACAACGAGCTCCATCTGTTCACCTATGGTGAAAACAGGATTGAGTGATGCCGTCGGATCTTGGAAGATCATTGCAACACGTTTTGCTGGTTTTCTCACCATGTGGTGTGCACTTCTTTCCAAAATAACTTTTCCATTCACTGTAACTTTGCCACTTGATAAAATCGCGTTACTCGCGAGTATTCCCATAATCGCTTTCAGTGTAGTCGTCTTGCCACAGCCTGTTTCACCAACAAGTCCTATCTTCTCTCCTCTTTTTACCGTCAAATCAATTCCATCGAGAACTTTCAGAATACCTCTGTATACCTTGTAATTAACACGTAGATTCCGAACTGCCAATGCTTCTTCATTCTTCATAACTATTCCCCCGATGTCAGCATTTCTCTGATACCGTCACCAAGCAGGTTAAATGACAATATAATAACCACAATCATCAAAGCTGGAAATACAGATATCCACCAGTAGGTAGGAAGATATTTTGCACCATCAGAGACCATGGTCCCCAATGCCGGGGTTGGCGGTTGTTCTCCCAGTCCAACAAAACTCAGTGATGCTCCTGTTAAAATTACCCATCCCATGTCGAGAGTCATCTTTGTCAGAATTGGCCCTAAATGGTTTGGAAGAATTTCACTGAACATTATCTTGAATCTGTTCATTCCAGTTAACTCCACCGCTTTCACGAATGGTTCATTCCTAACTGAAACAGTCATACCGTACACCAGTCGAGCATACCATGGCCACCACGAAACACACACTGCAATCATGGAGTTCATGAGCGTAGGCTTAAGCAAGGCTGCTATTGCCAGAGCAAGGACCAAAGGGGGCACAGCAAGAAACACATCTGTCACTCGCATAACAACTGTACTGAACCACCTGCCTTCAAAGTAGCCCCCGAAGAGACCAACAGCTGTTCCAAGCGGAACAACTATCGCAAGCACAACTATTCCCATAATTAATGCCCCGCGGAATGCAAAAAAACATCTCGTAAGAATGTCTCTACCCATGGCATCAGTCCCAAAAGGATGTTCCAGGCTTGGAGGATGCATGGTGTTACCAAAATCGACAAATGCTCCCGCGTGCTCAGGATATGGACTAACCACTGAAGCAAAGATAGCGACAAATACGATACTTGCTACCATCAAAAGCCCCAACAATGACAACTTGTTTCTTGAAAAACGGTACCATGCTCGTTTAAACCTTTCAGCATAGGCAGATCTTGCGGATATCTCAATTGTCACTGTGCTATCACGCACTTTTTGCCCCTCCTAACCGTACTCTGGGATCAAGATATGCGATAATCACGTCTATAACGACATTTGCAATTGTGTATCCAATACCTATAATTAACACAACACTTATGATTGCAAAAAGATCTTTGTTAAGCATGGCTTCTATGCCATAACGAGATATTCCCGGATAAAGAAAAACGAGTTCGACAAGGAAAGCGTTTCCCAACAGCGCAGCTATATCCAGAGCCATTATGGATATTGGTGCCACCAAAGAGGGTTTTAGCAACAAACGGCGGTATATCAATTTGCTTGGTACTCCGTATGCTCGGGCTGCGAGAATGTAGTCCTTTTCAGCATTATCAACCATACTTGCCCTTGTCATTCTCGCTGCTTGAGCAGCCCCGCCCATTGACAGAGCGAGAGAGGGTAATACTATGTGCCATAAGGTATCTAGCGCCACACGCAAGTTTCCAGTTAGTAAACCGTCAATTATATACATTCCCGTGATTCTTGGGGGAGCAACTAAGCCAGGACTTATTCTTCCCGTTGTTGGGAAGATCGGGATCAAATAAGTGAATAAAAGAAGAAATATAATTGCCCACACAAAAGCAGGAGTTACTATTCCTATATAGGAGAGTATCCTAATTGCACCATCGAGCCAGGTTCCCGAAAAACGCGCAGAAAGGCGACCAAGGTTTATACCGATAACGGCCATGAAGAATGCCGACAGTGCAATTATTTCAATGGAAGCAGGTAAGTATTCTGCTATGTCTTTTGTAATTGGTCTTCGCGATCGTAAGGACTCACCAAGATCACCTTGCATCAAATTGGACAGCCAAAGGAAGTATCTCTCCACTAATGGTTTGTCGAGGTTCATCTCTTTTCTCAAAGAATCGACTGCCCATTCCGGTGCTCTTGGACCCAGAGCCATGCGAGCTGGATCCCCTGGGACAATATTGGAAATTATAAAAATTAGTATCGATACTCCAAAAAGTACGCCTATGGAATAAACAATGCGCTTAATTATATATTTGGTTAAAGACATATTCTCATCACCACCATTTGTTTACGGCTAAACCGGATGAGTTTCATTACGCCTACTCATCCGGTTTAGAAATCTGCACTTTACCTTTTCTCGGGGAATACTTTCATATCATGTGCGTAGAGTCCATAGCCCAGGGGAAGGGCAATTTGCTTTCCTTGATGTACTAAATCTGCAACAAACCAAGAAACATACGATGCTTGATACGCACGTGTTTCTGCCCGGTCTATTAACCAAATTGTTGGGCACAGCTCCACAAGTTTCTGTTGAATTGCGTGGTACTTATTGAATCGTTCCTCGGTATTGATCGTGCTCAGTGCATCTTCTATCATACGATCGATCTCTGGATTCAACAGCCACTCACATTGTTCCCATGTGCCTGTTGATTTTGAGTGGTAACGGGTTGTCAGCATGCCGCCTGCTTCCATGTAATGTGCCGCAACGAATATCAAGGAACAGTTAGGAGTTGTTTCAATGCTTTGAGCATCAGCAATCATAGAACCGAAAGGTTTTTTCGTCACCTCAACTTTAATACCTAACTTAGACCAATTAGCTTGAAGCATTAGGGCTATTTTTTCCTCCTCTGGCACCTCGGCACACCAAGAAAATGTCAAAGGATATTTGTCTAATTGTCCATAGTATTTGGATTTTTTGAGTTCTTCACGCGCTTTGTCCAAATTGAATTCCCATGGCTGTATGGATGAGTCATGGCCGGGAAGAGTCTGCGGAACTGGCCCTCGTGCGACTAATGATCCTGGGAATATTATATTGGCTATTGTTTTGTAGTCTACTGCGTATGCCAAAGCTCTTCTAAAGTGAACGTCATCTGTTGGAGGTTTTCGTGTATGCAACATCACATTTAAATTCATTCCTCCTGGGACAAAACGTATTACTTCCACACCTGGCATCTTTGCCATTGCTTCATAGCTCTCCATTGGCTGTATTTCGTCTGTTATCTCCAGTTCCTTTTTTGCCACAAGAGTTCTTATAGTTACCGGGTCTGCCGTGGCCATTTCTTTGAAATACTCTGGAGCGTTCGGTTCCCAACCTCCCCACCAGTCATCGAACTTTTTCATAAGTACGTATTCCTCCATCTTTACTTCTTCCACCATGTAGGGACCGCTACCTGCATCATGTTCTAAAAGCCACTTTCTTCCGTAATCTCCGAACTCTCCATATGGTCCTGAATCTAAATGTCTGAGAACTGTGTCTTTATCAACAATATACAATCTGACTAAGGTGCTCAAGAATGGCCCATAAGCTTTTTTCATCTTAAATTGAACTGTGTACTTGTCCAGAGCTACTACTTTGTCAATAAATGGTTCAAACAAATACGCGAATCCCTCTCCCATCGTTAACAGTCGTTTCACAGAGAAAACGACGTCTTCTGCGGTCAATTCATTGCCAGAATGAAATTTCACACCTTGCCTCAGATAGAACGTCCAGACTAAACCATCTGAGCTACATTCCCAGTGAGTTGCTAAGTGTGGTCTCACTGAACCATCTGGATTTGGAAAGACAAGGCTGTCATATAGATTGACGATAGCTATACAGTCTGAAAAATCACTACCGACGGCTGGGTCAATATAAGTAGGCCAGTCTTCTGTTGTTCTAACGATACTCTGAGATTGACCAAAACACAAAACGGAAATCATTATCAAGAAACAGACAGCGACTAATTTCGTACTATCTTTTGACATACTACCCCCTCCTTATTAAGAATACCTTTTCACGTTAAGAGGTCTCTACCATTTTTTCGAAAGGCATGTATTCAATATCGAATCCAAAATGCTTTGGTCCAAGCAACTCTAAACCTTTTTCTGTCAGAAATACTTTTCTTGCAGGAATTCCTAATACTTTAACTTCCATGCCAACTTGAATGTCTGGATTGTACAAGGGTTCAAAATCAGAAGATTTAACAACAATTATCATGTCGGGACTTGTTATATAAGGTTTTTCATTCAGCCATCCTATATGATTCTCATTTTTGAACCAAATTTTGAATTTTTGTCCTTCAAATTTTCGTGTGCCTGTGATCTCATGGTATCCCCAATAATAACCATCTTTGTCCATCCATTCTTTCTTTGATACTGTTCCTGTAAAAATTATTTTGCCGTTAGTCTTTCTTAAAACAGCATCTTCTGGATTTCTTCCCTGATCTCTCTCTACTCTGATCAAATTACCTATTTCAAAGCATTCTGTTAATGTACCACTAATTATCATATTTTTCATATCTCTGATGGGCATTAAATAACCTGCCTGACCAGCTATACCAAATGCTGCTGCAGAAAGGTATTTTCCTATTCTTTCTGCCATGGAAGAATTAACTGCTTTTTCGATATAGCAAATATTTCCCCATTGATCCCAGGAAACCATAGGATATGGTTCTCTTCCATATATATGAGGTGTTACCTGGGTTACCTCGGGGATTGCACGCCCCGTATAGTCACCATCAACGGCATATAGATGTAATTCCATTGCCGCAGCTAAAGCAGTCGGAGTATTGGCACCACCAAGTTCAATAGGAACTATGACGTTTGCAGTAACACCTGTAAATTTTTGCAGTGCTTCAACGGACTTCGAAAGCAAATTAACGCTCACCTTCATTTCCTCACTTAATCCAATTTGCTTCATTTGTTCGATTGTTTGGTTTGTTAAAGGAGCTATGGATCCCATCAAGAATGGGCAGACTGCGTAGCCCTCATCAGGTATTTCTTGTACATCAATCCATCTGATGAACCCCGTTTTCTTTAAAATGTTAGTCAATAACCTGATGCCATCTTCCGGACGTCCACCTCCACCTGTGCCGAAAAACGTACAACCCCTCACAAAATCTGTTATTTCTTCAACATTTGTGAGACTCTTTGTAGGCACCTTTATCACCCTTTCTACTCACTAGTTAGGATTCAGTTTCAATCTGCTTGAATACTTAAGTAGTTTCGGTAACCGAGTTTCTCTGAAATTTCAATAGCAGCATTTTTAAGTTCTACTGATATCTTTATGATGTCGTTGTCTTTGTGATATGGCAACAATAAAGCACTGATGGCAGCAACAACTTTGTTTGTGTAATCGAAAACAGGTACACCCACACCTCTAACCCCGATCCGGTGCTCATGTTCATCGACAGAATAGCCTCGGCATCGAATTTCACGCAATTGTTGTTTTAGTAAGTCTGGATCTGTTACTGTATATGGTGTGTAAGATTTGAGTTGGATGTGTTTTAAATATTGATCTAATTCTTTTTCAGAAAGCCAAGCTAAAATTGCTTTCCCAAGAGCCGTTGGATATAGATCGAAAACTTCACCAATCCTGGAAATGGATGGCATTGTTTTACTGCTACCCACTTTTGCAATACATACTCCCATGTTTCTTTCTCTAATAGCCATATGGACAGTGACTTGAGCTTTTTCACTTAGTTCTAGAAGTACAGGATAAGCAACTTCAAAGATTTCGTTGTTTGCTAAAACCCTGCTACCTAGATCCACAATTTTGTACGAAGTTTTATATCTTCCTGAATGTGCGTCTTTGTAAACATATCCTTCTTCTTGAAGAATTCTCAAGTAATAGCATATATTTGATGGTGATTGGCCGATGCTTTCTGCTAATTGGGAAACCGTTACACCAAGTTTTTCAGAGCATATGAGTTCCAAAATTCTCAATGTCGTATTTATACTGCTCATAAAATAAATCCACCTTTCTTATTCAAAAATATTTAATTAATTAAATATAATTGTACAATAACAGGCTATCCCGTATTATTGGTATTGTCAAGGATTGTTTTTCAGTATTAGCAGTAAGTAGTTCTAATAATCCAGAAAAAATTTGGAACAAGGAATAAATTTGAATAAAATCTTACAATATCTCGAATAAATTCACATTTTCTCGTAAAATCTCATAAGTAAAATTTTTGGTTAACAAATTTGTAAGGGAAAAACTCAACTGCCTATAAACATAAATCTAAGCAAGATCTCATACAGAAATGTGATTAATATTCAAGTTTGCTTGGGCATCATCTTAAATTTAGTGAAAGAGTCTTAGAAACATCGCCAGCTTGTTCACAGCAAAGTAAAATTTTTCAGAATTTGTTTAACCTGTATATTCAGAAGGCATGCATATGATCTTTCCAATTCTTAATTCCAGCATTCTTGATGTATTTGCCGGTTTGATAACCATTGCCGTATCCAGCCCTTTTGAACTGCCCGCACACGCAACTATCCATTCACTGCATTTGATTAATCCGGCATCTGCTGCCATAAGGCTCATTTCCACACAAACCTTGACCCCCTGAGAAAACAGCCTCAGAGTATTGGCTATAACTTCGGCAGTATGAATGCCATTGTATTCTCTCCTGAAGGCTCTTTCAATTCCAGAAAGAACGTGAGTTGCGGTGAGAACTTTATGGCCTTTATTTATGAGTTTTTGAAATGTTTGCTCAGAAAACTCTTGATGATCTACTTCTTTAAAGCCATGATGATGTGTGACCACAATCAATTGAAAATCATCCGGTATCATTTCTAAAGCCTTTTCTGCACTATAACCGCGGGTAGAAGATATCAGCAGTTTTTTTCCACATTTGCTTGCTTCCTCAATTGCAAGTTGTAAGGTTTTTTCTGTGTTCTCCTCACCTTTTTTTGGAAAAAGCACCATCTCTCAAACCCCCTTATTTCAAAGAAAATTCTATCACGTTCAGATAGCTTTGAGTGTAGGTCGATAATCTGAATTTGGCTTATACTTTTAAGAGGTTGAAAAATTCTCGCATCAGGAGGGTGAAAAGTGTTTAGACCTGTGAGGAGATCTGAGAGGCAGCTTTCTGTACAGGAAGCATATAAAATACTGGAAAAAGGTCAGTATGGAGTGCTTTCAACCTGGGATGGTGAGTTTCCATATTGTGTACCTGTAAATTATGTTTTTATAGATGGATATATATATTTTCACACAGCCTTAGATGGCCATAAAGTTGACAGCATAAAAAACTATCCCAAAGTATGTTTCAATGTGGTAGCAGAAAATGAGATTCTTGAGCAGGAACTTTCCACGAAATATGAAAGTGCTACCGTTTTTGGCAGGGCAGAATTTGTTGATGGAGAAGAAAAGAAACAGGTCCTGCGCAGTCTTGTAAAAAAGCTTTCCCCAGGTTATGAAAACGAAGGTGAAAAATGTATTCTGTCAATGTTGAATCAAACAGGGGTGGTCCGGATTTCGATAGATTACATAACAGCCAAAGCCAATCGTGGAAAATAATGCCTGCTTTCAAATATAGATTGTTCAGATTCGGAGTTTTTCTATTCTAAACGCTTCAAAATAGGAGATATTTTCTTTGCTGCTATATTGATAAACAGAGCCTTTTGAAAAATGCCCAAAAGCCATGCCAAAAACAAAAGCTATAGGCACAGGAACGCGTTTCAATCGAATCTAAGAGGAATGGAAATACGATTGACAAATCTTACAAATCTCTGTGATTCTTCATACAGTGAATCTGTTAATTCATACCAATCAAAAGCCATTCCCAGCATTTTGCCATGTTCGTCATGTCCACGTATGTATAAATATCTGCGATTTTGAAGAGAAGGGCCATATGATCTTGAAGAACTTCCCAGCCTATAAACAGTCTCCATAACCAATTGTCCAACAATAAACGGCTTCCAGTTTGGCATTGGTAGGGAAACTTCAACACTAACGTGGCCAATTGGCATTATGCAGTAGTAATCTGGCATACCGGTCCATGTGCTTTTCAAAGATTTGTAAGCCCATCCTACAAGATAATCTGGAGTAGTACGCACATAGGAATCGTCAAGCTTATCTACAAATTGTGTTAAAAGTGTATCTATAAACTCTTTTTCTTCAATTGTCATGGAATCGGTTTTTATTACCTTGATGTATTCAAAAGCGGGATTTGGTTTTTGATACCACGGGTAATGCGCATAGGACTGAAAATATGTATTTTTCTCACGATTTTTCCACAGGCTTTCTAACATGGTGAAGAAAAATTTCTTTTGTTCAGAATCATCTGCCAACAACTTAAAACCCCATAAACCTTCTTCGGGCAAAATAGAAAGTTCTTCAACAAAGTATGGTTCTGAAAATACATCCAGAACTTCTTCACGCATTGCTTTATAAAGATGAATGATCAAACCAGTTTGTCGAAAATTAATCTGGGCAGATGGTTTTCCCAGCCCGCTCGAGCCGGCGCAGATTTTTACATCATGTGGTTTTTTCAAATCGATCTTGCCTTTACGCCTGCCTATTTGGTACTCAATGTAATCATTTTCAAAAGAAAGCGTTCCATATTTTTCCTTGGCAAAATTCATTACCAGTCCGTAAGTTTTTACACAAACAGCGAAAGCTAAGATCAAACTGCCGATAAAACCAAGAAAAATAACCCAGCCAGAAACCTTCCAGCCAAGCAAGCTGAAAACAAGAACTGGCAATCCAATCCAGATCAGCAGAAATTCTAAAAGCGGAACCATGACAGTTTGCCTGCCACTGATGTACAGAGCTTTAATTTTCAAACTCCCCACCCCCCTTTAATCGGACTCAAAGATCTGGTTTATCTACCCCATATTCATAAGCATATTGAAGAGCCTCAATTTGAGCGTTTCTTATCAAATCTCTTGCATAACCGGCTTTTTGGCTTATGCGTTCTACTCTGTCTATTATGTCTATTGCTATACTGAATCTGTCGGTTTGATTCAAAATCGATAGCTGCATCGGTGTAGTTATACCACCTCTTCCTTTCAAGAACGGTGAAAGTGCGGTGGAATCTATTCCATATTTTCTGTTCTCGCGATAGCCTCGCACATGTATGTTGTCGTGATTTTTCCTTCTGTATGTGAGCCTGTGTATGAGCCATGGGTAACCGTGGAAGTTGAATATAACAGGTTTGTCGATGGTGAAATAAGAATCAAATTCTCTATCAGTCAATCCATCAGGATGCTCACCGCTCGGTGTTAGAGCAAAAAGATTTATCACGTTCACAAATCTTATTCTGAGCTCCGGGAAAAAGTCTTTAACAATCTTCACTGCCGCGATGGCTTCCTTTGTTGGAATATCTCCACAGCTTGCCACGACAACATCTGGTTCTTCTTGAGGGTGATTTGATGCAAAATTCCAGATTCCAATTCCTTTTATCACGTTTTTGATTGCTTCATCGATATCCAAATATTGTGGATGTTTTTGTTTATCGGCCACGATGATGTTTATTCTGTTTGTTGTCTGCAAGCAATGCCATGTCGTTGCCAGAAGCGTATTTGCATCTGGTGGAAAATAAACTCTGACTACGTTTGGCCATTTGTCAACAATTGAGGTTATAAAACCCGGGTCTTGATGCGTGAAACCGTTGTGATCCTGCCGCCATACCACAGAAGTCAGCAGCAGATTTAAAGAAGAAACCGGCATTCTCCAGGAAATATCCGAAGATATATCGATCCACTTTCCAAATTGATTGACCATCGAAGAGATGATAGGTGCAAAACCTTCGTAAGTATTTAGAAAACCATGCCTGCCTGTGAGCAAATATCCTTCAAGCCAGCCTTCGATTGTGTGCTCGGAGAGAATTTCCATAACTCTTCCAAAAACTGAAAGATAGCCTTCGTCACTGTCAACTGGAAAAATTCTTGCATTCCAGGCTTTGCCATGAGAAAATGTTGCATCAAGTCTGTTGGATTTTGTTTCATCCGGTCCAAAAACTCTGAAATTATCTGGATTAAGATCTATGATCTTTCTGAGATAGTCTCCAAGCGGGCGGGTATTTTCGTGGTATTTCTGTTGCTGTGGATCGATGGAGAACTCTTTTAACTGGGGTAATTTCAATGAAATTCTGATAAGCCCACCATTCGAAACTGGATTTTTACTCATCTTCAGATTATCTGGTGGAATGAGTTCAAGTAAATCTTTTCTCAATTTTCCAGATTGATCGAATAGTTTATTGGGTTCATAGCTCATCAACCATTGTTGCAAAATCACGAGGTTTTCTGTGTTTTCTTTGACATCAGAAAGTGGTACCTGATGTGATCTCCAGTATCCTTCGATGTAATGGTCTTTGACGATCTTGGGGGCAGTCCAGCCTTTTGGAGATCTCAAAATTATCATGGGTAAAATTGGCCTTTGAATTTTTTCCTTGGCATCAGACCAGATATTGATTATTCTTTCAACACTCTTATCCATCGCTTCAGCCATTTTTTGGTGCGACTCAACATAATCATCTGTTCCATCAACAATGATTGGATCATAGCCATAGCCTTTGAACAAATTGAGTAGTTCGGCTTCTTCTATTCGAGCGAGTACTGTTGGGTTGTTTATTTTATAGCCATTCAAAGACAGTACTGGTAAAACCGCACCATCTCTTGCTGGATTGAGAAATTTATTGGAATGCCATGACGCCGCAAGAGGACCAGTTTCTGCTTCGCCATCTCCAATAACTGTTACAGCTAAGAGTTTTGGATTGTCGAACACTGCACCGTAGGCGTGAGAGAGTGAATAACCAAGCTCGCCACCTTCCTGTATCGAACCGGGTAGCTCAGGTGTGCAGTGGCTGCCAAAACCACCTGGAAAAGAAAAATACTTGAAGAGTTTTTTCATCCCTTCTTCGTCTTGTGTGAATTCCGGATAGTATTCACTCAATGTCCCTTCAAGATATACAGGCGCTATTACACCAGGCGCGCCATGGCCGGGCCCAGCAATGAAGATGGCATTCAGATTGTACTTGTTTATCACTCTGTTAGCATGAACATATACGAAACTCAAGGCGGGTGAAGCACCCCAGTGGCCAAGCAATCTGTTTTTTATATGTTCAGACTTCAAGGGAGTTCTCAGTAGGGGGTTGTCTTTGAGATAGATCATTCCGGCTGAAATATAGCAGCAGGCTTTCCAGAAATCAACAAGTTTTTCAATCATAATTTCACCTCAATTTGATTTTATCTCAAATCTGTGAAAATGAGTTAGAATTTTACCTGGTAATCTATCATTGTGGGAGGTGAATTTATGAAAAAAGTTCTTGCGGTGATATTGCTGCTTGCTTTAACATTTGTGGCATTTGCACATGTCAAAAACGTCATTTACTTCATTGGCGATGGAATGGGTTTCAACCACCTTTATCTTGCAAGTTTGCTTGAGGGAAAGACATTGAACATGATGAAAACACCTTACACAGGCATTGTCAAGACGTTTTCTGCCAACACATGGGTAACTGATTCTGCTGCAGCTGGTACAGCACTTGCAACTGGTTTTAAAACAAACAACGGAATGATAGGCATGCTCCCAAACCAAGAATCTGTACCGACGATCATAGAAATTGCCAAAGCATACGGAATGAGAACAGGTATAGTTGTCACATGCCGAATTACACATGCTACTCCAGCATCATTCTATGGACATGTTCCAGATAGAGATATGGAAAACGAACTTGCAGAACAATTAATCACAAATGCAACGGTTGATATTATCATGGGCGGAGGCTACAGAAACTTTTTACCAATGTCTGTCAAGGGCAGCAGCAGAAAAGATGAAAAAGATTTGATAGCACTGGCAAAGGAAAAAGGGTATGCTTATGTGACCAAAAAGAGTGAGCTTGCTAATATTGACTCAGATAAAGTGCTTGCTCTTTTTTCAAGCAGTCACATGGCTGCGGCAAGCGATCGAAGTGGAGAGCAGCCGATGCTCTACGAAATGGTTGAAAAGGCACTTGAGCTGTTATCAAAAGATGGTGAACCATTCTTTTTAATGGTCGAAGGATCACAAATTGACTGGGAAGCACACGGGAATGACCCTTATGGAGTCTGGAAAGAAGTTGCTGAATTCGATAAAGCTGTAGGCGTAGCTTTACAATTCGTTAAAACAAACCCAGATACTCTGATCGTTATCACAGCCGATCACGAAACTGGCGGGCTTTCTACTTCTACTGGCACCTATATGCTTGAGGTTGAAACGCTCAAAAAATTCAAAATGAATACCGATACTTTTTTGGCTAAATTCAATATCGAAGAAAAAGAAAAATTCATCAGTGCTGTTAAAGAAATTTATTCAGTTGATATGACCGAAGCAGAATACGAATGGTTGTTGAACATCAAGAAAACAGCAAAAAGTTCCTATGATTTACCAAACAACTTTGGAAAATACATAAGCAGCAAAGCCTTAGTTGGATGGACCACTTTCGACCATACGGGAAATCCTGTACCAATCTTTGCCTTTGGACCTGGTGCGGAATATTTCACCGGCTGGTTTGACAACACAGATATACCAAGATTGATAGCTCGCTTAATGGGATGTCCGCTTACCTATCCCATATACAAAGAGCCAGTAATTACAGGCCCTGTATTGTATTGAAAAAAGGCGGGCAGAAGCCCGCCTTTTATTTTATTCAGCTGGTTTGCCTAACCACTAATTCGACATCCAGTATTAGCTGTTTATAGCTTTTTCTTTTACCGGTAATTCGCCCCAGAAGGATTTTGAAAGCTTCAAAACCCATTTCGTACTTCTTGATTTGAACGGTAGTCAAAGGCGGACGAAAATAAGATGCAAAACAGATATCATCATAACCAACAACTGCTATATCTTCAGGCACCTTTTTTCCAAGTTCATCCAGCGCTTTTATCGCACCAAATGCGAACATATCGTTGTAACAGAATATAGAGTCAAAATCTATACCCTTTTTGATTGCTTCCTTAACTCCCATATATCCTGCTTCCATATTTTTATTGTAAGGAGCAGTGACAAGGTAATCTTCAGAAAGTTCTATATTTGCTTGGGAAAGTGCTTTTTTATAGCCTTCATATCTCATTATTGATGCAGAGTTGTCCATGCTTGTGTTGATGAAGAGTATGCGTTTTCTATTTCTGGAAATCAAATGTTTTGTTGCCAAATAGCCCCCTTTGATTTCATCGTTGTATATTTCATCGATGCCTGAACAGTACATATGCCTACCGATTAACACGAAGGGAAAATTCATCTTTAAAAGTTTTTCAAAATCTTCTGTATTCTGCCCAAATGGGCTGATCAACAGGCCTTCAACTCTTCTTTCAAGTAGAGTAGTAATAGCCTGCGACTGGGTTTTTGGATCTGTCTCTGTATTCATCAAAAGTAATTGGTAACCGAATTTTCTTGTAGCAGCTTCGATGCCTTTAAGAACCTCTGCAAAAAAAGGGTTGGAGCTGTCTTCTATGACAACTCCAACGGTCTTTGTTTGATTTCTCCTCAAAGCAAAAGCCGTTGTGTTTTTTATATAACCGATCTCTCTGGCTATTTTGAGAATCTTCTGCCGGGTCTGCTTGCTTATATCGTCTTTGCCTCTCAGGGCCTTCGAAACTGTGTTGACTGAAACGCCAGCTCGTTTGGCGATGTCTTTCATCGTCACGTATTTTTTCACTTGCACTCACCTTCATTTAGTATAATACATAAGAAATAATCGATCTTGAAAGTGGATTGTTTTTCAACGTTGTGTAGACCTTTCGCTTTCCCTCCTTTTCTTTTATATACAGTATAGAAGTAAAGGCATAGCCCCAGCCTGTGATCTTGCTTATGAGTGAATTGTCAGAAGACAATATTTTATCAGTCTGTTTTGATATGAGCACATATTCTGATGCAACTTCACCTAAGGACCATAGCAGGGCAGATATATTCTTATTTCTCTTTGTGTTGAATATGGTTAAATTGCTTATCCAATCTCCTGATAAATCAAGAAAACCATGAAGCTTTCTTTTTTCGGAGATTGATACAAGTTCTTCATCCTGCAACAAATCGTCATTTACCCAGAGTATTTCATCACTCAGAGGTGCTGGTCCTAAAACAACTACTGGATAGAAGTTCCGGCTAATCAAATTTCCATTTTCAAAAACCTCAAGAAAGATATTCTGTGTATCGTGTTCAAGTTTTGCAGAGAAATCTATACCTTCTGACACCGACCATTTTTTCAGTGGCACTGGTATCTGTTTAAGGATTTTTGTATCTGTTCTTATGATTAAATCTGCATCCATATTTTTTCCTGAATTATTAGCTATATAGATCTGGGTATGATAAGTATCTCCATCTTGGATAATTGCCATGTGGTTTTTGATGATTGGCAGAATCTTTTTGTTGAGAAATCTCAACTTGGAATGAAAAACTTTCGGCATGCGATTGTAATCGAGTAAACCATTGGCTTCCCAAGCAATATCTGAGAATTCTGTTATAACATACCCTGAAATCTCTGGCCTGAGTCTTATCTTTTCTATCTGATACTTTAATCCCAGAAATTGATTGAGCTGGGTTTGGTAAATAAAGTCATCTATGTTGTGAAAGCCACAAACGCGTGCAATTGCCTCGATAGGTGATGAATTAGGAAATTTCATACCCATCGTAGTTACAGGAAATTTCATCCAGTTACCTTCCCAATCTTTTGGATCAGAAAGTCCCCAGACACCGAATTCCGATACGATTTTTGGCAATTTCTTCGATTCGGCGTTTGATTCAAAAAAGCTCTTAAAATCACCTGTAGCAAAACTTTTTATTTTTTCATCCCATTGCGCATTGTGATACGGAAACGAATGATAAAAATGAAAATCATCTATATCGGATATAACGTGAAAATTGCCCATACATGCAGAATTGTCTACGTATAGCCTTGTATCATCAAGGGCTTTGGCTTTTCTGAAAAACATCTTGAGCCAGATTCTCGTTTGTTCCTCTGATAGATCCACACCCCAGCTTTCGTTTATCAAGCTCAGTAAGACAAAACTCGGGTGATTTGCATGCCTTTTTAAAAGGTTTTCAAGCAATTTTTCAAGATATCCCATTGATTTTTCATTTAACTGCCTTGCGTATGGCAGGTCTATCCATATCAGGAGACCAAGTTCATCGGCAATTTCTAAGTAAAGATCATCTGGAATTTTCACATGGAATCTTAAAAGATTCAGCCCCATTTCTTTGGCCTTCAATAATTCAGAGAGAAGATCGTTTTTCTCAGGCAGTGTGTAGTGATTGACCGGATAGAAATTTTGATCGAGTGCACCGAATATATAAACAGGTTCACCATTTAACAGTATCCTGTCTTCATCTACATCAATTGATCGAATGCCAAATGTGGTTTGAAACCTGTCTTTCGAATTGTCCTTGGCAAAATCGATTATGGCTGTATAAAGCTGGGGAGATTTCAAAGACCAGAGTTTCGGATCGTCAATGAGAAGATCAAATGTTGAGCGGCTAAATTTCTTATTCAGAATTTGCGTTCCAGATGGATCTATCACGGTTAGAGAAAAATCATGCTCTTGCCTGTCAGAAAACTCAATCTCGCATTTGATGGTTTTCAAATCTTTCATTGGTATGAATTTAGCAGATTTTATAAAAATATCATCTACAACCCATAGCTCGATATTTTGGATTATTCCGCAAGCATTCCCATACCAATCTTGTTTTCCCACAACAATTTCCGGCTTGCCAGATATGTCAAAATCAGAAACATGGATTTTTAAGATATCATGGCCATCAAAGTTGAGAAAATCTGTTATTTCAACTTCAAACAAATCATAACCATTTTCGTGATGCAGGACTTGCTTGCCGTTTACATAGATTTTCGACAGCCAATCAATCCCATGAAATCTCAACATGATTCTTTTGCTGGATATTCCTTCCAATTCGGTCAATTTTCTTTCGTATAAGCCCGAAAAACAAATCGGGTTTGGATAGCTTTGCTCAGTTATTGGAAATTCGTGCGGTAAAAAAATATTGTCACAAGTACCGTCATCGTAAGTTATTTTCCAGCCATGGTTTAGAGTTATTCTCACTGTCTTACACTCCTTTCACCTTAAACTCAAAACTACTCCACGTGTTAGATACCTTTGCATGAAAAGATAAACTACTACGACTGGCAGGGATGCCAGCACATTTGCCGCCATTATTGGACCATAACGTATGTTGACATCTGAACCTGCCAGTGCCACCAACCCAACTGGTAGGGTGTACATCTTTTCATTTGTCATGACAATCAAAGGCCAGAAAAAATCATTCCATATCCAGGTGAAGTGAAGCACAGCCACCGTTATGATAGAAGGTAGAGACATTGGCAGGATTATTCTGAACATTATATCCAGCTCGCCTGCGCCGTCCAGTCTTGCAGCTTCTTCGTAATCTGATGGTATAGCTTTCATGAACTGTGAGAGTATAAAAACTGCCATAGAAGAAGGCAAAGCTGGCAGTATTATCCCAAAAAGATTATTCACAAGACCGATTTTTCTGATCATCAGATATAACGGGATGGCGATTGCTTGACTTGGTATCATGAATCCGGTCAAGGATAGAAAATAGAGAAATTTTCTCCCTGGAAAATTCATTCGACTCACCGCATACGCTGCAAGTGTACAGATTACAATGATTCCAGCTGTCCCTATCGAGGAAGAAACGAGACTATTTGCAAACCACGCGCCAATCTTTGCCCTTTGAAGTATTGTTCTGTAATTATCGGCCGACCATTTAGAAGGTATCCATTTTCCGGCAAGGATATCTTTCTGTGATTGAAAAGATGCCAGGGTCATCCAGATAAGAGGAAGCAGGTAGATAACAGACAGAAAAATTGCCAGAATCGTCAGAATATATTTTTTTACCTTCATTTATATCAACTCCTCTTTTGAAGAGGAAATCATCAAACGCAGCTGCAAATATGAAAAAACGAGCATTATGAGGAACATGATAAAAGCCATACTCTGTGCATAGCCCATTTTGAAATATCTAAAACCCTGTTCATAGATATATTGCATAACTGTTCGAGTCTTTCCAGCCGGTCCTCCTGCCGTCATGATGTAAACCTGCCCGAAAATCTGAAGTGAAGCTATGATCTGAGTCACAATAACAAGAACATGCACTCTCTTCAAAAGTGGTATTGTTATGAAGATCATTTTTTTGAAACTGCTGGCACCATCAAGTTCTGCTGCTTCGTAATAGGAAGATGGTATTTGCTGCAGGCCCGCAATATATAAAATGACGCAAAACCCCATCGTCCACCAGACAGTGGTGATGGCAACAGCCGGCATGGCCCAGAATGGATCAACAAGCCAGTTAATGGTTTTCAGTCCTATGGATTTTGTGGCTTTTGAGATCAATCCAAAATATGGATTGTAGAGCAAAGACCATGTCAGACAGACAACTGAGATTGTCAAAGTGTATGGGAGATAAAAAGCAGACCTCAAAAAACCCCTTGCGTGCATTTTACTGTTTGCAAGCACGGCAACCAGAAAAGACAAAATCATAATTGGCGGAACTGTCAGAATGACAAAATAAAAGGTATGCCACAGTGATGACAGAAAAACTTTGTCAGAAAACATGCGCGACAAATTTGAAAGGCCTATAAATTGAGGTGTACCCAGAATGTCCCATTTGTAAAATACCATTCTGACTGAATTTACAAAGGGAATCAATTTGAAAACAACCAGCAAGGCACCAAAAGGCAGAAAAAATAAATAGGCAAGCAATGTATGTTTTTTCCTGTTATGAACAGTCATGAAACCCCTCCGTGCGAAAGAATAAAGAAGGGGGATATCCCCCTTCTTTCGTATCAGACCTCAGTCTGACAAAACGTTCTTAATTGTTTGCTGTAATTCTTTTGCACCCTGCTCGGGTGTGATCTGGTTAAGAATAACAGCCTGATTGAGTTCCCACATTTTCTGCCTGATCTCTACCCAGCCCCTCATACTCGGTGCAGGCACAACAAAGTTTGCAACCTGTGCATAATCAGCTCTCATTGGTAACTTTAAGAAGGCATCAGATTTCAGAACACTGTTGAGAACTGGCAGATGCCCTGCTTTTGCCCATTCTGCGGAATTTTTTGCAAACCACTCTATGAATTTTACAGCGGCTTTGATCTTGTTCTGGTCATCTTTTGGATGTTTTGGAAGCACCCATGTGTGACTATCTGCCCATGTGTATGGTTTGCTACCAGGGATTGCAGGCACACTTGTAACACCAAATTCCAGATCGAGTGTTGGATAAACTGCCATTGCCCAGACACCATTCAAATGGAATGGAGATTGGTCATTTTGAAAAAGTGATTCTCCAGTATTGTAATCCATCGATTCTATAATGCCCGAGTCAAAGAGATTTTTAATGAACTCATAGGTCTTTTTGGCTTTTTCAAGATCGAGTTTGATTGTATTTGTTTTTGCATCGTAAAATTCACCGCCAAGCTGTGTGTAGTATGCTATGAAAAGTCTTTCACCAGTCATTGGCCCATTTTCTGCAGATATACCAACTTCCAGACCAAGTTTGTCTTTGGCTGTTTTTGCATAACTGATCAATTCATCCCAGGTTTTTGGGACAAGAACTTCACCATTTTGGTCAGTTAATCCTGCTTTTTTCAAAAGTTTCTTGTTGTAATAGAGAACAAGAGGGTGCGTATCGATTGGGATTGCATAGAGTTTGCCGTTGTAGTGTGCCTTTGAAATAACTTCCGGTACATAATCAGACAAAATATCCTTGGACACGTAATTGTCAATAGCTGTCAGAGCTCCTCTTGAGGCAAAATCCGGTATCATTGCAAGATGCATGACAGAAACATCGGGTGGATCTCCTGCAACAACTGCTGTAGTTAATTTGTTGTAAAGTTCTCCCCATTCGATTATTTGTTCGACAACTTCGATATCGGGGTTTTCAGCGTTGAATTTTTTGATTAGATCAGTTACTATAAATCCTTCACCACCACTGAAAAATGTCCAGACAGTTATCGTTGTTTTTGCTGTGACTGCTATTGCCAGAATAAGCATGATACCGACAACCAGAAGAACTTTTTTCATAATTCTACCTCCCCTGAAATTTTTAGAATAGCGTATGGCTGAGCGTTCATATTTGAGAGTAACCAGTGTAATCTACTTCAACGATAACGTTATCGTTAACCTAAGTCAAATTTCAATTCACTCAGCAATAAAAAGATAATCGAAGTTACTAAAAGAAATTAAGAGAAACAATGCAGATAATCGGCAGAAAAAATGCATTTTTTATATACCAGACCACTGTTATGCCTGATTTCGGGCATGATTGTTGCCTTCATGAGTTTTCGTTAACAAAAAAGCAAACTTTCTCTGTGGTTTTTACTGATTTCCAGAAAAATCAATTTGCTTGAGAATCTTCTTGACCCACCTTTTGGTGTGCTCTATTTCTCCATCTTTTAATGGCCCTTCGACATCTTCAACGAAGAACCATTCAGAAGGAACAACAAGCTTTCCTCCCTTTTTTGTGAGCTTCTTAGAGATGGAATCTGCAGCATAGCCAAATATTTTCACAAAAAATGGCAACGCGAAAAAAGAAGATCTTATTTTTTCTTCTGCAAATCTTGTATCGAATGCGATCACCTTAATACCTTTTAAGCCGTCTTTTGGTATTTTTCTCAGAAAGCTCTTGATTGCTCTGGTTGGACTGAAGGCTCTGGTGGGAGAGCCAACGATGAGCAGATCGAGATTTTCCAGATTTCTGTATTTTACATTATCCACTTTGAGTACATTGACTTCGTTTGGAGAAAAAGCTTCACCAATTGTGCGGGCTATTTTCTCGGTGTTTGAAAAAAACGAATCATAGAGTATCAATATATTCATCTTTATACCTCCATTTCTTTATGCTTCTTTTAGAAATACGATAACGTCCCGGGCAAATTTTCTGCCAGAAGCAGGATGCCCGAGTTTCCTATATAGAATCAGTTTGGCATTTGGTATACACTCAGCAGTTTCACAAAACAATATTTCTGAATAGAAAGGATCTTTACTTCCAGCTATTACAAGTGTAGGAGCGGCGATCTCTGACAGACGGTTTTTGAAATTATGATTGTCTTCTGCCTTGATTGTTACTATCAGGTCTGATGGATCTTCTGGTGCGCCGAAAAGTTTTTTCGAAAAAAGTGATATGAACCAGAACAGTAATTTACCCATATATTTTTTGATTCCCTTTTCTGAAAGCGATAAGCTCATCAAGGAAAAACAGGCTTCTCTCCATTTTCGTTGATTCGCCAGCTGTCCAGCATGCATCTGAACATCCCTGGCTTTTTTGTTAAGAGTATAAGCGCTTGAATGAATCACCAATTTGCGAACCAGCTTTGGGTGATCAGCAGCAAAATGCTGAGCAATAGACCCGCCTGTTGAAACACCTATCAAATCAATTGGATATTCGAATTCTTCTGTGATCATTTTTGCATAATCATCTGCCATATTTTTCAAAGTATAAATATCAGGCAAATTTGATTTTCGATTCACAACATATACCGTATAATCTTCTCCTAAAAATTTGTAAATCTTAAAGAAAAATCGGAACATGGATGCAGACAGAGGCTTGTTTTCAAACGTTAATCCCTGGAAAATTACAAGATCACGAGGCCCATGGCCGAACTTATTGTAAGGAAGGCCATTGTTAAAATAACCTGCCACAGTTTTTGATTTCATATTTTTTCCACTTCCTTTTGATTTCAAATTTAAAGCGGAGAGGATAATTAAGAGGACTGAAATTAAATGAAAATTACAATATCTTGTTATTTTTATTATATCACATTAACTTTGTAAAAAGTGATTTTTCAACAGATGGTGGCGAAAAATTCTTCTGTGTTCGAGTATAATAATTATAAAGCTAAAGATATTAAAGATATCAGGGAGGTAAAATAATGCAATACAGAGAGTTTGGTAAAACTATAAAGACGTCTCTTTTGGGATTTGGTGCAATGAGACTTCCCATAATAAATAACGATGAATCTCAAATCGATGAAGAAAAAGCAATAGAGATGATCAGATATTCTGTCGATCATGGAGTGAATTATATTGATACTGCATATCCCTATCACAGGGGGAACAGTGAAAAAGTCGTTGGAAAAGCGCTTAAAGGTGGTTATAGAGAAAAAGTCTTTCTTGCCACAAAATGCCCTGTTTGGCAGGTAGAAAAATATGAAGATTTCGACAGATTTCTGGACGAGCAATTAAAAAAGCTTCAGACTGACCATATAGATATGTACCTTATGCATGCACTCAACAAAGAAAGATGGCAAAAAATAAGAGATTTGAGATTTTTTGAATTCTTCGAGATGGCTAAAAAACAGGGAAAGATAAGATTTGCTGGCTTTTCTTTTCATGATAAATATTCCGTCTTTAAAGAAATTGTGGATAATTACAACTGGGATTTCTGCCAGATTCAACTCAATTACATGGATATCAATTATCAGGCTGGTTTGAGAGGGCTCATGTACGCTTCTGAAAAAATGCCCGTTGTGATAATGGAACCTCTCAAGGGTGGAAAACTCGCAAGGCTTCCAGACAGAGCTATGAATATTTTAAAAAGAAATGGGAAAAACTGGTCGGCTGTAGAATGGAGCTTGAGATGGCTCGGAAACTTTCCACAGGTCTCAGTCATTTTGAGTGGAATGAGCACACTGGATCAGGTGAAAGAAAATATCGATATAGCAGGCCGAGTTACAGTGAACAACCTGACAGAAGATGATTTAAAATTAATCGAAGAAACAAGAAAAGCCTTGGAATCTTTTGCGGTGATCAACTGTACAGAATGTAACTATTGTATGCCATGCCCAAATGGTGTGAATATTCCGGGAAATTTCAGATTGTACAATGAGACAATTATGTTTGAAGATATAGAGGGGGGAAAAGGAACATACAGGTGGTTTGAGAGTCAAAAAATGTCGGCATCTTTCTGTATAGAATGTGGCGAATGTCTCAGCAAATGCCCTCAAAAGCTTGAAATTCCTTCACTTCTCAAAAGGGTTCACAGTGAATTTGTGAAAAGATAAAAAGACTTTTGATTGTAGATGGTATTTTCAAGCAAATCAAATCACCGTGAAGTGTGAAATAAAAAATTTTGTGAAGTAAGAAATATAGAGCAATTATTTCGATGTCAAGTCAATAAAAGGTAATATAACAGGTGGTCCTCCTGCTAATGAGGTTGCAGATGCTATATAAGAGCGTGCAAGGGAAAGTAAGTTTATGACACCGCTTAAAGAACAAATCTTTCTGAATTCTTCTTCATTTGTATTATTAGCTGTGAAATTCCCGGTAATTACAATTGGTTTTAAAACTGCTCTTATCATGTACAATCAAGAGCTTGCACTGTGGTTTCAATTCCGTTAGACGGAATTTGGTTTTGGGGTAAAGGATGAAATCCCTCCCGCAGTACCCAGTTCAAATTCCTCACAGGATGATAAGGCCAGGCTGGAAAGGACTGAACAGCAGGCCGGAACACATTAAGAAAGCAGTGGAAGGTTCTCTGAGAAGGCTCAGAGCGGAAGTCATAGATATTCTCTACCAGCACAGGGTGGATCCAAACGTTCCAATAGAAGAAGTAGCTGGGGTTGTAAAGGAACTCATAGAAGAGGGTAAGGTGAAGCACTTTGGACTTTGCGAAGCTTCTGCCGAAACGATAAGAAGAGCTCATAAAGTCTGTCCTGTTGATGTGGTGCAGTACGAGTACTCCATGTGGTGGAGAAAACCTGAAGAGGAAATACTTCCCACCTGTGAAGAACTGGGAATAGGCTTTGTAGCTTACAGTCCTCTGGGAAAAGGGTTCCTTACAGGAGTGATAAGTGAAAACTCCAAGTTCGATGAGGAAGATATTCGAAACAGGATTCCACGCTTTCAGAAAGAGAATTTGAAGGAAAACCTTGCACTTGTAGAACTCCTCAAAAAGATCGCTGAGCGAAAGGGCGCGACACCATCACAGATAGCTCTCGCATGGCTTATTACACAGAAACCCTGGATAGTTCCCATACCCGGCACAACGAAACTGAGTCACCTTCTGGAAAACATCGGAGGGGCTTTTGTTGAACTCACACCGGAAGAGCTCCAGGAAATAAACGATGCTCTCTCAAGAATAGAAATAAAAGGTGGAAGGTACCCTGAGAATCTGGAAAATATGACGTATCTGTGAAACATACTGTGCTGTTGGCGTCCGTTATTTTTGTATTTTCTCCGATTTTTTTTACGGTAACATGAAAGACTGGTACGAGAATTTCAGAAGAATGAATCCATCGATGGGAGGTGTTACCATGCAGATTCCAAAAGTCACTTTGAACAACGGTGTAGAAATGCCTATTCTGGGATACGGAGTTTTCCAGATACCACCAGAAAAGACAGAAGAATGTGTCTATGAGGCTATAAAGGTGGGATACAGACTCATCGACACAGCAGCATCGTACATGAACGAAGAGGGAGTGGGAAGAACAATAAAACGCGCGATTGACGAAGGAATTGTCAAAAGAGAAGAGCTCTTCGTCACGACCAAACTGTGGGTGTCGGATGCCGGTTACGAATCCGCAAAGAAGGCTTTTGAAAAGTCCTTGAAGAAACTGCAACTCGAATACATAGATCTCTATCTCATTCATCAACCTTTTGGAGATGTACACTGTGCCTGGAAAGCTATGGAGAAACTGTACAAAGATGGATTGGTAAGAGCCATAGGTGTGAGCAATTTCTATCCCGATCGGTTGATGGATCTGATGGTTCATCACGAAGTTGTTCCCGCGGCGAACCAGATCGAGATACATCCGTTTTATCAGAGGCAAGAGGAGATCGAATTCATGAGAAATTACAACATTCAGCCTGAAGCCTGGGGTCCTTTCGCTGAGGGAAGAAAAAACATTTTCCAGAACGGAGTGCTCAGATCGATCGCGGAAAAGTACGGCAAAACGGTTGCACAGGTAATTTTAAGATGGCTCACTCAGAAAGGAATCGTTGCCATTCCCAAAACTGTGAGAAGAGAGAGGATGATAGAAAACATCAGTATCTTCGATTTTGAACTCACACAGGAAGACATGGAAAAGATCGCAGCGCTCGATGAAGGACAGAGCGTATTCTTCTCCCACAGGGATCCCGAGGTCGTCAAATGGATCTGCTCGCTGAAAAGATGAAAAATCGCCACGTGGAACACTATTGAAAGGAGGTACAACCATGGTAGATGATATCTTTGAAAGGGGTTCTAAAGGTTCGAGCGACTTCTTCACGGGTAACGTCTGGGTGAAGATGCTGGTCACTGACGAAAACGGAGTATTCAACACACAGATATACAACGTTGTTTTCGAACCACGAGCGAGAACGCACTGGCACAGCCATCCGGGAGGACAGATCCTGATCGTGACCCGGGGAAAAGGCTTTTACCAGGAAAGAGGAAAACTCGCGAGAATGTTGAAAAAAGGTGATGTGGTATACCACCGAACGTGGTTCACTGGCATGGTGCGGCACCCAATGAAGAACTCGTACATATAGGTATCAGTACACAGGTTCATCTTGGCCCCGCAGAGTGGTTTGGACCTGCCACAGAAGAAGAGTACCGAAAGGCCACGAAAGGAAAGTAACGAATTTCTCCGTTTCATTCGCTTAGAATCCAATACTATCCTCCTCGCCAGAATATCCAAATTCATCACAGAAGATGCACTAACTGAGGCAGGATTAGCGTTCCTTCAGGCGATGGGCAAGTTAGCAAGAAGAGAGTATCCGTGGGTCGAATTTTAATAGATTGAAAGCCACACCCTTGAAAGGGGATGGGATTCTTCGTACGGCGTACTCAATTTGCAAGCCTTAACCGTACAGGGTTGACCAAGGTCCCTATCCCTAACTTTCTGGGTTCGTAGATATCTTCTTCAGCGCTTAGTCTGATGGAATTTTAACAGTTACAAGTCTATAACTGTTCATCATGATCTGCTGGGGATGTGTTTTCTGGCTTGTGTTCTGTAAGCAAGACCTGAAAGAAGGACTCTCAGATTCATGTTATACCTTCAGTGTTTTTGTCTGAAATGGCATCACAATTGAGATCTTACTACAGAAAACTCAGAAAGCTAACTACCATTCCACAGAGATTCTTTGAACCATTATTCCACGATAGTAATTGTGCGCAGTAAAGCCCAGAAGATAAAACATGTGCAATTTGCCGTCTGCATGTATCAGATTTACGCTCCAGGGAACAGGAAAGATCCTCTTTTCTCCGATCTCGAAATAGTCCAGGCTCTCGAGGTCGTACCTTTCCATGATGGCCTTTGTGAGGTCGAAGGTCTTTTTCAATTTTCCATCCAAACCGATCTCGATAACAACAATGTGGGACGTTGGATAATCTAAGCCCAGAGTGAAAAAGGAATCATCCGTGTGACCGAGAACCGGGTATCCACCGCCACCGCTTGGTATAGAGAAAGGTACTTTCACAGTTTTCTTCCTTTCCTTTTTTCCGAACTCATAAATGGCCAACTCTCTGTTCGTCCATCCTTCCACTCTGTAGTACTTTCCGTTTGCGAAAAAGTCCGGGAGATAATCCAGCTTGAACTGTTTTCCTTTCTCAGAAAGAGAACCTGAGTAAGAGAACGCCTGACAGAGGTAAGCGGAGGAATGTCCCGAACTGGTGCTCTTGTAGGCAAGAAATTCTATTCCTGATTTGCTTGATTCGTTGATCAGAAAATCTTCGAAATCCAGTTCCTGCTCATCGAGAATGTTTCCTTCCCTGTCGATTCTCATCAGATAGAGAAAGTTCTCTCCATCGAGCCCGACACTTCCGAGAAACAAAAATTCGTTGTTGAGCCTGTACAGTTCTCCATGGTGAAGTGAAACATCTTCGTAAGGAATGTTCCAGATGTTGTTGTAAGTTGGTTCTCTGTAATCCCAGACACTGGAATTGAGTTTTCTGTACCTTACGATGAAACCATCTCCGCTTGCTTGTCTGTAAGCGTATATCTCGAGAACGTTCTCTCCATCGAGAAGGGCATCTTCAACGAAATCATAGTTGCTTCCGATATAACACAGATCCACTCCTTCACACGAAACATTTTCTTTTGCCACAGACCCCGCGAAAGCCAGAAATTTACCGGAATCGAATCTAACTTTATCGATGCTCTGAGCGAAGAACACGACTGAGAAAAGAACAAAAAGGATCAAAATGCCCCGCTTCATTGCTTCATCACCTCCTCAAGATGTGCCTGAAGTTCACTTGTGATCCTGTTCCAGTCTTCAGAAAGTTCGAACTTTGAAATGCGAAAAGTCCAATCTTTTATCTCTTCTGGCACTTTGGCATCTACAGCGGTGAAAGGATCTGTCATGATCATCTTTTGAATCTCCTGCTCTTTCCTCTTTCTGGTCATCTTGCTCAGATTCTTGAGGGAATCTATTTGCACCATCATTCTGGATTCATAATCCGCAAGAGCTCTTTTAACAGCTTCAATCAGATTGCGTCCAAGCACGCTCAGCGGGTCACGGGTTTCATAACCTTCTCTTTTTGGATCGTCGGTGATCTTTCTCAGATATTTGTCGAGGATAAAATTTTGATTTTTGCTGTTTCTCTGTGATAGCCACCTCAGAAAATCTTCTGTTGGATAAGTTTTTTGAACGGTTCGACCGTCTCTGTCGATGTAGGAATACGACAGCGCGTTGATTTTATAGAAATCTTCCTGCTCGTAAGCTTTATAAAGTTTTATCCATTCATCCACGATCGTGTTGTATTCTTCAACCGTCTCAAATGACGACAAGCTGAGCAGTTTTTCGAGCTTTTCTCTCACTCTGTCTCCCTGTGGATCTTGCTGCTTTAGCTTTTCGCTTAACATAAAGAATTTTTCTAAAAGTTCAGGGACGCTTCCCAGCTCATGTGAGAACCCTACACTCTTATATGGGAAACTTTTGTCGAAGAAACTGACCGAGTAGCGATAGTCATAATTACCTTCCAGCCTGTAGCTTTTGTCCACGTTTAAGTCGTTTTCATTCAGAGAGACATAGTAGTGATAGCGGTGATACTGTTCGATCTGCCTTCGCAGGTTCTCGGCAGTTTTGTTGAATCGTTGAACTCTATCTGCAAGTTCTTCCTCTTCCAGAAACTCCTGGAAAGCTCTGGCAGCTATTTCATTCAAACCGATTCCCTTAAGTTGCTCATTCTCTTTCAGATAGAAAAAGTTGATTCCACCGTACTTCATCAATTCTGACAGATAATTAACGTACTCCGGTTTGAAGCTTTGAATATCTTTTTCTAACGCGCGTGCCTGTTCCATCAAAAGATGCCATTGATCAACGAGCGTGTTGTAAAACTCTGCCTGTTTGTGGGTATAATTCATCAGACACACAAAATTATCGATACACGTATCAGATCTGATCTTCAAACTCTCCAGCTCACTCAAGCTGGTCATCACCTTGTTGATCTTTTCCTGGATCTGTCGAACCAACTGCGAAGACTGCTGTATTAAGTTGGTTTCGAAAAGGACATCGAGGGCGATCTTTTCTTCAACGGTCTTTCTGAATTCTTCAGTTTGTTCCAAAACATTCGAAAGTTCACTCAGAATCCTTTCCAGATCACTCTTGTTTCCGTCTATTCTTCTTTGGACATCTTCTTTCGCCCGCACTATGTAACTGTAATATGCCGGTATAACTGCGCCATCGAATAGGCGTGAAGAAATGTATTCAAGATTTCGTACATCGTAATTGAGATCTCCCCATTTTTTATCACTCTCATAAATCTGATTGCTCAGTAAAGAAAATTTGTTATTGATGCTCTTAAAGAGACTTTCTTCTTCGTTCAATCTGTACTTGTAGCCGATGAATTTCTCCTGGCAATAAGACACGACATTAAAAGCAGCCCGATCGAGTGGATTGACGTGAAAGGCGTAGAAGGCTTTCTCCAGTTTGTACAGAAGAACCTTGACAGAATTTGAATCGTTTATATTCTCAAGGAATTGTTCTTTTATCTTTTGAAGATAAGCATTGTATTCCTCTTGATTCTGGAAATCTAACTTCGGTGTTTCTGTTACGCACACGACAATTTCACCTGTTGATGGAACGTAAGCTCTTTCGTATAATTTGCGCGCTTCAGTGGCAGCGTCTGATATTTCAGCTTCTATTTCTATTTCCTCATCCAAAGTCACGTTCACGTCCGGCAGCGAAACCGAACGAGTATTTTCGACCTTATAAGTGCGCACATCATCTTTTCCTGCAACAGTGACAGTGGCAGACTTTGTCTTCTCAGGAAGCTCAACATGCAAGTTTTCAACGATTTCTCTCTCGTAAGCGGGTGTCACGCTGATCTTTTTCACGTAGTAAGTGCTCTTTTCAGTTGAAAGCAACGGATCGTACTTTTCAAACAGTTCTTTTTCTTCGAGAGTCTTCGTGTAAACGATGTTTCCCTTTAAATCCTTCAGAGTGATCGTGATTTGCCGTGATTTTAAATCTTTTAGTGAAGAGGAGACCGTGTATTTTTTCTGCACCCGCGCGTTCAGATCAAGCTCAGGAACGCTCAGGACAAATTCTCCCGGTGCATTGATTTCCACAGTGACATTGACACTGCTCGCGGAAAGAAAGTAGCTCAAAGCTTCTCTTTTCTTCTCTACAACGTAATCGATTCCACGCTTGAAAGCCTCCGCTCTCCACTGAGTGATCCAGAAGTTCTTAACCTCTTCGGTTGTGTATGCTTTGTGCGAGAGGTTTAAAAACAGGCTTTTCATTTTTTCGTACCATTTTTTGGATTCAAACTCTTTCTCATTCAAGATCTTGTTTCCAACATTGTACAGACCGTGCTTCATTCCTCCGTCTTCGAAAACGAGCTCGAGAAAATCTGAAACTTCAACAGAGTCTGACTCGAGCCATTTTTTGAAGTCTTCTCCCTTGAAGGCTAGAGGATTTTTTTCAAGGGGCTTTCTGAGTTCGTCCATCTTTCGATTCACAAACTCCTGTTTGAATTGGTTTATTTTCTCGTCGAACACGTACACTATCACCCTGTCCCAGAATGGCTGAGCGAAACTCACAACGGTGAGCATTGTGCTCACATATGGAAGCAAATTTATGACTTGAGAGACCCCCACCTTTGAAAAATTCTCAAAGGCTTTGTCGTAGTTTCCTTCCTTCAGGTAAGAAACTCCCTCGGTGAGGTCAAGAAAATCGAGGAAATTGGACATTCCTGAGACAAAAAAATTGACCTCCTCTAATGGTATATTGAGAAGACTCGCAAAATCTTTTGCCATTCCAAAGTCATTCTTGAATTCCTGGTAAGTTGGAGCAGAGGCAAAGAGTATGCACGAAGAGAGGAGTAAAAGGAGGATGATCGTCCTAAGCATTCTTAAACGACTCCTTTCAGTTGATCTGACCTATTATAGCATTTCAGGTGCCTCTCTCAAAAAGTGTGTCAAGAATCAGAGAAAATTAGATGTCGTTTATCGTCTGGGTGAAGATGTTAGTCACTGACGAAAACGGAGTATTCAACACACAGATATACAACGTTGTTTTCGAACCACGAGCGAGAACGCACTGGCACAGCCATCCGGGAGGACAGATCCTGATCGTGACCCGGGGAAAAGGCTTTTACCAGGAAAGAGGAAAACTCGCGAGAATGTTGAAAAAAGGTGATGTGGTATACCACCGAACGTGGTTCACTGGCATGGTGCGGCACCCAGTGAAGAACTCGTACATATAGGTATCAGTACACAGGTTCATCTTGGCCCCGCAGAGTGGTTCGGACCTGTCACAGACGAATAGTTTCATTTGCTCAGAATCTTTTCAAGCAACGGAAAGAAGTTTCGTCCCACTCGAAGATATCCTTGAAAGCGAAAGAAAAGCTATGGAAATCGTTATGAATTATAGAAAAGCAGCGTTTGATTGAAAGACATGGAGAGAATGCTAACTGGAAAGTGGAGGATGTCTCCTTAAGAGAACGCTACGATACAAGAGTTTCTCAACCAGATGGTGGGGTACATAGAATTTAAGGGGCATAAACCCTTGAGATTCTCTGCTGAATTAATCGACGAGGCAGAAACCTGTGACTCTGAAGATCTTCAACCCCTTTGAAAAAAATAAAAGGAAAATCTAAGTTGTTCATGGAAGTGAAGACATCGATGTTACTGAAAAACTTGAGCTGACAAGACATAGTTTCGTGATTTTTTATAAGTAAACAGGCGAAAGGTTTACCCAACAGCATGTTGGACATGTTATAGAGGGCGATCTGGCCTTTCTTGAAGAAGCTGGTGATGTGGTTCGAGCTTTTAGATCCGTGATTTGTCTGAATTGTTTATAGTTTTCGTTTTGGGTGTATGAGTAGGAAATACACTCAAGGATGTAAATATCTACAGAATTCAATTGGGGAGGTGATGTCTTTGAAAAAAATATTCCTGATACTAATTTTGTTACTGTTGTGTTTCTTCCTCATGGGCCAGGACGTTCAAAACAAAAGATCAACAAACATATTAGTTGCATATTTTAGCTGGGGCAACAACGTAGCACGAATTCCAGAAAAGGTGGACACGATCACTCAGGCCAGTGCTATCGCTCCCGGCCATACAGGAAAAGTTGCTCAATACATCGCTGAATTTACAGGAGGAGATATCTTTGAGATAGTTGTGGAACCAAAGTATTCCTCTAATTACTCAGAATGCTTAGATCAAGCTGCTGAGCAGTTAAGAAGGAAAGAGCGTCCAGTACTGGTTAAAAAAGTGGCAAACATAGACCGGTACGATATCATTTTCCTTGGTTTTCCCAACTGGTGGCATACGATTCCCATGGCGATCCATAGTTTTGTGGAAGAACATGATCTTTCTGGAAAAACGATTGTTCCATTTGTAACTCATGGGCGAGGAGGATTGGAAAGAACCATCCGTGATCTGAAAGCAATATTATCCGAGGACTGCAGAATACTTGAACCTCTCAGTACTTATGAAAGAAATGTTGATAGGGCAAAAGATGATGTGGAAAGATGGCTCAGAGAACTGAATTTTCTGAGGTGATTCAAATGTTCTTCATAAGAATTGTTATTTGGCTACTGTCTTTTTTATGTTGATGGCGTATCATACCTTTGGCGAAGTGTTTCATGAAATAACAGGAATCCTGTCTTTTTTCTTATGCGTTTTGCACAATGTGTTAAATTGGAGATGGTATTTGAATCTTTTCAAGGGTAAATATTCTTTATTTCGAATTTTTCATGCGGTTATTAATTTCTTACTTGTTGCTGTAATGATTGGTACAACGATTAGTAGCATTGCTATATCTCAGGTTTTTGATTTTCCAATTTTTGTTTCTACAGATTTAGCAAGAAAGTCACACATGGTGTTCAGTGCTTGGTGCTTTATAATGATGGCAATTCATTTTGGATTTCACTGGAAAATATTTTTTGGAAAAATGCGGAGATATATCGGATCGAGGATAAAAAAGTTTATTCTATCAATTGTTTTAATTTATGGAACATACCAGTTTTTCAACAGGCAGATTTTTCACAGGATGTTTGGTTTGATCAATTTCACATATTTTGATTATGAAGAACACATAATCGTATTCTTTATGGATTATTTAGTGGTGTTCATGCTGATAGCTTATCTATCTTACTCGCTCGTCAATTCCATAAAAGGGGGATGAAGTTATGAAATCTTTAGTAGTCTATTACAGTTGGTCCGGAAACACACAAAAAATAGCAAGATTGATCCAAGAACTGACAGATGGAGATATCGTTGAGCTGATTCCTGAAACACCTTATCCTTCATCCTATAATGCAACTTTAGAGCAGGCCAAAAAGGAAATTCAGGCAAATTATAAGCCACCTCTAAAAACTAAGATCGATAATATCGAAGATTATGAAATTATTTTTGTGGGTTCACCAAACTGGTGGGGTACCATGGCACCGCCTGCTGCCACATTTCTTTCTCAATATGATCTTTCTGGTAAAAAGATTGCTCCGTTCATCAGCCACGGAGGGGGAGGAAAGCAAAGGATTGTAGAGAATATAAGAAAATTGTGCCATAATTCAAAGATTTTAAAAGAACTCGTAATTTACGGAAGTGGGGGAAAAGGTCTCGAAAATGAAATTTCGGAATGGTTGAAGGAGGTTTTGAAATGAGAATCTGAGTGTAGTAGCCTGAATATTTAAATTATTGGGTTATTTCGTTTTTTAATCTTTCTACTTCCTCTTTGATTTCTTCTATAACCTCTGGGTTATAGATTTCTTTTCTACCATTTTTCTTAATTGAAAATATGATAAACACTTTTCCGCCGAAATTCTCCTCAAATTTTTTATGAGTCTTACCAATCCATTTTTTCCATTGACTTATTTGTGGTGTTTGTTCATAAGTTATAGGTTTTATTTGTAGACCGATATATTTTTCACCGATTTGAATGTAAAAATCTACATTATAAAGCCTGTCCCACTTATCAGGAGCGGGTTTTATCTCTACATCAAGATCTCTCTGTAATTGCCCGTAGATGGTTTTCACTTCTGTTAGGTAACCATCATAGGTTCTATTAATCACGAGATCGTGAATATATTGGATACAATCATCCTCGGTTACCTCTTCAATTTCCGCTTGAATAACTTCCGTAACTTTTACATACAGTTTTCTTCCAAGCTCCTTGATATATTCTTCGGGGGGTAGTGAAATGCCATTAGTCTTGAGAAAGCCAGCGAGTTTTTTGTAGTAAAATTGCTTCCAATCCTTGACTGATCTTGGCTCACATTCACGAATCCATTGCGAAACTGGACCGACACTATTCTTTTTATTCAATCCCCATCTGTTTGTTGCTATATTTAATATCCATTCTCTGGCCATTATTTCACCTCTTTTTCAAGCTCTAAAAACATAGATTTGTATCTGTATTCTCTTTGTCTGTCTGCTTTTGCAATACCAGATTTTATGAGATAGGCATTCACAAAAATTTTGTTTTTAAGATAGACATATGCTTCTACAGTATCTTCATTCAATGGTTCATCATCTTCAAAACGGAGTAAAATTTCTTTTCTTGCAACATAATTTTTCAAATAATTCAATGCTTCCTGATTTTTGATCACATCAACACCCAGAAATCTAACTTTTAATCCCGTATCTATCTGGACTGTTTGTTCATCAATGATACTAACAACTTTATATAGCTTGCTGTTAGAGTTGAATTTTTGAGGATTAATGAGTGGTTTGGCATCTTTAATTGTTGGGGTATAATTAATTTCATCTACGTTTATCTTGTGTTCTCGTTTTATGATTTCGACATTAAAATTAGATTGAAACAGATTTTTTTTCGACTCTATTTTGTTTTCTATTACAGTTAAGAATTTATCATTTATTTCATAACCTATAGCATTTCTTCCTATTTCAAGAGACATCTTTGCAGTTGTTCCGCTACCAAGGAATGGATCAAGGACCGTATCGCCAACAAATGTATACATCTTTATGAGCCTTCTTGGCAATTCTTCAGGAAACATTGCTTCGTGCCCTATTTGCTTCGCCCCACCAAAATACCAGTGCCCGTAGAAATACTCTTTCCATTCTTCTTTTGTGAGTTTTGATTTTTCTTTTATATCCGCAGATGCTTTCGAACTCTTTCCTGGTTTTTTAAAAATAAGGATGAATTCATAGTCTATCTCTATCATTCCATTTGGAGGGTATGGATAAGATCCCATAACATTTGCTCCACCAGAGGTGTTCATTGTGGTTTTTTTCTGCCATATTATTGATCCCATATAATCAAAGCCTATATCTTCACATTGAGCTACTATTTCGGCGTGCAGCGGTATAATTTTGTATCTTCCATAAATGGCCGAACGAGCAAATTGATCACCTATGTTTATACATAACCTCCTGCCAGGTTTGAGAACACGAAAACATTCATTCCAGACTCTGTAAAGATCTTTCAGATATTCATGAAGACTTTGTCCATAACCAATTTGCCCTTTGATGCCGTAATCTTTGATGTGCCAATAAGGAGGGGATGTGACTATTAAATCCACACTTTCATCATCTATCTCTGGCATTTTTCGGCTATCACCAATTATTATCTTTACCCATCTATCCATAATCTCACCGTATTTCATCGCTTTATTTTAACATTTCTGAGTTGAGAAATCTCTATCCTGAGATCGATATGAGTTTAAAGATATTGAGATAAAGTGATATAATATTGCAGTTATCACATATATCAAAAATTTCGGGTATACAAAGGAGCCCATTGTATGAAAAAAGAAGAAATGTTAATTCATGATTTCGATTTGGGATTAATCTGTGATTATTTTGGCAGATTGGAGCGGCAGGGCCCTGGCAGCCGCGAATCTACTATTAGAGCATTGAGTTTTATCGATAACATTTCGAGTGAATTAAGAATAGCAGATTTAGGCTGTGGAACGGGCGGTCAAACGATGGTCCTTGCCCAAAATACAAAAGGTACTATTATTGGGCTTGACATTTCTCCGGATTTTATTGAAAAATTCAATAAAAACGCTGAAAAGCTCGGCTTGCAGAATAGAGTAAAAGGTATTGTTGGTTCGATGGATAATTTACCATTTCAAAAAGAAGAATTCGATATTATATGGTCTGAAGGGGCTATTGCAATTATAGGTTTTGAGAAAGGTTTGAATTACTGGAGAGATTTTCTAAAAAAAGGTGGCTATATAGCTATAACATATGAATCGTGGTTTACCAATGAAAGGCCTGCCGAAGTCGAAAAATTCTGGGTCGATTCTGTTCCTGAAATGAATACAGTGGGGCACAATATTTCAACAATGCAAAAAGCTGGTTATAGTTTTGTCGCAGCATTTGCATTGCCTGAAAAGTGCTGGACGAATAATTATTTTATTCCGCAGAAAGCGATACAAAAAGCATTTTTGCAGGAACATTTTGAAAGCAAATCTGCAAAAGCTTTTGTTGAATATATGAATTATGAGGCAGAATTGTATTCAAAGTATAAACAGTATTATGGATATGTTTTCTACATTGGCAGGAAAATATGAGATGAAATATATTGCTATTCTTTCAGTACATGTATATTTCTGCTGACTTTTTATTGACTGCGCAACTTGAAGAAACAAAATCTGCCATTCGTTTTTTATAGAAGATTTTGAGATTTTTCAGCTGGCATATCAGGTTTGCGGTATTTTCTCGATAAATTTTAAGATATAATGCTGCGCGCGAGTGAAAATCCAAACTAACATTTCTATCTATCCGCTCAGAATTCAGATAGAGATGAGTTCGTTTGTAGATAGAGGGTAGGCCCAGCGATTGTTGCGGTTGCCATAATGGAGTTGAAACAGATAGAAACAACTTTTATAATAGAAACAACTTTTATAACTGCTAAGGAGGTAAAAGAAAAGCTTGAAACAAATAGGCGCGCCGCGACGATGGAGGTTTTATTTTTTTAAGTGAAAATATAGAGGTACTGGGAGAAAAGTTGAACATAGACATAATCGGAAGCAATATAGAAAAGAAAGATTGTAAAATGGAAAATTGAAACGATGAGGAGTAAGTAAAATTCATTTTCTGTTATCACAAGCCCACTTTCGAGGCTGTTGTGGGGATCTGGTCAGAGCTTTCAATCTTCGCTCAAATTGCCTTTGACGAGTTCAGATACCACAGAGTGACGGAGCGCCCTGCTTACTGAGCATTTTGAGTCTTTCATATTCTTCTCCAATGCAACATATTATCTTCTATCGTTAAATCCAGAATTTTTCTATTATTCAATGAACTAAGATAAGCCATTACTAACGTTTTCATTAAATAGTAGTGTTGAACATCTTTTATTCTGATTCTGTAGTTGGAGCATAGGTCTTTTAAAATTTGTTCTGTCGTTTTCTTTTCTCTGGTAGTTCTGATAAGATATTCTTCAACATCATTGATTATCTCTAAGGTCATATCGACTAGCTCTGTAATATTCTCTAATGGTTCTGCATGGCTTGGTACATAAAGTTTGTATCTACTATCTTTAAGGAAATTCAAAGTCTTTTTCTGAGCATCTATGTCAATATAAAAAGGAAGCCTATGCCTTCTTAGCATATCTTTAGAAAAAACGGAATCTGCGCAAAAGAGAATGTTATCAATAACAATGCCAATTTGGTTCGGAGAATGACCTGGCAAATTAACAATATCTAATTCGATTTCATCAAAGCCTAATTTTTTCCCATCTCTTATGACATAATCAACCTTTGATGATCTTGCCATCAAAAATTTATTCTTCAAATTGATAATAGGGTTTGCACCTGAAAATAAATACAAAGGTTCTAAAAGAGGGTTTTCTATTATGGCTGATTCAATTTCTGGAGCATAAATTTTTGATCCTGTTTTTTCTTTCAGATGAGCATTGCCTCCACAGTGATCAGCGTGAGAGTGTGTGTTTATTATTGCTTTAGGATAAAGATTTTCTCTTTCTAAGATTTTTAATATCTTTCTGGCTGTGTCGTCGTCCAATCCGCTGTCTATAAGGATTGCTGTTTTTCTATCTCTAATTACACCTACATTTGCTGGATTCTGAATATAATATACTTTTTCGCCAAGTTGTCTTAACTCCATTTTTCCACCTCATACTAGCACATGGCGATATAAGCAAGTTCATCGAAGTCATTAGCCATGATAATACCTGTTTCTTTAAAACTTCTTACTAATTTTTATTCTGTAATAAAAATTTGGATTTTTCTGAGAATTCTAATAGGCTCGTTGAAAACCTTACGATTATGCATCAAAACACAATTTTCTTTTCATTCAACCGCTGCACTAAATTTAGTATACATTCAATTTGTTAATAGGACATGTGGAATTTTTGCTAACTTTCTGGGGATAAATGAAGGTAATTTGTGGAAACCTTTGATTTTTATTCGCTGCCGGGCGGTGTGCTGTCTGAAAATTCATACTCACCATGCAACCACTTTCTTAACATTTCGGCTCTCTCTATCCTGCCCAATTTCAAATATGCTTGATATTCATACTCTAAAGATAGAACTGGTATTTTCATCCCTTGTATCTCTACAAACCTCTTGTGCTTGTTCAAATCCACAGGATCCTCCCAATTTCCATCTTCAAGCCGTTTCCGGATATCTCCCATAATTTCCACCTTTATCCCGTCAATAATTAATTTGCCGAAGTGCGAACGGATTTTTTCTGTAGAGGAGAACCTAACCTTTTTACTCACAAACTCGGAAAAGAGACATTCGATCTCATAAGCTCCTGCTTTGTCAGTCTGAATGTCAATATCATGAATTTCAATGGGAACACCCTGCAGCGCAAAACCAAGACTGCCTGTAACTACCCAATTCACATTCTTACTCTTCAGTCGGTCGTATATTTTCCGAAGAACACAAAGATATTCAGGCTTAATCATTTTCTTACCTCGGAAAGCATTTCGCCTAACTCATCCCTGAGTACAATCATGATTCCCTCTCCTTACATAATATATATATCAAAGAAAAGCAAGAATTTTTTGAAAATTGACTTGACCCTTTGCTTTTCTTTGATATATATTATTATGTGATGTTAAAAAATGATAAACTTTGACACGCACAAAAGGAGTTAAACCTATGATGGAAGGTTTCTCTGAAATAATGACCCTTGAGGAGACCGCAAAATATTTAAAAATGAGTTCATGCAAAGGAAGGTATATGCGAACAGTTCGCATATCTTCCAAATTCAGTAGCATATCTGAACAGTTCGGATATGAACGAGTTGTGCGACATGCTTGCTGAGAAGGAGGTAGGAAAATGGGATCTTTATATTTAAGTCGTCTAACACCAAATGAACGAGAAGAACTTGTCAAAAAACTATGGGAGGCTCAAAACCACAAATGTTTTATTTGTGGTGAAGAGATAGATTTAGATATACATCAGGTAGACATAGATCATGTTATTCCCTTAAAATTAGGTGGTAAAGATGACTCATCTAATTTTGCCATAACCCATCAATCCTGCAATAGATCGAAACAAGATTCTGATTTGAGAATTGCAAGAATCCTCCATAAATTTTCAAAAATTTCAGAAACTACTATAAATGAGAAGGGAACGGCTCCTAATCTGAGTGATATTCTGGCGGAGTATGGTGGTTCAAAATACAAATTAAGATTTAAGATTGAAGGTAACATCATAAAATTTTCATTCCCAGAAATAGGAGATAACACGATATACTCATATCCAATATTTGAGGATAAGCTTAGCGGATTCAAATATTTTTTTGGTACATTCCCGATTGAATATTTACACCATGACGAGAGAATAAATCCAAGGTCAATTGGTAAAAACATATCAAAGTTAATTAAGGAATTCTTTTTAAAACGTCCCCAACTCCATGTGACTTTAGGATATATATTGTCAAAGGATAGTAGTTCGGAAGTTAAAGTTTTTGATGGACAACATAAGGCTGCGGCACAAGTCTTGCTGGGTGTAAGAGAATTACCTGCTAGAGTATTCATTGATCCAGATTTAGATGTGCTCCTTACTACAAACACCAATGCAGGAACGACATTAAGACAGGTTGCTTTTGACAAATCAGTCCAGAGGCATCTTGGAAGTGCGTTATATATTGAAAGAGTTGAAAGATATAAGAAAGAGCGTGGCTTAGCAGAAGATGATTATAGTTTTTCAGAAGCAGATTTGGTTAAATATTTCAAGGGAGAATCTAGAGAGATGAAAAGATATATTCTGGACTCAATAAGAGACTGGATTACACATAATCCAGAAAATAAACTTAAAGATTTTATAGATTTTGGGGGTAGAGCAAAAGAGAAACCATTGTCATATAGTACTATAGAAAAGACATTCTATTCATTTTTTATATATCGAGACGCATTACAAACTCCGATTAATTATAGATTAGAAGAAGGAGAAAATCCGAGAGAATTGGAAAAACAACAAATACTTAAGCTGATGAATATCATTGCAGAAGAAATTTATATTGGCAGGTTTGATCCAGATATAGGTACATACAGAATAGAAAATAGAATTCAGAAAGGAGAAAACATTCCAGAACCACATCTAATAGCGTACAGGATGAGCAAGGAGGAAATTATATATAATTGGCTTAAATATATATCACAGATAATAAAGAATTACTTCATAATGCAGGGCAAACCAATAGATGAAAACAAGCTGTTTCAGTATAGTTTTCCTGAACCACTGTGGGATAGAATAAAAATATTCGTGAAGAATCTGAGAGATCTTCCGATCTGGGTCAACAAAGAATTATCCAATACCGTCTTTGGTGGAAAACAAAATTATGAGTACTGGCAAACAATATTTGAGACCGGAAAAACTCCACAAGGATATCAAGTTTTGCCTCGTCCAATAAACTTAATGGAGATGATTAAAGAATGAGCACGTCGCACAACAAGCGGGTATCTGGTTCGGGCTTTCAGCCCTCACCCAAATCGCCTATGGCTGGACTTCAGATACCCGCCGGACGTTAAGTGAAATCGGGGGCGTATGGCTTATGAAAAAAGTAAATAAGGAGACCGCCTTAATGGAAATTAATCAGACAACAGAAAGAGGTTGGTAATCATGGCAAATAATAAAAAATATGTAGAACTCCTCTGGTATGGAAAATACGAGAAAATAGAACTGGGCAATAAAATGCCAATTGAAAGGCCAAATCTTCCTTTCCAGGTAGTGGAAACAATCAATAAGCCAAGAATCAAAGGAGAAGTTCAAAGTTTCCTTTTTCCAGAAAAAGAATGGCCAGAGAATTATCCAAAGGACTGGAAAAACCTCTTGATATGGGGAGATAACAAACTTGTTATGTCCTCACTTCTTAAGCAAGGTTGGGCTGGAAAGATAAATCTGATCTACATTGACCCGCCGTTTTTCACAGGTGCTGATTTCACGATAAGAACAAAGGTGGGAGATGAGCAGATAGAAAAGGCACCCTCCATAATTGAGGAGCGAGCATACAGGGACACATGGAGCGGTGGCATTGCCTCTTATCTCAAATACATGTATGAGAGATTGGTTTTGATGAGGGAACTTCTGGCAGAGAATGGGACTATATGGGTTCATTTGGATGAACATGTAGGTCATTATGTTAAGGTTATGATGGATGAGATCTTTGGGTATGAGAATTTCCTGAATGAGATAGTTTGGTATTATCCTGATAATTTTCAAGGAAATGTAAACAGATACGCAAATAACCATAATATAATTTTAGTTTATAGCAAGACTTTAGAAATAAAACTTAATAGAATCAAAATACCGTTAGATAAGCCTATTAAACGAGATAAAAGAGTTTGGGATAAAGAAAAAAGCAAGATAGTCGCTGCAAGAGATGAAAATGGCAATATCATATATGAATTATTCACACACAAATATGCAGACGATGTATGGACTATTGGTCAGAGTAGTGTATCTAAAGCTCATAGTAGTGAATATTTAGGATTTGATACCCAAAAACCAGAAGAATTATTGAGAAGAATCATACTTTCTGCATCCAACCCCGGTGACATAGTTGCAGATTTCTTCTGTGGCTCTGGCACAACCTTAGCGGTAGCAGAGAAACTTGGCAGGCGGTGGATTGGGTGTGATTTGTCTAAATTCGCTATTCAGGTAACGAGAAAGAGGCTGTTGGATATTCATAATTCAAAGGACTTATTGAATGATGATGAAAAGAAGAAGAAACTCTATGGCAAGCCGGCAAGACCCTTTGAGGTGTGGAATATAGGGAACTACGAGACAATATACTGGAAGGACAGAGAAGATGAATACCTTGCCTTTATGCTTAAGCTCTATCAGGCTCAGCCGCTACATGGCTTCAGATACTTGCACGGGAGAAAAGGAGATAGAATCGTTCATGTTGGACCGCTGAACGCACCGGTAACAATGGAAGAGGTTGAAAAAGTGGTTTTAGAGTGCAGGGCTAACAATTTCTACAAAGCAGACATCCTCGGCTGGGAGTGGAGTTATGAGGTAAATGAACTTGCCAAAGAACTGGCAAAGAAAAACGGCGTTGATATAAGACTTATTCAGATCCCATCTGTGAATGAGATCAAGTCTGCCCTCGTAGGTTTTGATTTGCAACTCCTAAAAATACCAGATCAGGTTGTTGAAAAAGAACTTGCTCCGCATATAAAATTCCCAGAAGTGGCATATCTTGAAATAGAGACGGAAGTTAATGGCAGAGAAGTTGTGTTAAAGATAACCGATTTCCAGCTCCTGCCAACGGCAGAACTCGCAGAGATTGCAGACAAGATAAAAGATTCTCGTGAGTTAATAGATTACTGGGCGATAGATTGGGATTATAAGGGCGATACCTTCCACAATCAGTGGCAGAGCTTCAGAAAGGAGAAAGAGCCAAGAGTGGAGTACGAAGCAAAGCACAGGTATGATGAGCCCGGGGAATACACCATAATGGTTAAGGTTATAGATGTATTTGGGACAGATACAAATAAAGTATTGAAGGTGAGGATAAAATGAATCCAACCGATATATTAAAACCTACAGAGCGAAGGCCAAGCAGGGCTTATTTAGTTAATGAACTCAGAGAAGCGGTGTATAAATGGCGTGAGGATGGTTATCCCGGTGTAACAGATACTACAAAAAGACTTTTGCAATTCTGGTTTGAGGAAGATCACAAACTGAATGGAGAATTGTTCCAGTTCTGGTTCTGCCAGAGAGAAGCTATTGAAACCCTTATTTATGTTTACGAAGTTATGAAGAAACGCAATTTTATAGACCTGGCAAGGGATTTTGGAGCAGGACCAATACAGGCCTATGACCCATCTTATGACCAATATCCGCTGTACGCTTTTAAAATGGCAACCGGCTCGGGAAAGACTTTTGTTATGGCTCTTGCTATCATCTGGTCATATTTCAATCATAAATGGGAAAACAAAGAAGATTATACATCCAAGTTCCTCTTAATTGCTGGCGAGAAAAATGTTATCTATGATAGGTTAAAGAGAGATTTTAAAGATGGTGCCATATTCAAAAAGTGGCCTTTTATCCCACCAGAATGGGAAGAAGAATTTGATTTACAGGTAATTTTGAAGGAAGACCCAATCCAGGTGATTCCTGACAGTGTTTTATTTTTAACAAATATTCAGCAACTGGAGGAGAGAAAAAACAAAAAGGAAGAAGTTGAGGAATATGTAGATGATGTTTTAGTACTTGAGGAAGTGAAAAAGCACGATATTTATCAGGAAAACAGAATAAAGGAAGTTCTTACAAAATGCCCAAATATCATGATCTTAAAGGATGAGGCTCACCACATATACAGTTTTGAAAAGGCATGGAAAAAGACCCTTCTGAATCTCCATAAGAACCTTGTTTCTCAGTTTGGCAAAGGTATCAATATGGAGCTTGATTTTTCTGCAACACCAAAAACGGAAACAGGTGCTTTATTTCCGTGGATAATAGTAGATTTCTCGCTCAAAGAGGCCATAGAAATGAACATTGTTAAGCTACCGCTTAAAGGAATAGTAAAGAATGCTGAAGAAATCGCATCTAAAAAGGCGGTAGAAAGATATAGGGCTTGGATAGACGCTGGAATAAGGAGATGGAGAGAATATAAAAAAGCGTTGAAGCCTCTTTCTAAAATACCTGTCTTATTCATTCAGTGTTCAAGCAACAAGGAATCCGACGAAGTTTTTGAGTACATTAATTCAATACCGGATCTTAAGGGAAAAGTCTTGCTCATTCATACTGACAGCACTGGAAACATCCAGAAAAAAGACCTTGAGCCTGCCAGAAAGGCTGCAAAGCTTATTGATGAGCCAGAAAAAATTGCAACTGATCCAGAACTTAACAAACTCTTTCCAGAAGGGATTGAAGCTATTGTCAGTACAATGATGTTGAACGAGGGTTGGGATGTTAGAAATGTAAATGTTATTGTTGGACTGAGACCGTATGGTTCAAAAAGAAAGGTTTTACCAGAACAGGTTATAGGGAGAGGTTTAAGAAAAATGTTCCCTGAAGAACCGGCAGATGTTGAACATTCAATAAACACCTTAGAAGTTATTGGTCCACCCGGATTAACAGAGATACTTGAGGATTTAGAAGCGGAAGAAGGTATAAAGTTTGCAGAATTTGATACGGACAAATCTTTAAATTTGACATCGATATTTGTAGATGAAAATAAATTGGACAAAGACATAGAAATTCCAATTCTCAGTTCCAGAATTGTCATAAGGGAATTTGATATAAACTCTATAGATATTGATTCTCTGTCATCTCTTGGAATTCATCTTGAAAACAAAGTGCTGGAAATGGAATATGTCGCTGTGGATATGCTTGAAGGTGTTGAAAGAATTAATAGAAGGTGGAATTTACCGGTACCCAAGGATGCAAAGAGCGTTATTGCCTATTACACTGACTTAATACTTAAAGAATTAAAGATTGGCGGAGCGTTTGCAAGCTTCTATCCCATAGTAAAAAAATATGTTCAGGAAAAACTGTTTGATACTGTGGTTGATATAGATGATCCTCGTGTTCTTTATATGCTAAGCAGTCCAGATGTTCAGGAGAAAATCGTAAAATTATTTGTTGATACATTTAAAGATATGACCTTCTCTGAAAGAGAACCCAAGAAAATGGATACAATAAAACTTTCTGATACTCCGCCCTTTGTATGGTCAAAACAGGTTTATCCAGCGGATAAGTCCATATTTAACTATGTACCCTGCGATAACAATTTTGAAGTGGATTTCGCTAAATTCCTGGATAGAGCTGATGATGTAAGAGCATTCAGCAAAATTATCCCTAAAATTGGCTTTTTTATTGAGTATAGAGATTCAAAAGGCAACTTGAGATTGTATTATCCTGATTTTATTGTGGAAACCAATGGGGGTGAGAAGATAATAATTGAAACGAAGGGTAGAGTGGATGTAGATGTTGAACATAAGGATAAAAGAGCAAAAATCTGGTGTAAAGATGCTTCTAATTTAACCGGTGAAACATGGAGATTCTTTAGAGTAAATCAGGAATTATTTGAAAAACATAAGTTTGAAAATTTAGGAGAAATTGCTTCAGTCTTAAAAAATGAAAATGAATAGGCGGTCTCCTATGAAAATAAGAAGTGACAGGATAGTAAAGACGCCATACGCCCCCGACTCGTCACAACCCTTTGGGTTGCTTGCCTCGGCCATAAGGCCTCGGTCACTTAACAAGCGGATAAACGGTTTCGGGCTAAAGCCCTTCGCCCAAAGTTTGCTTCGCAAACCTTCGTTTATCCGCAAAACGTTATAGTGAAATACTAATGTGGCGGAGAAGCCCGCATCTTCATAAACACCAAAAAGTTCCCAGCCCTCAAACTTTCGGCTTTTAAAAGTTGAATAGAAAGAGAGAGGATTTATTTTTCTTTGTAGGTAAGAATTTCCTTATTTCTTACTTCACGCCACCATTTATCAATTTCATCTTTTCTAAATCTCCATTGATTAGCAATTTTCACGGCGGGGATTTTTCCTTCCCTTGCCATTTTATAAAGAGTAGATTTTCCTATTTTTAAATATTTTGCGGTCTCCTCAAGGGTCATTATTTCAGAGAAACCTTCCATCATAGGTTTAACTCCTTTTGTGCGTGTCAAAGTTTATCATTTTTTAACATCACATAATAATATATAGCAAAGAAAATCAAAAAGTCAAGTTCCTTTTCAAAAATTTTTCCTTTTCAGGGCGGGTGTGGGGGGTCTCATCGCCAATCCAAAACAGGAAAAAGGGAGAGTTTTATTTTCCCTGCCTTTTCTCTTGTGCGGATAAACGGAAGGAGACTTTGAATGAGTTTAAGACAGCTATTAAAATGGCTCCGGCGGAGGGACTCGAACCCCCAACCTAGTGGTTAACAGCCACCCGCTCTACCGGTTGAGCTACGCCGGAGCGAATCTTTGTTCTGAATGAGATTCTATCAGATGTTTGGTACTTTTCAAGTGTCTGAATGGTGAATAATTTATTGCTTTGTAAATCACTTGATTGTCTTTATCCACTGGACTATATCTTCGATCACTTCTTTTGGTATATTATTTGGTTTTTGGTATTCATAAGGTGTTGAAGGGCCTTCGCCCGGCATAAAGAGGTGGTTTAATTTTTCATAAAACTTGAAAGATACATTATGCTTTTCTGAAAGGGCTTCTTTCCACATCTCAAAATCTTTTATTGTGACCTGATAATCTCTTGCTCCCTGGAGTATTAAAATTGGTATTTCCAAACTGCGCGCAACTTTCAGTGGATCGTAATCAAGCAGATCTTCCCAGTATTTTTTTGAAGCACCAATCAAAACCTCGGATTGTTCCATCTGGCGACTTTTGATGCGTTCCAGTTGCTGTTTTGTCTCATCGAGTTGTTTTGATTCTGTTTCATCTATTTTTCCATCGAGCGAGAAAATATACTCAAGTTGACTTAAAAGATTTTCAGCATAAAATCCATGAGCAGCAGGAGCCATAAGTATTAAACCGGACAGTTTATCTGTCATAGTTGCTATTCTCGGTGCGACTGTACCGCCAAGACTGTGTCCAATCAAAAATATTTTGTTTTTATCTACCATGTCAAAACTGCTCAATAGATCAATTGCCGTAACGGCATCATTTACGGTTTCATCATTGACTGTGAAAGTGCTGATCATTTCGGAGCTTTCTTTTGCATAGATTTTGGTGCGTTTGTCATACCTGAGCGCCGCTATTCCTTTGCTTGCGAGTCCCCAGGCAATGTCTTTAAAAGGTTTGTTTGGACCTATTGTTTCGTCTTTATCATTCGGGCCAGAACCATGCACCAGAACAACTGCGGGAAAAGGTCCTTCACCTTTTGGAACTGTCAAAATGGCAGGAAGTTCCCATTTATCATTTTTTACAGTACATTCGATTTCATAAAATCTGTTTTTATCAACATATTCTGGTTCTTGATATGAAACTTCCCCGGTATAAGGCAAAAATTGAAGCCCTGCTATTTTTTCGTCTCTGTCGAAAACTATTCTTGCATCAAGTGATGCTTTCTCGAACTCACATGCAACATAAACTACCTGATAACCCTGTTCCTGGGAAAGCTTAATTCTTTTTACCTGCTCCAATTTTCCAACCTGTTGATTTAAAGTGTTCCAGAATGATTCCATGGTAAGACTTGATTGATTTAGGGCATTCAAAAACACATCTGAGACCATTTTCTGTGCGTTCTCAAAATCATTCGATGATAATAGAGTGATGAACTGCAGGGCTTTCTGCTCGTAACTCGACCCAAAAGTTAGACCAGCTATAAGCAATATTGGCAAAAGAAACTTTCTCATTTTAACACCGCCTTTCAGTATTCTCTTTTTAGAAATGTAAAATAACTGATGACAAATAAAACCACTGTAATGCACAGCAACCCGGAAGTGTACGGTAAATTCATTTTTCCACTCTGAAATATCTCACTTCCAAGTATGTAAGAATATGTGTTTAGAAATCTCAGCGGTTTGATCATTCCGGCCACTGTAGTTGCGGCTAAAAGGCCAAATGAAATAAGAATAGGTTTTACCTGATCGCTGGACAAAACAGATAAAAACAGGGTCACCGAAAACCAGAAAAATGCGCCAACTACAGTGTGGACAACGAAAGCCGGCAGATATCTGTAAGCCAGATCTTTATTTGCAACAAGAGAGTATATTCCCGGTAGCAAGGAAAATACAATCATTTGAGAAAATAAAACGAAAGATGCCAGAAGTGATTTTGATAGAAAGATTTCCTTCCTGCTTCTTCTTGCAAGCAGAAATTCTATTGTACCATTCTCGTTTTCACGTGAAAATAGAGGAAATGCCATTATAATTGCCAGAATAGGAATCATTTGTCCGAGGTTTTTTCCAAACCACTGACTGTATATATAAAAGTTCCAATCGCTCAGGTTTTCAACGATACCCTTGGGAAAGAATTTTTCAAGGGATTTTGGTAGATTTTCTGCCTGTGAATACTGTTTAAGCATTTCTACAGTGATATTTTGTAATGGAGCAAGTGTGAAAAAAAGCCCTATTCCCAAGAAAAGTATTACAAAAGTTCTGAGTCTCATATCATAGAACTCTTTTTTAAGCATCATTTCGCCCCCTTTACAATAGCTTCAAAGATCATGTCGAATGTTGCTGGTTCGACAACTCCCTCGGCTTTTTCTTTTCTCACTATGTAAATATTTTCTCTGTCGGTACTTTTGTAAAGGAAACCTCCCGGGTTTTTGCCTTTTGGCGTAATACATACCACATACTTATCTTTTATATTGTCAATTTCGTCAAGTTCGATTATCTTTCCATTAACCATTATTGCTATGGTATCTGCGAGTTTTTCGACTTCCGCGAGAATATGGCTGGTGTAAAAAATTGTCTTTCCTTCGTAGGAAAGCTGTCTTATCAGTTCGAGTATCCTGTTTCTCATTATTGGGTCAAGCCCCCACGTTGGTTCGTCCATGAAATATATATCAGCATCTTGAGCAAATATAAGAGAAATGTAAGTCTGTGTCATCATGCCATGCGATAAATTAGAAATTTTCTCATCCAGTGGTATTTGAAATTCTTCGAGAAAATTGAGCGCCTTCTGTGAAGAAAAATTATCTGTAATTTGAGAAGTTATCTGTACTGTTTTTTTCACAGTGAGATATCTGTAAAGTTCCTTTTCTTCCGGCAAATATGCATAACTGCCATGCAGCAAAATTTTTCCCGAATCAGGCTTTCTCAATCCAAGGATGCATTTTATTGTTGTGGTTTTTCCTGCACCGTTTGGGCCAAGCAATGCAAAAATCTGCCCTTTTTCGATTTCGAAAGAAACATCATTCACAGCTATTTTTGAATTATAAGATTTCCTCAAATTTTCAACTTTCAGGATCATTTTTATCCCTCCAGTAGATTCTCTCTAACAGATTGTAAAGTTCTTCAAAAGAAATTCCTGCTTTTTTGCATGATTCTATTTGAAGCTCCAGTTTGGAAAGAATTTGTTTTGTGAACTCATCTCTGTTTAGTTTTCGAACTATATAGCCTTCACCCCTAACCGGCTCAAGGACCCCTTCTATAGTCAGCTCCCTGTATGCCCGGGCGACTGTATTTATGTTCACACCTAAATCCTCGGCAAGATTTCTGATAGAAGGCACAAATTCACCTTTTTTAAGAATATTTGCGTTAATCAAGCCCTTTATCTTCTCTTTTATTTGCTTGTAAACAGGAACATGTGAAGAAAAATCTAAGGTGAACCACATTGACTTACCTCCATACTGTAATACTACAACATTACAGTATATCTGTCAAGACTGTTGTTCAGATATTAAACCATTAATTGATGAATTTATTGGAAAAATGATTTGTTTGCAGATACGATTATCTCTCAAAAATGAGCCTGTATAAAACTTAATTTATGTTCTATTTGCACAGTTAGCTTAAGTTAATTTATACAGAATGAATATTGTTGAAATAGAAAAAATATAGTGGTATAATTTCGTTGCATTTTGTCACATTTTTCACAATAGGAGGGTGAGAGTATGCTTAGGGTTCTGGGTAGTGCTTTTTCCAGGTTTGCGAAAAAGTGGTTACCTGATGCTCTGATTTTTGCTATTATTCTGACGCTGCTAACTTTTGTGCTTGGTATGCTTATCCAGCACAAAAGCCCTATTGACATGATTCGTTACATGGGCGATGGTTTCTGGAACTTACTTTCTTTTGCAATGCAGATGTGCTTGGTGCTCATGACGGGACACATTCTGGCTCAGACCAAACCTATGGCAGCTATTTTAAGAACGATTGCGAAAGCTGCCAACACACCATTTAAAGCTGTTGCACTGGCATGTGTGGTTATGATCATCACGAGTTATTTGAACTGGGGGTTTGGTTTGATCTTTACATCGCTTCTGGCAATTGAAATAGCAAAAAATATGAAAGGGAAAGGCCTGCACTATCCGCTGCTTGTTGCTTCTGCTTATTCTGGCTTTCTTGTATGGCACGCCGGGCTTTCAGCATCTGCACCACTTCTGGTTAATACAAAAGGGCACTTTTTGGAAAAGCAGATTGGTCTGATACCTGTTTCGCAGACAATTTTCTCTCCTGTAGGTTATGTGCCTGTCCTGGTATTGCTTTTCACATTGCCATTCATCATGGCTGGAATGCATCCGAAAAAAGAAGAAGTTATAGAAGTAGATCCATCTGTGTTTGCCGAGAAAAAAGAAATCGCAAAGAAAAAATGGTCTGATATGACACCTGCTGAAAAGATGGAAAATAGTCCTGTTTTGTCCTTGATCATAGGTTTAATAGGTCTGGTTTACATCTTTTACTACTTCTTTGTAAAAGGTGGTTCTCTTGATTTGAATATACTCAACTTTATTTTTCTTATGATCGGGTTATTGCTGCATGGTACACCAAAGAATTTTATAAATGCTGCGATCGAGGCTGGAAAAACTGTCTGGGGAGTTGTCATACAATTTCCATTTTATGCAGGAATTATGGGTATGATGATCAATTCTGGCCTTGCTGCAACAATTGCAAACTGGTTTGCCTCTTTCTCCACTGCAAGAACTTTACCTCTGTTCTCTTACTGGAGTGCAGGTTTGATAAATCTGTTTGTTCCATCAGGCGGAGGTCAGTGGTCTGTTCAGGGTCCAATAATGACGCAGGCAGCTCAGCAAATAGGCGCTTCTATACCAAAGGTTGTTATGGGTGTTGCATGGGGCGATGCATGGACAAATATGATTCAGCCATTCTGGGCTTTGCCACTACTTTCAGTTGCAAAACTTGATATAAGAGACATCATGGGGTATTGCGTAATGGCTTTGATATGGAGTGGGGTTGTAACAAGCTTGCTGATACTCATTTTGTAAGGAGGTGAATAAATTGAGAAAGGTTTACATTGTTGGTGCTAAGAGAACGGCTATAGGTACATTCGGTGGTAGTTTGAAAGATGTTCCTGCTGTGCAGCTTGCAGTTGCGGCATCAAAGGCGGCTATTGAGCAGGCAAATGTTAATCCAGAATGGATAGATGAAACAATCGTCGGAAATATACTAATGGCTGGGCAAGGAATGGGGCCAGGCAGACAGGTGAGTATTTACTCCGGTGTCCCCGCAGAGAAACCGGGGTATACCGTGAACATGCTCTGTGGATCTGGGATGAAAGCCATCATGATAGGCGCGGTAGATATCATGGCAAATCAAGCTGAAATAGTTCTGGCTGGTGGTATGGAAAGCATGAGTACCGCACCATATTTGTTGCCGAAGGCAAGGTTTGGCTACAGACTTGGCGATGGTCAGATAATAGATCACATGGTTTTTGATGGGCTTACAGATGTTTTCAACATGTATCACATGGGAGTCACAGCGGAAAATCTTGTAGAAAAATATGGCATATCGAGAGAAGAACAAGATCTTTTTGCCTACAAAAGTCAGATGAAAGCAAAAAAAGCCATTGAGACAGGTAGGTTTAAAGATGAAATAGTGCCATTTGTCGTAAAAGAAAAGAAGAGCGAAAAAATCTTTGACACAGATGAACATCCAAGATTCGACACAACACTCGAAACACTTGCAAAATTGAGGCCTGCCTTCAAAAAAGATGGTACTGTTACTGCTGGAAATGCTTCGGGAATAAACGACGGTGCTTCTGCCACAGTTCTTGCAAGCGAAGATGCCGTGAAAAAATATGGTTTAAAACCTCTGGCAGAAATAATTGCATTTGCTCAACACGGGGTTGATCCAAGTATAATGGGTATAGGGCCTGTGGGAGCTATCTCAAAGGCTTTGAAATGTGCGAATCTCAAACTTACAGATATTCAATTGATAGAGCTCAATGAAGCATTTGCTGCTCAAAGCATAGCTGTTCTGAAAGATCTGAAAAATGAACATGGTGTGACAGATGACTGGCTTGAAGAAAGAGTAAATGTAAACGGTGGAGCTATCGCACTCGGTCATCCAATTGGAGCAAGCGGCAATAGAATAACGGTGACATTACTTTATGAGATGAAAAAGCGCAATCTTGAATTAGGACTTGCAAGCCTTTGTATAGGTGGAGGTATGGGTACAGCAATCATCATCAGAAATGTTAATTAGGAGGTGCCTGCAGTGAAAAACAAAGTTATAACAGTAGAAAGAGCCGTTGAAATGATACCAGATGGTGCCGTGCTGATGATTGGTGGATTTCTTGGAGATGGCACACCTGAATTACTCATTGACGCTCTTGTAAAAAGTGGCAAAAGAAACTTCACCATCATCGCTAATGATACAGCCTTTCCAGACAAAGGCATCGGGAAGATGATAGTCAATAAAATGGCGAAAAAAGTGATTGTTTCGCACATTGGTACAAATCCAGAAACACAAAAGCAGATGATCGAAGGTACTCTTGAAGTGGAATTGGTACCGCAAGGTACACTGGCTGAAAAAGTTCGTGCAGGTGGATTTGGCCTTGGCGGGATCCTGACACCTACTGGTGTCGGTACAGTTGTTGAGAATGGAAAACAAAAAATAGTCATTGACGATAAAGAATATCTCGTTGAGCCAGCCCTAAGGGCTGATTTTGCCCTGATAAAGGCTCAAAAAGCTGATTTCTATGGAAATCTTTTCTTCAATCTCACTTCGAGAAACTTCAACCCATTGATGGCATTTGCTGGAAAGATTACGATAGTAGAAGTTGAAGAATTCGTTCCAGTAGGAGGGCTTTCACCAAATGAAATTCATACACCACACGCAGTTGTAGATTACATTGTAAGGGGGAATGCCAGATGATACAGGATCAGAACCTTGCAAAAGCTGTAATTGCTAAGAGGGTGGCACTTGAACTCAAAGATGGAGATATCGTAAATCTGGGTATAGGCATTCCAACCTTGGTGGCAAATTACCTGCCTCCAAAAGTCGAAATTTTTCTACAGTCCGAAAATGGAATACTTGGTATGGGACCTGCACCAATGAGTGGGTATGAACATCCTAATTTGACAAATGCCGGTGGCTCGCCGATAACATTTTTGCCGGGCGCCTGTGCTTTCGATTCGGCAGTTTCTTTTGGTCTTATAAGAGGCGGCCATGTTGATGCAACGGTCCTCGGGGCTTTGCAGGTGGACGAAGAAGGTCATCTTGCAAACTGGATGATACCAGGTAAAATGGTTCCGGGTATGGGTGGAGCGATGGACCTTGTTACAGGCGCAAAAAAGGTTATAGTTGCAATGCAGCATGTTGCAAAGGGCAACGCACCAAAAATTGTCAAAAAATGTACATTACCTTTGACATCGATCAGGCGTGTTGATTTAATCGTTACAGATATGGCGGTTATCGAAGTAACAGAGAATGGCTTAATTTTAAAAGAACTCGCACCTCAAACAACCGTAGATGAAGTTGTGAAGTTTACTGAGGCAAAGTTGATTGTACCAGAAGATGTTCCAGTAATGCCAGTGAGTTTGTAAAATAAAAGCGGGCTTAATGCCCGCTTTTTTTCTGGATAGCAGTTTCATTGTTCTTATTTTCTTATAGACATCGATGTTTGATGATCGAAAGTATATTGTTTCTTTATAATCACATTGTCTAACGCGACAGCTAAATCGCCTTTTGGAGTAGGTAAGCATTTAAATTGACCCTGTGTTTAGGAATACTCTGTCCTAGTTTTGAATCAATTTGCGCTTTCTGGTATGTTTTTGGTCTATAATTTTTTCCTACTCATTTGTTTACTGTTTTTAAGATATATTCTCAAAAAACTCTCATATTTAATTTTTAATTTCTCTCTGATAATTTGTTCTCCATTGGTTTAAAAACTTTGGTAGATTTATTATTCGATCTTGGCGTTATTTTTGGTGTCACAGGGATTCATTGTGGCAGCAATAGGATACAGCAGAGGTTATATTCAAGAGATAGAAAAATTGCTCGAAGAGCTTTCCAACGCTATATTGTTTTTGAAAAAAAAGATCGACAATCTCTCCAAAAACCAATTTGCCTTGATGGGCTTGTCTGCTGGAGGCCTCCTTGCCCTTTTAACTGGCTTGAGGTATATGAATCTTGTTGACAAAATAGTAGCTTACTACACTCCATGTGATCTCATGGACATATGGAGATCTGAATCAATCTTTGCACGATTCTCTGTTACGGCAACGATCAAGAGATTGCCAAATAAGTCTAAGGATATTTACGAAAAATACTCTCCAATAAACTATGTAACACCAGCATCTCCTAAGATTCTACTCGCCCATGGAATGAAAGATTCTGTTGTTCCATATGTGAGTTCTGTAAAGATGTTCAAAAAACTCAGACAAAAAGGATGTACAGCGAAATTGTTGTTGCACCCGAAGGGCGATCATGGTTTTGAATTCGTGTTGAAAGATCGCAAGACTTTGGAAATATTGGAAAAAACTATTGATTTTTTGACAAACTAATGTTATCTCCAAATTTTTATACTGTTTGTTAAATCCTCAAACTGTTTTGCATCCAACCTATCACTCAAAAACCCCAGAAAACTCACGAAAAGCCAAGTAATCTTGAGAACCCAGGTGAAAAGAACGAACAACTGTCATTTTTTCACTTCAAGGTACAAAAATCAACAAAAGCGACTATTGATATTATCATTATGGATCATATATAGTTATAAAAGATGATATATAAATGATCGATTATGATCGAAATAGGAAGGGAGTGATCCGGTGGGCCGGCAAGAACGACTGAAAGCGATCCTAACCACATTAAGGCAATACGGTCAGATAGGCATTAATGATATTTGCAAATCCTTTGATATATCCGTAATAACTGCTCGACGCGATCTTGATATCCTGGAATCCCAGGGTTTGGTTGAAAGGACACGAGGTGGCGCTGTTCTTAAAACCATAACAGGTGATTCTCCGTTTTTCAAGAATTTAGACATTCGGAAAGATGAAAAACAGCGCATAGCAAAAAAGGTTGTAGAGTTTTTCAAGAATGGACAGACAATTGCAGTTGGTGGCGGTACAACAGTTTATTACGTCATCAAAGCTTTGGAAAGCAGCTCAATTCATTCTTTGAATATAGCAACAAATTCAATAACAACTGCTTGGGCTGTCATAAACTTGAGTAAAACCTTTAATCTAATACATTCAGGTGGAATTGTACGTCATGGATCATTTGAATGCGTTGGCGAATATGCATCAAAGCTATTCGAAAATTTGTATTTTGATTGCTATGTACTTGGAGCAAGTGGGGTGGGGCTTGAATCAGGCGTAACTGTTGCTGATTTTGAAGAAAGAAACCTCGCTGAGTTAATAATTCAAAAATCAAAAACTGTGATTTTAGTTGTTGACAGCACAAAGATAAATCAGGTGGCACCTTACAAAATATGCAATATAGAGAAAGTCAATGTACTTGTTACTGACAATGGCATCGATCAAGAGCAGGCCAGAAAATTTAGATCCATTGGAATAAATGTAATAATCGCTTAATTTTTTGACCAAAGAGGTGATGGCAGATTGTACACAAAAGAGGAAATACTCAGTCAACCTGGTGAATTCAAAAAAGTACTTTCATATTTGAATCAACTACCAACATCTTCTTTCCCATATTTTCTCACTGACAGTGATGTAGTTTATTTTGTTGGTTGTGGTTCATCGTACTACTTAGGCATCTCGGCTTGTAAATATTTCTCTCGTGTCACTGGCATAGAAACAAAAGCAATTCCAAGTGGTGAATTATTGTTATCTGATATGAAATCAATGATCAGCACAAAACTCAAATACTCAGCCGTGATGATCTCTCGTTCAGGTAATACAACAGAAACCGTGGTCGCGGCAGAAAAGTTAAACAAAATTGGCATAAAGACGTTCGGAATCACACTCGATGGAAAAAGTGATCTTCAAAAAGTATGTGATTTATGTTTATCTCTACCATTAGAAGAAAAGTCAGTAGTTATGACTAAATCATTCAGTTGCATGTTGTTGAGTCTATTTTTTGTTAGCGACAAACTTTCTGGTAAAGAACCAAAATATGATCGACTTATTAATGATTCAAGCGATTTTGTCAGTGAGTTATGTCAACTGGGAGAAGACCAAACTTTGTTTAAAGCCAATCATTACGTTTTTCTTGGCTCTGGGATATATGAGGGTATAGCAAGAGAATCTGCATTGAAATTACAGGAAATGTCCCTCAGTATGGCGGAAGCCTTTTCCTCCCTTGAATACAGGCATGGCCCAAAGGCACTCGTAACTAATGACACAGTTATCGTCCTGTATTCATCAGGCCAGAGCGAAAAAGAAGAAATGAATTTGCTGGGCGAGATGAGAGAGCTTGGAGCCTCAACCATTTGCCGTTCACCAATTGCTGAGGACGGGCGTGATGCATTTATACAAGTTATTTTTGCACAACTTTTAGGCTTATTTATCGCCAAGTGTAAGGGTTTAAATCCAGACCAGCCAAGAAATCTATCCAGAACAGTTATTCTGAATCACAGTTTCAAGAAAAATACGTGATTTTTTGGTGGGAGGGATAGTATGAAGAAGGGTCTAATATTGATTGCTGTGGGGTTATCGGCATTTGTATTAACTGGTTGTTTTGTAATTGCTAATAATAAGCTTCAAGAAACATTTGCAAGTGATGATGTATTGATGTTAGCAGAAACTATAGCTGAGCAAGTTGACATGTATCAAAGGTTACCAGAAGCATGTGAAAAGGTATGGCAAGCCAAAGGAAAGGTCTCGGACAACGTAAACCTAAACGACGCATCGTATATTATGGCCAAATACACTGTTGAATTGCTTAATTCTAACAAGAGACCAAGTGGTGTGCCATATATCCAAATTATTTTACCATCGAATTTTGAAGCTGGAGATTTTGAACTTGAAAGTACATCATCAACGTGTACAATGTCGGATTTCCATACTGCCCTGTCATGGTTTGTAAATGAAGTTGAAAAAACCAAAACCCTACCAAGTGCTATTCCAATAAGTATTAATGGATCACAAAAGAAAATGTCAATCGATGTCTTCATCGCAACAGCGTCAAAGACTTTGAAGGAATTTTCTGATACTGGGAAATTGCCAAACGATGTAATTTTATCAAAAGCCTTGTTACCCTTTTCATGGCCTGCCAAGATAAAGGCAGTATGGGTCTGGGGAAGCACACTTGCTAATCTTGGAGTTGAAAATACTCTACAACATCTTAAAGAGGTCGGCTTCACCGATATATTACTCCTTGTTAAAGGAACCTCTGGTACAGTTAACTGGCCATCTCAAATTGCGTTGGGTTTTTCATCAGACACAACTGTTCTGCCCAGAGCATCGGAATTTTGTAGAACAAGCGGCTTAAGGTTACACATGTGGTTTGTCTGCAACCAAGATCAGGCATTCACCTCAACTTATCCAGAGAGCAAGATGTACGGAATTCCAAAAACAGTGGATGGGGATCCTCAAAGAGCAGGAAAAACTGTAGATTTTGTTGGTTTTGATGAATACAAAGAGTATATGAAATCACTCATACGCGAAGTCATAGAGAATTATAGGCCAGATGGACTGCACTTTGATTACATAAGATACCCAACGGGTGCTTGGGGTTGGGGGCCAATAGAAATCCAAACAGCTATGGAAAATGGCCTTAATGATTCGGATATTCAGTATCTCAAGAATTTGGCTATTCAAACATGGGGAACAAATGGCGATAACCAGTCTTTCGTAAATGCATACATTAGCGGAGATGCGACAGTTACAAAATGGGTTGAAATCAGGTCAAGAAATGTCCAGAATTTTCTTCAAGACTTATCCAGTTGTGCCAAACAAGTAAAACCAGACATAATAATCAGCGCCGCTCTAATGCCAGAACCTGCAAGTCTCGATAGTACTGAGAAAGCCTTTGGATTAGTTCATTATGGTCAGAATTATGCGATTTTTTCAGACGATTGTGAAATGATCATACCCATGGCTTATCACAGAGATTATGGTAAGGATTCATCCTGGATTACGGGAGAGATCTTCACTGGAGCAAGACAACAGATTCAAATGAATACCAAACTTGTCTTGGGACTTCAAGGATATTCTCCAGTAACAGGGGATGAACTTGCACAAATTGTTGATGATTGTATTGATAAAAATGCCGAAGGCATATGTATCTTCAGGGCAGGGACAATTCTCAACACTGAAAGAGAAGAACCACTCAGAAATATTTTCAAGGAATTCAAGTGAGGCATAGCTGTATTGCAGAATATGTTCATTCATTGAGTACAAGGAGGGAATTTTTTGTGACAAACGAATTTTCAAAGCACGATGCTGTGAGTTTAATTGATCAATATTATCAAAAGATCAACATCAGTCTTCAACAAATCGTTGAAAAAGAAACAAACAAGATCAAAATTCTTGCAGAAAAAGCATACAAAGCAATTAAATCCAATGGACTCATCTATGCTTTTGGTACTGGACATTCTCATATACTTGTGGAAGAAATTTTCTATCGTGCTGGTGGAATAGCACCAGTATATCCTGTGTTGATTGGTTCACTAATGCTTCATGAAAGGGCTGTATTGAGCTCAAAACTTGAAAGAATAGATGGTATTGGAGAAGCAATAGCTTCTGATCTACCCATTTCTTCTCGCGATGTGGTTGTCGTGTTTTCCAATTCTGGCTCAAATTCTGTCGTTGTAACATTTGCTGAAAGTACCAAGAAAATAGGTGCATACGTAGCAGCAGTCACATCTGTTGAGCATTCAAAGAACGTAACTGCGAGAAACGAGTTAGGTAAAAAATTGTACGAAGTCGCTGATTTAACCATTGACAATCATGTTCCATACGGAGATGCATCTTTGAAAATGAACGATATTACCGTTGGACCACTTTCAACGATATGCGGCGCATTCATCATAAATTCCGTCATGGCTGAGATCGTCAAACTTTTTGAAAAAGATGGAGTAGAACCTCCCGTATTTCTCAGTGCGAATGTACCGCAAGGAGATGAAGTAAATGCATTATTGGTGGAAAAGTATAGAAAGTATATTCCAATGCTCTGAGCCAAATCTTCAAAGGGTGTATTGGGTATGAGTGAAAACCTTCAAGGTTATGTAAAAGGTATCTGGTCCTGGAGTTCATCGTTATCAGAGTATGGCGTGGAGAAAGCTATCAAAGATTCGAAAGAGATGGGTTTCACAGACTTATTTCTTCTTGTGAAAGGAACTACAGGGAAGGTGTATTGGCCTTCTAAAATTGCCATAAGCGTTTCAAAGAATAATGTGGTCTTGCCAAAAGCTTCAGAAATATGCAAAAAGTTGAACATAAGACTCCATGCTTGGTTTATTGTGTCACAAGATAGATCTTATCTTCAGTTAAACCCCAGCTCTGGCATGTGGGGGATACCACTTGAAGAACTGTCTCACGAGTATAGATTGGGTGAACACACTTGTTTCAGAGTATCAACATCTGTTATAGATTTCACAACCGATCAGAATTACAAGGAATATCTTTTTTCTTTGATCAAAGAAGTTGTAAATGATTACGAACCCGAAGGAATTCATTTAGATTATATAAGATATCCCAATGGCGCATGGGGATGGGGACCTTCCCAAATTCACAAATTACGCACTTTTGGTTTAGATGTTGAAAAACTCCTTAAAAAAGCGATTCAAACCTGGGGCAGAAACGAAGATGGTCGAGGCTTTCTGGATGCATTCGAACATGGAGATCCTGACGTTCTTAAATGGACAGAGTTAAGGGCTAATGACATCAAAGATTTCACGCAAGCAATATCACAACTAATCAAGAACATGAGAAATTCTACTACATTTAGTGCGGCTCTTATTCCAGAAGGAGGTGATCCAAACCCAAGTGAAAGAAATTTTGCGTTAATACATTGTGGACAAAGATATCAAGATTTTGCAGAATTATGTGATCTCATGTTACCCATGGCTTATCATCAAGATTTTAACAGATCAAATTCATGGATCGAAGACATAACTAAGACAACTCACAAGATAGCTATGGGTAAATCAAGAGTAGTGATCGGAATTCAAGCACACAACAATATAAGAGCACATGAGGTTGTTGAAACAATTAAAATTGCACAGAATTCTGGAGCAGATGGTGTATGCATTTTTGCATTTCATGAAGTATTCAAAAACGAAGAAATGAGATTTTTCTTAAGCAGATGCATGAATTGAAAAAGGATTTCTGAGTTATTTGCCAAAAGGTAGAAGGGAGGTTTTGTTATGAGAAAGCTTTTTGTTTTATCGGTAGTGTTCCTGACCTTAACGATCTGTTTAGCAACCGAAGTGACGTTTTGGTTTGCCGGGGGAGACCCACAACTCGACCTTCCGGTCGTAAAGAAACATATAAAGGCATTTGAGGAAGCTACAGGTATTAAAGTCAACTTAGTGGTAATTCCGTGGGCAGAAGATCCACACACAAAACTCGATGTTGCAATAATGTCAGGTAAGGCACCAGATCTGGCAAAAGTAGGATCACCACGTGAACATGCATTAGCTTGGTCGAAATCGATCGAACCTCTTGAGAAGTATTTACCGCAAGATTTTCTAAAGGCTTTCCCGGAATCAGTCCTTTTAGGAAGCACTTACAAAATGAACAAACCAAAAGAAATGAGTGGAAAAATTGTAGGTATCCCATATTTTTGTCATACACGTGTTGTCCTTTACAGGAAAGATATTCTTGCAGAAAGAGGGTTACCAGAACCATCACCCAACTGGACTTGGAATGATTTTCTTGAATATGCAAAACGCTTGACCTTTGATAGAGACAACGATGGGCAAATTGATGTGTATGGTTTTGGGGCATCTGCTCAGTACGCATATCAATTGATGATTTGGGTATGGCAAGCTGGTGGACATATGATAAACGAGAATGGCGCCCCAGCTATTACAACTGACGCATTTCGGAAGGGTGCAAAATTTTTTGTAGATTTGTTCAAAACATACAAAGTCGTTCAACCAGGAGCTGTGAATGCTAATCTGGCTGATGTTCGTCGACAGCTTGTAGCTGGTCAAGTAGCAATGTACATCGATACAGGTGATGCAGGGACAGCATTGAGAAAAGAACTCGGTGACAAAGTTGGTGCTGTTGTATTGCCAACCAACCCAGAGACTGGTAAAAAAACTTCCTATTACGGTGCCGATGTGTTTGTCATACCCTCATCTGCAAAACACAAAGAAGAGGCAGCAAAACTTTTAATGTGGTTATGCAGCAAAGAAAATATGCTGGAATATTGTAATGTTGCGGGATTTATTCCTTCAAGGTCAGATTCTGCTGAATTGTATGTTGCCGACGATGAAATAATGAAGGCTTTCGATGAACAGATGTCTGATTCGAGACCATGGGTTGAACATCCAGAATATTCTGCTTTCACAAGAATAATAAGAGCAGCAATCCAAGATGTACTTTCCGACAAAATATCGTTAGAAAGCGGATTAGAAAGGGCACAAAAAGAACTTGAGTCACATTTGAAAGATAAAGGTTACACTTGGTGAAAAATCGAGGGAAGGCTTCGGCCTTCTCTTGTTTTGATTAGTACAAGCCTGCTGGAAAGCCTATGAGGTGATAATAGAAGTGAGAAAAAAATTGAGAGAAAATCTGATCGCTTATACTTTTTGTGCACCTGCATATATTGTTTTTACTGTTTTTCTCTTTATCCCCATTGTATGGGTGGTAATTTTGAGCTTCAAAGAATTCAGTATAATAACATTTAATTCTGCGGAATTTGTTGGATTGAAAAATTATACTAAATTGTTGAAAGATCAAGTATTTCTTAGATCCATTCTTAATACTCTGTACTTCACGATTTTATATGTTCCTGGTAACACCATCTTGGGACTCATCTTTGCTCTTTTGTTGAACAAACCATTTAAAGGTAGAAATTTCTTCAGACTTGCTTTGTTTATTCCAAATATTATTTCAATGGTGGTTGTGAGCATAATATGGTCACTGATCTTTTCTTCAAGTACGACAGGCATAGCAAACAAACTGCTGGTCACGTTACATTTGAAGCCCATAGAGTGGCTAAGTGATTACAGATATGCTTTGATTGCTGTTGGTATAGTCCTTATCTGGAGTGGATTTGGATACAGAATGCTCATCTTTCTGGCTGGACTTCAAAATATCCCAGATGAACTCTATGAAGCAGCAGCGCTGGACGGTGCTTCGAAGTGGCAAATCACATTTAAGATAACTTTACCACTCTTGAGGCCGACCACTTTTTTTGTGATCACAACCTCATTGATAAATTCTTTCCAAGTTTTCACACCCATCTACATAATGACAGGTGGAGGACCAGGGTATTCAACAACAACAATAGTTAATTATCTGTACACAAAAGGATTCAGCGAATTTCAAATGGGTTATGCATCAGCAATCAGTGTTATATTACTCATTATCATCATGGTATTAACTTTCATTCAAAGAAAAATCGGTAGGGAAGACCTTATTTTTTAGGAGTGAGATCTGTGAGAAGACAAAATCGATGGGCGTTGTTGGTTAAATATATTCTTGTTATACCCGCATGCGCCTTTACACTTCTACCGCTTTTATGGGTAATTGTAAGATCTATAGAACCAGATACAGGTATAGAATCTTATTCATTCATGCCAAGAGCAATCACTTTTGATAATTACAGTGCCGCATGGAACTATCCAAGGGTGATAGATGAAGATGTTACCCTTGGCACTATGCTTTTGAATAGTTTATTTGTAGCGATAACAGTGACAATTGTGAGCATTTTATTTGATTCTATGGCTGGGTACGCTTTAGCGCGGAAAAACTTTTGGGGAAAGAAGATACTTTTTTGGCTGGCTTTGTCAACACTAATGATACCGTTCTATACAGTTGCAATACCGATGTATATAATAGTTATCCGCATGGGTATGTACGACTCGTTGTCATCACTTATAGTTCCTTTCACAGCAAGTGGATTTGGCGTATTCATGTTCAGACAGGCTTTTCTATCTATTCCGCTTGATTTTGAACAAGCAGCCAGAGTTGACGGTGCAAATGATTTCTTCATTTACTGGAGAATCATGTTGCCAATGGTGAAACCAACCATTGCAACCATGATAGTCTTCAAAGTTCTGTGGTCGTGGGGTCAATTTTTCTGGCCATTGTTGGTAATCCAAGATTATTCGAAGATGCCAATCAATTTAGGACTCGCTATGTTTAGAGGTCATAATATTACAAGATGGGGTCTATTGTGTGCAGGAATGGTTGTAGCAACTATACCGATTTTGATCGTTTTCTTGATGTGTCAAAAATGGTATGTAGAAGGACTAAGCGGTGGCCTAAAGGGATGAAAAAATCGTTAGGATGTGATCGTGTGATAAAAGTTGGTATTTCAAGTATGGATCTTTCTTTCCCAAAAGGGTTGGAAATGGCTGGTTATATCCTTAGAAAAGGAGTTTCTGCAGACTATCATGATCCATTACAACTATTCTGCATTTATTTGAGCGAGAATGAAACTGAAATGGCAATATTGGTATTCGATCTGCTCACAGTTCCAAAAACATTTCCAAAACAAATAGATAATATAAAACTCATACCTATTGCTACTCACACGCATTCTGGACCCAAACCGGGTCTTGTTAAGGATATTCTTGAATCATCAGCAAGGGAGGCCTTAGTCAAGGCAAAGCAAAATTCGGCTAACCTGAACAAGTTGGTTGTAAAACAATCCGAGGTGTCCGGCATTTGTGATTTTAGAGACAAACAGGATAGTACGACAGTACCTGCCAATTTAATTGAATTTGAAACTGCAAGGCAAAGATTCTCAATAACATTATTCCCCTGTCACCCCACTATTCTTGGCCCAGAAAATTTACTATATTCGAGTGACATAGCTGGAGCAATAAGAAGAAAATTGCAAATGAAAGATGGGTACCCAGTTGTTTTTCTTAATTCCTGCTGTGGTGATTTAAGCACACACAAAACAAGAAAGGAAAGATCATTTGCAGAAATTGAGAGATTATCAGATATCTTTCTTGAACAATATACCCCATATGTTGTGTATCAAACCTGCGTACCAGAAAAGTTTTCACTGAAAGAAATTGAGTTTGAGATAGAAAACGTCGAAAAGAATATTGAAGAAACCTCATTAAATGAAAGAGATTTACCAGGTGTAATGTTACTCAAGCAACGTGGCCAACTACCAAAGAAGGAAAAAATCACAATATCTTTTCTCGTGATCGACTCACTTAAATTTATTTTTGTCCCTTTCGAATTATTCTTTGGATTCTGCAATCTCGTTTCGTCAATAGCTAAATTTACCTTTATAGTATGTTATGCGAATTCTCCTGCTTCATATGTAGTACCAAAGAGTGTGAAAAGTGGCTATGAATGGTTCGCATCTCCTTATGCAGAAGATACTGAGGACAAATTATTATCTTTAATATCTTACGAATTGATGTGTCTGTAAAATACCAGGAGGTATAAAAATGAGATTTCTTGGAGTAGATGCTGGTGGAACTAAAACTCGACTAGCCTTATGTGATGAAAACGGGATAATAATCTCTTCCGTTTCAGGAGGACCAGGAAACCATCTTGACATAGGAATTGAGAAACTGATGGAAACTATCTCAGAATGCTTGAAAAACATGAAACAAAACTCAAATGAAGTAGATGCATGTGTTCTTGGACTATCTGGAGCGGGTTTTTCCAAAAAAAGTTGCGATAAATTATGTGAACTGATGAAGTCAGTTATACCCGCAAGAAAGCTTATGGTTGTGAATGATTGTTTAATTGCCTTAATGGGCTCATTGGGACATATTAGAAAATCCGGTGCAATAATCGTTGCTGGCACTGGTTCAATGATCGTTGGTATAGATGAAAATGGTAATATTTATAGAGCAGGAGGATGGGGCCACATAATAGGTGACATATGGAGCGCCTATGGAATAGCCTTTGAAGCCGTTAAAGAAGTAATGAGATACTGGGAAAACAGAGGTGAATTTACCGACCTTGTACAGTATGTAGAAGAAATCCTAAACCTTCATTGCGTAGACGATGTATTGAGATATTTCTATGTTGACAAACATCCCAAAAGTCATCTTGCTTCTTTTGCACCGTTTGTTCTGAAATGTGCTCGTGAGAATGATCATGTAGCCAGAATGATTGTACAAAGGAGTGTTGAAGAACTCATTAACGCCACTGAATCCATTTTAAAATCGATTCACAGCGACTTTCTATCTTATACCGGAGGGCTTTTTGAAGAACCATATTTTTTCAATTCTGTACAGGAATCTGTGAAAAGAAATTTTGGTATCTCACTTCAAGAACCATATCTCCCTCCCGTTGGCGGAGCGCTGATGATGGCAATAAAGCTAATATCTTCAGTCAAAAATGAGGTTGTCCAGAATTTGAGAGATCAGTTTAGGAACAATTAAATCACGCATAAATTTGAATACTTGTATGCGAAGGAAAGGAGATTGGGATATGCTACCTCGTCCGAAGAAAATCACTATACTAAACGATATTTTTGAAATTCCAGTTGAAGGTAAGATTTTCACCCTGCCAGAATCCTTTAAACTTGCTGCATTTTTAAAAGATGAGCTGACCAGATACGGGAAAAGATTCTTACTCACAGGTTTTAACGATAAATCTACAACGATAAAAATCATCTTGAATCCAAACATGGTATCACATTCACAGGGTTATAAAATCAAAATAACACCCAATGGAATCGTTTTGATGGCAAAAACGACTCAAGGTATTTTCTACAGCCTGCAATCTCTAATTCAATTAATGAGAGAATATGAATGTAGAATACCCACGATGATCATAGAAGATGAACCAGATTTCGAGAATCGTGGATTTATGTTGGATATAAGCAGAGATAGGATACCAAATATGGACACATTAAAAAAAATAGTAGACATATTGGCTGAACTCAAATACAACCAATTTCAACTCTATACAGAACACACATTTGCTTACAGTAAGCATGAATTAGTTTGGAGAGATTATACACCACTTACCTCAGAAGAAATACAAGAACTAGATAATTATTGCAGAGAAAGATTTATCGAACTTGTCCCAAACCAAAATTCATTCGGGCATCTCGGTAAATGGCTTAAACACGATCAATACAAATATCTCGCGGAATGTCCAGATGGTTTCATAACTCCTTGGGGAGAAAAGTACGGACCGTTTTCTCTCTCTCCAGCCGTACCAGAAACATTGAATTTCTTGAGTGAACTGTTTGACGAACTTCTTCCCAACTTTACAAGTACCAAGGTTAATATCGGAGCCGATGAAACGTACGATCTTGGCTTGGGAAAATCAAAAGAATTGTGTGAAAAATATGGAAAAGGAAGGGTATATCTCGATTTTCTGCTAAAAATCCATCAAATATTGAACAGACATGGCAAAACTGTGATGTTTTGGGGGGATATCATAAAGAATTACCCAGAACTTGTGGCACAGTTACCAGATAACACAATTGCATTGCTCTGGGGTTACGAAGGTGATCATCCATACGATGAGGAATGCAAATTATTTGCAACCAAAGGTGTGGCGTTTTATGTTTGCCCAGGTACTTCTACCTGGGATTCTTTCACCGGTAGGAGCGATAATGCTCTTGCAAATATCAAAAACGCCTTGGTAAATGGCAAAAAGTACAATTCTATTGGTTTTTTATTAACAGATTGGGGTGATAATGGTCATCATCAACACCTCCCATTTTCTATGATAAGCCTTGGTTATGCAGCATCATTGGGTTGGAACCTATCGGAGAATTTGATGGATGATGAATTACTGAAAAAAATTAACACTCATGTGTTCAAAACAAGGCTTTCCATAGCAGAATCAGTCTACAATCTTGGTACAATTTACAAGCGCATAAAACTCAAATTGCACAATACAAGTCCATACTTCATATCACTCGTATTTCCACACAGAATATCGAAATACTTGAACGAAATCGATGATGAAGACATTAAAAATACCGAGGATGCAATAGAAATTGTAAACACGACTGTTCATAATTTATCTGAATTTATGGCAGAAACAAAATCTGAATCTGAAAAGCTCACCATTTTGCAGATCATTAATAATGCTGAAATGTTAGCCTTGGGGATGGAATCATTGATACTTATAAAGCAGAATGGAAATATCTCGTTGATACCAGAGGAGAGAAAAACCTACCTAAAGCAAAAATTAGAACAGATAACTGAACAGTACAGAACTCTCTGGCCTATCTTAAACAGAGAAGGTGGTTTAAACTACAGTGTAGAAAAACTGTCTCAGATATCAAAATATCTTTGAGTGTTTCATTGTTATATATTCATGCAAAAATAACCACTGAAAAAATCCTGACCAGAACTCAAAACTGATCAGGGTGGTTGTATTACGACAATATTTCATATTCTCTGATTACTGTTGAGCAACTTTATCTTGTGTTTGACCATTTCAGTTACAGCACAAGATGCGTCTTTTAACAGTATAATTTGGTCTTTCAACTCCGGTTTGTTTTGCAATATCTCTCTTATCTTCTTCACGTAAACTGTTTTCAAAACTGTACCTATGTTTATCTTTCCAAATCTCATTTTGCTGATCTTTGACGCCATGCTACTCGACTCATTTGCAAAGGCAAAGTTGATCGTACCAGAAGATGTTCCAGTAATGCCAGTGAGTTTGTAAAATAAAAGCGGGCTTAATGCCCGCTTTTTCATCCCGGTATATCGTACCAGTAAGTTGCGTAAAATCCAAATGGTATGTTATCCCACCATGTAATTCCTGCGATTGCTCTTTTCATTGTCTTGAGAGTCTGGGTGAATATATACCCATCGAATCTTTGGTCATCTTGTTGATTGTTTGGTGTATTTGCAAAATCAACAAAGAAAACTACTCGGTGGCCGAGGTTAGTTTTCTTTCCAGTATAACCAGGGCCTGTCATACTTGATATACTGTCCTGAGGATTGCGAAGAATAGTGTAAGTAAGGTTATATTTATTTCTGTTTTCATCTTCTATATATCCTTTTCCATCTTTTTGAAATACCAAGGTTCCTTCCCAACCATCCCAGAAAATTTTCCAGACAGAACCATAACGGCCAAGTAAATCGCTCTCTTGAACAGTGGTTGGCAGTTGCGGAATAAAAGGAATATTTGGCTTAATTGGCTGAAGTTGTGTCTGTGCAAAAATTAAGGTGCTGAACAAAACAAGTGTTATCACAAAAACTTTACCCATACCTATCGCCTCCTTATAATTGGATGGCTTATTATACAACGAGGGTCATTAGAAAAAAATTAAATATTATTATGAAGCCATTCGATGAGGAGGCTTACGACGGATTAGACCTATCCCAATGTACGGTTCTATGGTATTTACCAGGACCTGGTAGGCGCCTTCCATAATATAATATACGGAAGTGTCAAAATTGAAAAATATCAAAAAAGCCTGTCAAAACAGTATTTTTTAAGAGAAAATATGAATAATCCTTGTCAGATAAGAAAGATTGTAAAGTGCAAAAATTCACAAGGTAGAAACTATCTTCTAAAGCCAATTTCGGCGCTTTTTTCTATTTTGAAACGATTCATTTGCTTTTTCTCCAGATATTCGTCCAGCTTCTCATCCACGGAATGATAGCTGTTGTGAAAGATTCTCGTACCAGCTCAAAGAAAGGAACTTTTCTTGCTGATCCAAGATCTGCTTTGGACATTGTATATGCTGCGAGAATCCGGAGGCAAAATGAGATAAACATAGTCAACCTGATGGAGGTAACATCCAGATAGAAGACCTTAAAGCCAAAATTTGAAAGAGAAGACACGATAATTCCAGAGATCAGAGAACCAAGCGTCAGAGCAATGTTAGAAAAACTGTTGAAAATGGAAAATGCCTCAGTTCTTAGATCAGCTGGCGCGATGTACATTAATGTATAAAAAATAAGCTGACTTGAACCAGCAGTTACGAAAATGCCGATAAATATTTGCAGCAAGAATACATAAAGAAAAGATTTTGGAGTCAGACCCCAGAAAAGAATCAAAAAAGCCTGAACCCAGATGCACATTTTCAGAAAATTTTGAAAACCGTATTTGTCACCTGCTTTTCCCCAGAATGGTTGAAACAGCGTGCCGATAAACATTGCAACAGCATTTAAAATACTTACCTGAAGGTAGCTAAATTGAATTTCTTTGAGCAGCATAACATTTATATAGACTGAACCAAAGCCAACAGCAAAATACCAGATAGCAAAGCTCAACATGAGATTTTTGAATTGCTTATTATGCATAAGGAGTTTAAATGAGGTCATAGGGCCAATAGAGCTTTCTCGAATTCTGTATACAGGTTCATGCTGAATTTTCAGAAGATATCCGTTCAGAAAACCTGCCAGACCGGCAAGTAAAAATAGAACACTGAATCCTTTTGTGTTTTCTCCCAGCGCATCCAGAACAATACCAGCTATAAACATTGCTGGTATCTGTACTACTCCAAGAACAAAATTTCTGAGCCCAAAATAACTGCCTATAGAGTGCTTAGGTACGAGATCGGCCATCCAACTCTGCCAGAGCGGTGAAGATATTGCACCTGCTATCTGGATGTACATGTACATGGCGTAAGAAAGAAATAAACCTCCTTTGAGAATAGGGAAAAGTGCAAAAGTTGCTATACCAGTCCTTGCAATCCACATTAAGGGAACGATCAATTGTTTTCTTGAGTTTAACCTGTGGGCAAAAAGAAGAGGGAGTATTTGAAGAGCGCTTGCAAGTGAAGGAATAGAGCCAAACAAACCTATCAAAAATGGAGAAGCTCCCATCCATAGAAAATAACCGGTCAGGTAAACTCCACCAAAAAGCTGATTTATAAAAACTGCTAAGGTCCCTTCGAAAATAGAGATCTTCAGAGCCAGGTTGATTTTCTCTTTATCATTATCATTTATTTGAGATGGATTACTTGGCTCTGGATCGATAGACTCTCTGCTCGTTGAGTTTAACCTCCCTGTTTCTTTTCAACACAGAAGATATTTTATAATGACGTGTTAACTTTACAAAAATCGAAATTAATGGTAAAATAAAAGGGAGCCGAAGCTCCCGTGGTGGGCTCGGGTGGACTCGAACCACCGACCGCCCGGTTATGAGCCGGGCGCTCTACCAGTTGAGCTACGAGCCCACAACCACTGTTCATTATACATCCAGCCCTTAAAGGTGTCAAGGGCTTTTAGGATGGTGATTGCCTTGGAGACCAACGTAATGAAGCTTGACCCGGTTAGAAAACTTCTGAAGCGTTATCCCAGAATTGTAGTAATTAAAGCAGCTCTGATGGTTCTCAAATCGGGCCAGAAGGTTGATGCAAAAAGTATAGAAGAAGCAATAAGCGTTATAATGAAAGCGGAAAAGAGCAGGGAATAAATCCCTGCTCTTCAGTTTACGGAGGGAGGTTAGATTGTGCAAGAAAAACTACAGAAAATTCTGCAATATCTCACAAACAAGGGGGCGAGATATGCGGATGCAAGGTATGAAGAGCATCTTCAGCAGGAAATTTTTGTTGAAAATGGAACTCTGAAAACATTGACTAACAATTTCAGCGCAGGAACAGGTGTTAAAGCACTACTAAAAAACGGATGGGGATTCGCTGCTACTGATGAGCGAGGAGATTCTGCGCTCGAGCGAATAGCGGATGAAGCTTTGGAAATAGCCGAAGCTTCGAACAAACGCGCTAATAAAGAGGTAAAGCTTGCCGAGGAACCTGTGCACAAAGATAAATTTAGATCTCCTTATGAGAAAGATCCTTTTGAAATTTCTGAAAAAGAGAAAATTGAACTTCTCAGGCATGCCACCTTAAAAGCGAAAGAAATTGAAGGCGTGATTAGGGCGACGGGATCAATGTTTTTCAAGAAGATCAGGAAATTGTTCGTGAGTAGCGAAGGTTCTGTAATTGAACAGGAGATAGTTATTTCCGGAGCAGGTATTTCTGCCCAGGCAATAGGCGAAGGAGGTTTTCAAGCAAGGTCGTATCCAACAAGCTTTGGTGGAGATCATTCAACAAAAGGCTGGGAGTTTATACAGAAAATGAATTTGATTGAACATGCACCAAAGATTGCCCGTGAAGCTGTCGAACTTGTGAATGCGCCGGAGATAGAGCCGGGGGAATATGACGTGGTGATCAGCGGAAATCAGCTTGCCCTGCAGGTACATGAATCCTGTGGCCACCCTGTAGAGCTTGACAGAGTCATGGGTTCAGAGTTGAGTTTTGCTGGCGGGAGTTTTCTGAGCCTTGAGAAATTGAATAAACTGAGGTATGGTAGTGATTATGTCACAATTACTGCTGATGCAACTATTCCAGGTGGACTTGGTAGTTTCGGTTATGATGATGAGGGTGTTGAAGCACAGAGATCATATATAGTGAAAAATGGGCTTTTTGTTGGTTATTTGATGGATAGACAGACTGCGGCAGAGATAGGATTGAGATCTAACGGTGCAGCAAGAGCTGATAGCTGGTCTCATTTACCTATAATAAGGATGACAAATATAAATCTGATGCCAGGAAAATACACGCTGGAAGAACTCATTTCCGGTATTGATTATGGATTTCTGCTGGATACAAACAAAAGCTGGTCGATAGATGATCTGAGATTGAATTTTCAATTTGCTACAGAAATTGCCTATGAAATAAAATCGGGTAAGCTTACCGGGAGAATTTTCAAAAATCCAGTATATTACGATATAACGCCGCAGTTCTGGAATAAATGCGACGGAGTGGCCAATGAGGATTTTTGGCACGTTTGGGGTGTACCAAATTGCGGTAAAGGTCAACCAATGCAGGTTATGCATGTTGGCCACGGAACATCGCCTGCAAGATTTAGAAAAATAAAGGTAGGTGTTCGAAAATGAGAGGGGAAAATTTTTACAGAAATTTCTTTAGATTGATGAATGAACATTTTGTCGATATTAAATTTCTTGCTGTCATTTCGAATGTCGAGTCGGCTCTGACCAGATTTGCAAACAGTAGAATCCATCAGAATGTTTTTGAAAGAAAGAATAATGTGAGCGTCCTTGCCACAAAAGATAATAAAGTTGCGATTGCCACAAGCAACGATTTAACCACATCAGGCTTGAGATCTATCAAAGAAAAACTTCAAGGAATGCTTGAAAGTTCAACGCCTCTGGATTATCAATTTAAGCTCCCGGAGCCAACGATAGGTTATCCATTAGACAATGTTACAGAAGATGCAAAAAACTTTTCTCCCGAAATGCGGGCTTCTATCTTTGATAAAATTCTTCATGCTTGCGGTGAAGATATTCAAGCTTTTGGCTATGTGAGTGACAATGTAACGGAAAATTCGGTCATATCTTCGAATGGGATGTTTATCTATCATGCTTACTCAAGTTTTAGTTTTAATTTTGTAGCTGTAAAAGATTCTGCTAGTGGATACGTTTCTTCTTCGGCAAAAAATATTGCCGATCTCGATGTTGAAAAAAAGGCTCAGAGAGCGGTTGAGTTTGCAAAGATGTCTGGTGAATCCATTGAGATTGAACCAGGGCTTTATACGGTTATACTTGGCCCTGAAGCGGTGGCTGATCTTTTCTTTTATTTCTCCTATGTGTGCACAAATGGGTATATGCACGAACTTAAAATGAGTCCATCAACAAGATTTCTGGGGCAGAAGATTGGTCCAGATGATTTGAATGTTTACGATGATCCTTTTCATCCTGTACAAATACCATTTGCGTATGATCTGTGTGGCAAAAAGAGAGAAAAGACACCTGTTATTGAAAATGGTATTTTCAAGAATGTGTTTTATTCACATGGGGCTGCTCTGAGATTCGGCAAAAGCCCTACAGGGCACACGATTTCACTTGAAGATATGGATTTTGCCATGCCAGTTAATCTTGTTGTTGAGGGTGGTGACAGTTCGCTGGAAGATATGATTGCGCAAACGAAAGAAGGAATATACATAAACAGATTCCATTATATGAACGTTGTGGATCCGTATGAAGCCATGTTCACTGGAATGACAAGAGATGGGACATTCCTCATAGAAAATGGGCAGCTTACCAGGGCTGTTAAAAACATGAGATTTAACGTCAAATTCTTTGAGTTTACTCAAAACATTGAGGCAATATCAAAGCAAATAGAATCAACAAGCGGGGAGTATTTCCCGGCAGTTGCTCCTTTCATGAAAGTAAGAAATTTCAACTTTACTTCCAAAACGGCTTAAAACAATAGGGCGACCTCTGTCGCCCTTATTTGTCCTCCCATTCGCGGAACTGGTTTGTTATCGGTAATCGCCGGTCTTTTCCAAAAGCTCTGTAAGTTATTTTTGGTCCGGGTGCTAATTGCCTTCGTTTGTATTCACTGCTGTCGACCATCCAGGCTACCTTTCTCACAGTCGTCTCGTCATATCCTGCTGGTACAATTTCCGAAACACTTCGATCGTCTTCAACATACGCTTTTAAGATTGAATCAAGCAGCGGATATGGTGGCAATTTGTCCTGATCCACCTGCCCAAATCTGAGTTCAGCGCTTGGCGGTTTTTCAAAAACTCTTTGCGGAATAATTTCTTTCTGGGCTTTCTGATTAACATATTCAGATAACTCGTAAACAAGAGTTTTATAAACATCTTTTAAAACCGCAAAACCCCCTGCTGTATCTCCATAGAGCGTGCAGTAGCCTGTGCTGCTTTCACTTTTGTTACCAGTTGTCAATACAAGCCATCCAAATTTGTTGGATAATGCCATCAATATTACACCTCGAATGCGAGCTTGTATATTCTCTTCGGCCACATCGAAAGGTAAATCACCGAAAACTGGCTTCAAGGATTTCAGGAAAGTTTCGTAAATTTCATTTATGGGTATAACAAGATAGCGTATGTTAAGGTTTTTTGCAAGAAGCTCGGCATCCTCGAGGCTGTGTGTGGATGAATATGGACCCGGCATAGAAACGCCTGTAACATGATCTGGCCCCAGGGCATCAACAGCTATACAACAAGTTAGAGCGCTGTCAATGCCTCCGCTTAAACCAATCACAACATTTTTTATGCCATTTTTTTTGAGATAGTCTCTGGTTCCAAGGACCAGAGCGTGATAAACTTCAGCAACTCTTGGTAAGGGATTCTCGATGCGGCTTTTGATATCAGGTTTATTTTCAATCGGTTCAAATGGTATATTTACTATGTTGAGTTTGGCAATTTCTTGAGACCAAACGCGCTTGTCCTGTCTCCTTCTTGGATCATGGAGCCTTGATCTTTCGATACCAACCAGATCGATATCACCGATTAAGAAATCTTCCTCAAATTGCTTTGCCCTTGATATGATTTCTCCCTGTTCATTTACTATTAAGCTTGCTCCATCGAAAATAAGTTCATCCTGTCCACCAACAAGGTTGACATATGCGATAGCAGCAAGGTTATCATTGGCACGCACAGCAAGCATTCTTTCTTTCCAAGAAAGTTTTCCAGAATGATATGGTGAAGATGAAATATTCAACAACAGATGAGCATCACCAAGCAGGGCCTCTATTCGAGCTGGTCCACCCGGATACCATATATCTTCGCAGATGGTCACGCCGATGCGAGCATTGCAAAAAGATATCACTAAAGCTTTGTCACCATGTTGAAAATACCGGAATTCGTCGAAAACACCATAATTTGGTAGATAATTTTTTCGATATACTGCAACAATACTACCATTATTAAGCACAGCAGCGGCGTTAAAAATATCGCTGTTTTCATCTACAAAGCCTACGACGGCTATCATGGATTTTGGAACGTACTTTGCTATTTTTTCCAGTGCTTTTTTGTTCTGATCTATGAAATGTCTTTTGAAAAGTAAGTCTTCTGGTGGATAACCTGTTATGACAAGCTCGGGGAAGGCAACAACATCTACTGAAAATTGCTGAGCCAGTTCGAGTTTTTCAAGGATTTTCTCAACATTTCCCTCTATATCACCCACAGTAGAGTTGATCTGAGCCAATCCAACCCTCAAGGTATTCATTATTTCACCTCCGTCTTTATTAAGAGTATATATCAACAACATCTTTTCGTTCAGTACATTATTTCTGGAGTGAAAGATCAATACTTGATTTTTTGGCACTGTGTTTGTATAATGTCATTGTGGAAATTGGCGAGCCAGCGTAGCTCAACCGGCAGAGCGGCGCATTCGTAATGCGTAGGTTGGGGGTTCGAGTCCCTTCGCTGGCTCCAGATATCTGGATTTAGAAGGTGCTGTCGTGCCTCTCGATGAATTTGAATTTAGTGTGTTGAAGACCATTCAGACTCATCATCTGATCTTTCCCGGCCACAAAGTATTGGTTGCCCTCTCTGGCGGAATGGATTCGATGAGCCTCCTGAACATCTTACTGAAACTTCGACAAAAGCTCAACTGCGAAATATTCGCAGCTCATTTGAACCATATGATAAGAGAAAACGCTATCAGAGATGAGCAATTTGTTTATTCTTATTGTAAAAAAGCAGGAGTTAAAATCTTTGTTGAACGCTTTGATGTGCCAAAATTTTGTGCAGATAGGAAAATAGGAATCGAAGAGGGGGCAAGAGCTGCGAGATATACGTTCTTAAACAGGATTGCCCATGAAAATGGGATAGATTTGATTGCGCTGGCGCATAATTTGAATGATCTGGTTGAAACTATTCTCTACAGAATTGTTCGAGGTACGGGCCTGTCTGGAATTGTGTGTATGAAACTTAAAGATGAAAACAAAATAAGACCACTTTTATATTTTAAAAGGGAGCAAATAGAGGCATACATAAAGAGAAACAATATTCCATATGTGCAAGATGAAACCAATTTTAACCTCAAATACAGTAGAAATTATATAAGACACCGCATTGTTCCAGCTTTAAAGTTGCTTAACAGCGATCTTGAAAATGCATTTTCACAGGTGCATTTTTCTGGTATGATGCTCGAAAATCATGTGAAAAGGCTTATCAAAAAGTATTCTGAGAGAATATTCAGATGTGGAAAGCGAATAATTTTCGACTCAAAAGATATGGATGAATTCGAGATAATTGAACTGGTGAAATATTGTGCTGGTCAAATGAATGTTGATTTGAACTACAGGCAAATACAGCTTGTAGTTTCCAAGCTTAATGAAAATTCGTGGAGTATTGATTTATCTGAAGATATAGCGATTAAAAAAGGTTTCGATTTTTTCAGCATTGAAAAAAAGTGCAAATTTATGAATATCTTGAAAGTAGGCAAACCAGGTGTTTACAAATTCAATGACTGGACTTTTGAGCTTTCCAGTGAGGTAAAATCAAATGAGTATGTTTTTATTCATGATCAAGGAGGTGTCTGTATCAGGAAAAGAAAAGCTGGTGAAAAAATAGCAGGTGTAAAAATGAAAGATATGATGATTGATTCGAAAATCCCTGCATTTTTGAGAGATGAAATGCCAGTTGTGTGTACTATAGATCGAATAATCTGGGTTCCATATGTATACGTAGACAGATGCTTCAAAGAAAGGAAAGAAGATTCTCTTGTTTTAAATTTGCTGCAAAATCCATACAGTTGTATACTTGAATTGAGAAAGGACGAAAGGAGGAAAATGGTTTGAATGGAAATCGACCAAATTATATATCTTTGATATTTGCTGCACTTGTTATCCTGTCATTATTTTGGCTGGTTCGATCTTTTTATTTTGACACATCAGCACCTTCAAAGATGAGCTTCAGCGATTTTATTCAGATGGCTTATGAAGAACCAACCAGAATAGCAGAAGTTGTTGTGAGAGACGATGGAATACTCAGAGTAACGACAAAAAGAGGAGAATATTATGAAATATACGCACCGTGGTTTATGCAGGATTCAGAAACCATAAAAGTTCTCAGTGAAAAGGGTGTGAGAGTAACTGGTGAAAAGGGTGTGAGCAGTTCTTTCTGGGTGAATGTTATAGGAAATGTCATATTCATAGGTTTTCTTCTGTTTATGTTCTTCTTCATGATGAGAACTATTTCGGGCAGAAACAATCAGGCTTTCACCTTCACGAAAAGCAGGGCTCAGATGAACAGACCTGGTCAGGCACGTGTAACTTTCAAAGATGTAGCCGGGGTAGATGAAGCGGTTGAAGAATTGAAGGAAACAGTTTTGTTTCTGAAAGATCCGGGTAGATTTTCAAAAATTGGCGCCCGAATGCCAAAGGGAATTTTGCTTGTTGGGCCCCCTGGTACCGGAAAAACTCTACTTGCAAGGGCAGTTGCCGGTGAAGCAAATGTACCGTTTTTTCACATAAGTGGTTCTGATTTTGTCGAATTATTCGTCGGTGTTGGCGCTGCACGCGTGAGGGATCTGTTCAACCAGGCAAAAGCAAATGCTCCCTGCATAGTTTTTATAGACGAAATAGATGCAGTTGGTAGACACAGGGGCGCTGGACTTGGCGGAGGACATGATGAGAGGGAACAAACTCTTAACCAGCTTTTAGTTGAAATGGATGGCTTTGATGTTCGGCAGGGTATAGTAGTTATGGCTGCGACAAACAGACCGGATATACTCGATCCGGCTTTGCTCAGACCTGGGAGATTCGATAAGAAAGTTGTGCTTGATACTCCGGATGTCAGAGGAAGAGAAGAGATTCTGAAAATTCACGCGAGAAATAAACCTATTGCTGAAGATGTGGATATAAGAGTTCTTGCACAGAGAACAACAGGTTTTGTGGGAGCAGATCTTGAGAATCTGGTTAACGAAGCAGCTTTGCTCGCAGCAAGAAATGGAAGAGATAAAATAAAGATGGAGGATTTTGAAGAGGCAATAGATAGAGTTATCGCTGGTCCAGCGAGAAAATCTCGGGTTATAAGTCCCAGAGAAAAAAGGATAGTTGCTTACCACGAAGTTGGTCATGCAATTGTTTCGAGCTTGTTGCCGAATGCTGATCCAGTCCATAGAATATCTATCATTCCTAGGGGTTATCGTGCTCTGGGTTATACACTTCAATTACCGGCTGAAGATCGATATCTTGTTACTAAGCAGGAGTTGCTTGATCAGATAACAGGTTTACTTGGTGGCCGAGCTGCGGAGGAATTGATCTTTCAAGAGGTCACAACTGGAGCAGCTTCAGATATTGAAAGAGCGACAGAACTCGCAAGAAGAATGGTTTGCCAATTTGGCATGAGTGATAAACTTGGTCCGCTTTCATGGGGAAAGACCGAACAGGAAATATTTCTTGGAAAAGAACTGACAAGGATGCGCAATTATAGTGAAGAAGTTGCAAGTGAGATAGATGAGGAAGTTAGAAAAATTGTTACGGAAAGCTACGATAGAGCCAAGGAGATACTCACAAAATATCATAAACAACTTGATGAGCTGGTAGAGCTCTTACTTGAAAGAGAAGTGCTTGAAGGTGAAGAATTGAGAAAAATCCTCAAAACTGAACTTGGCGAGGAGATGGTGAACCATGACAAACTTAGAGCTGCTGCGGGGTCAGAGCAAGACAGTTGAAAGAGTTGTTGACGAATCCTGCCTGTGGAATGAAGATCAGGAGATGGCAATGTTTTCTTATGCCAGTACTTCTGGACTTAGTGCTTTAGTGTTTCATGTTGCTTATGAAATGATTCAACCATTTCTCGATGAAAACGAGGTGTCTGTTGTTATAGCTGCAGATGTAAGACATATTTCACCAGTTCACGTCTCAGAACGACTTGCAGTTGGCGTGAAAGTGATTGACATACAGGATAACAGAATAAAGATGCGGGGAGTTATTATGAAAGGTGAATCAAAGGTCCTGGAAATGGAGTTTGTCAGAGCAGTTGTGTCAAGAAACTACCTCAGGAGGATTTCTATTGAGAAGACCACGTGATAGTAAATCTTTTCGCGAGTTTGACATTGTCAGAAAGTTTAAACTGAGTGAAAAGAATGTTGAAAAAATTGATTTGAAGGGCGACCTGAGGGTTGCCCTAATTTTTCCAAATTCGTATAATGTCCTGTCTTCAAGTCTCGGATTTAACATAGTTTGGAAACTGTTCAATAAAATTGAAAATGTTAGATGTGAAAGATTCTTTTATCATGATGATTTCGTTAAATTCTATTCTATAGATTCTCTGACACCACTCGACGAGTTTCCAATATGGGCTTTTGCGGTGAACTTTGAAAACGATTTGTTGAATATTATTTCAATCCTTAAAAAGAAATCTGTTCCAATACGAAATATAGATAGAAGACCATTTGACCCTCTGGTAGTTTTTGGTGGCGCTTTGACATATACGAAACTCCCTGTGTTTGATATTATTGCAGATGTGATTCTTCACGGTGATTTTGAACCAATGGTTGAAAATTTGGACTCAGTTCTCGAATATATTTCACGCGAAAAATTGGTTGAGAAAATGGCTGAGCTTCATTTTGCATCTGTGCCTGTTTTAAGAAAAAAGGAGTCAGAAATCTCAAAAATAAGCGATTTGAATCTTACCATTCCAGCCAGTCCGATTATTTTCTCGCACGGAGAATTCAAAAATAGATTGCTCATCGAAATAGAACGTGGATGTGTATGGAATTGTAATTTTTGCATGATGGGCGCTTTGAGAAAGCCGGCAAGGTTTCTTAATATAGAAACTTTAAAGAGGCTAATCATGCATACAGAAACCTGTTCTGTCGGATTGATTGCATCAAATGTGACAGATTACCCGTGGCTCGAAGAAATGTTATCTTGGCTCGAAAAAAATAGTATAAAAGTGTCTGTTTCTTCTCTAAGGCTTGACAGATTGAGTAAGCGATTCGTCAGTTTCTTGAAGCGCAGTCAACATGCTTTCACGATTGCTCCGGAATCTGCAAGTGAAAAGATAAGGAAAATTCTTGGAAAGAACTTCACTGACCAGCAGATAGAAAGCGCATTAGTAGTAGCTTCCGAGGCTGGTTTCAGAGAAGTTAAAATGTATTTCATGTATGGATTTGACGAGGAAGAAGAGTCTGATTTGAAGAAAATCGGATGGTTCGTCAGGAAAGCAAAGCGCATGGGCTACAGAGTAAAAATCTCTGCAAATCCATTTATCCCAAAGCGTGGAACATTTATGCAGAACAGAAAAATGCAGGATTTGAGAGTTCTAAAAGAGAAAGAGAAAATAATAAAAAATACTGTTCAACATGATGCCTCTGTTGTTTTTGAAAACATTGATCTTTCTTTTATTCAGTATACAATAAACAGTGCTGAAGGAGATATGTTGCATGAATTGATCCAGAACTTTGAAAACGGCGAAAAATTGAAATTCATAGTGCAAAAGCTGGCGTTCAAATAATATTTGCTTACAATTTTGAATTGATATCAAAAAATTTCACTGACAAAGATTTTCACAGCTTTACCATCCACCTAAGGAGGTGGAGGTTTCCTGTTTCACTGGCCAGGCTTGCTACCAGGGCTGTGTTTCCAATTGTAGAGGTCCAATCTCTACAGGCGTGAATGGGCTATTCCTGCCCTGCTTTTATTGTATACCGAACCAGATATTCATCAACTGCTATTCATCCTCACAGAAGATGGAGATGAACTGCAGAATCTTTGTTGAAATTTTTCAGAACATATATTGAATTAATAGCTTCCCAGTAAAAAATGAGACTTGACGGCGAGTAGCAAATCGATATCTCTTTCGATTTTGCGGGTTTCTATATTTTTAAAATGATCAGCAAAATTTTGATAGAAGTAATCCATACTGAACATGCCTCCATGTACATAAAGCTTTTTGGAATTCACTTTTGAGATTATGTGGAAGGTCCTTTTGGCGAGGACCTCTATTTCTTCTTCTATGATTTTTTTTGATAGCGGAGTTAGCTTCATGTGCTTTGTGAAAGAGGCTATTTTTTGCTTGAAATCATTGTATCTTTGAAGCTCCACAAGATCTTCTATTTTTTTTGCTCCGTAGAAACTCAATAGTTGATCAAAAATTGGATCGTAATCTATGAGCTCGTCTCTGTAATTCAACGCCTGTCTAATCAACTTGCAAACTATACTGAATCCTCCTCCTTCGTCATCAAACAAATGTCCCCATCCTCCTGCCCTGAAGATATTTTTACTGCTGTCTATTCCCATGACAATTGATCCTGTACCAGCTATGACTACGGTTACAGGCTTCCCTTCGTAACATGCCCAGAGGGCTGCTTCAGCATCTGTGAAGATCCTTATTTTAGCATTGGGAAAGCATTTATTCAAAACCGCAAGCAGGATTTTTTTTCTTTCCTCACTTCCAGCGCCAGAAAATGCTGCCCTTATCTCGTCAACCTCTCCTGACCAGCCTGCAACTTCTGCTATAGTTTCCTCAAGTTGCTTTTCTGAAATTGCAGAAAGGTTCGTTCCTTTGCTGAAAGTAGCTCTTTGAAGAACCTCTCCATTTCTCACGAGGGTCACCTTTAAAGTTGTTCCTCCGCCTTCGATCGAAAGTATTTTCATGTTATCTCCTCCATTTGATTATTTCTTTCTTCTGTGATATTATACCTTCTGGGAAAATTAGTATTATTATCAATACATTATTTCTGGGAGGTGTTCCTCATGAAAAGGGTCTTCATTTTTCTGTTATTGTTATGTGCTGTTCTTCTAATGGCTACCGAGTACTTTGTCGAAGATGCGGTTCTCACACCAGATTCAAATCCAGAAATTGGAGGCACCTTGAGGCTTGCTTTATCATCCACACCTGAATCTTTTTTGCTTTATGGAACACTTGATTCTGCTGCATATACGGTAGTTATGGGACCAATGTTTTCTACGCTTGTAGAAATGCATCCTGTGACGAACGAGATCAGACCTGCTCTGGCAAAATCCTGGACTGTGTCAGAAGATGGCAGGGAGGTTACATTCAAAATCAGAGAGGCTTACTGGTCTGATGGCACAGCAATCACGTCAGATGATGTAATATTCACCTTTGAGTATTTCGTGATGAATAGCTACGCACGCGGAAACTCTGTTGCCAGATTCACCATACCTGATGAAAAAGGTGAGAACAAACCTATAATCTGGCAAAAGATTGATGATAAGACCGTGAAAGCGATTTTACCTTCCTCCTATGGTCCATTTTTCACAGTGTTGTCGCATGTGTATATTTATCCGAAGCATAAACTTGAACCTTTGATTGACAAGAACGATCTTGGTTCGGTAAACAAACTGTGGTTGTCCAATACAGATCCAAAAGAGATAGTTGTTAATGGTCCTTATAAGCTCTCGCAGGTTATCACCGACCAAAAAATCGTTTTGGAAAGAAATCCATATTACTGGAAAGTTGACAGATTTGGAAACAGATTGCCATACTTTGACAGGGTTGAATATCTGATTGTAAGAGATGCGGAAGTCAGACTTGCGAAATTCATGGCAGGAGAGATCGATTTTATGGCGATCTCATCGAAAGATTATCCAATGTTGAAACAGCAAGAGCTCACAGGCAAAGCACCGTATAAAGTTTATGCAACTCAACCAAACCAGGCCACTCCAAGCCCTATACACATCTCGTTTAATTTTGATGTAGATGATCCACAGCTCAGAGAACTTTTTAGAACGCTTGAATTTAGAGAAGCCATGGAATATGCTCTGAACAGAGAAAGAATTATAGATGAAGTTTTCGCTGGACTTGCGATACCAGATGCGGGATTGATGCTTCCTTCAAACAAAGCTTTTTATAATCCAAAAATCGAGGAACTTCTCAGACCTTATGATTTGAAAAAGGCCAACGAGTTGCTTGACAAAATTGGTTTGAATAAGAAAGATAAAGATGGTTATAGACTGTTTTCGAATGGTAAAAGAGTAGAATTTAACCTGCTTGTGCAGAGTTCTCCACAAGAGTATCAGGATGTTGCAGTTATATTTGCTCAGGATCTCGAAAAAATCGGAATAAAGGTGAATTTACAGATACTGGATTCTTCTCTGGTTGGACAAATGTTTGGTGCTGGCAATTTCCAAGCTGGTGTCAGGGCATTTGGTAACCAGCCAGATCCGCAGCTAAGAAAAGCGATATGGCAACCAGGAACACAACTCTATTACTGGCACTACTCAACGATGGATAAGACAAAAACACCACCACAGCCTGTTTTCGAGAACATGTTCGATTGGGAAAAGAGAATCTGGGAACTGTTTGAAAAAGGTCAGGTTGAGATGGATCCAGCAAAAAGAAAAGTGTATTACGACGAATGGCAGGAACTTTATCATGTATATCTTCCTGTAATATTCGTTTGCAAGGGCATGAACATATGGGGTATAAACAACACCCTTGGAAATGCAGGCCTTACAGATGAAGGAATGATAGTGTTCACTGTCTGGACTGCATACAGGAAATAAGATAGCTTCCCCCGGGTCGGGGGAAGCTTTTTTGGAGGACTTGTCATGTGGTCATTCATTCTCAGGAGAGTATTGATAATGATTCCAATGATGTTTTTAATATCTATTGTGTGTTTTGTTGTGACGGAATTACAACCTGGGGATTTTCTGTCTCAGTATCTTGAAAATCCGAGGATATCACCTGAACAGATAGAGTCTCTGCGAAAAGAACTTGGACTTGATAAACCTGCATATGAAAGATATTTTATGTGGATAAAAAATATTGTGTTGAAAGGTGATTTTGGTTATTCTTTTTCTTATCAAAGACCTGTTGTTGAGTTAATATGGGAAAGACTTGGATGGACAGTTGCAATAGCCTTGTTTACCATAGTTTTTCAATGGTTGATAGCAATTCCAATGGGGATCTATTCTGCATTTCATCCCTACACTGCTGGCGATTATACCTTAACCGTTGTGGGTTTCATAGGTCTTTCTATACCTGAGTTTTTCATGGCGCTTGTTTTGATGTACCTGATACTCAAAGTAGGCGGCACAGCAGTTGGCGGGCTTTTTTCCCCACAATTTATAGGTGCTCCATGGAGCTGGGAAAAATTTGTGGATTTACTCAACCACATCTGGCTTCCAGTAATCGTCGTGGGGGTCAGTGGGCTTGCTGGTTTGATGAGAATAATGAGAGGAAACATGCTTGACATAATGGGATCACCCTTTGTCACATCACTGAGAGCAAGGGGATTAAGTGAGAAAGTTGTGAAAAGGCATATTATCAAAAATGCGCTGAACCCACTTGTCAGTATCGCTGGCATGGAATTGCCTAATATATTCAGCGGCACAATAATTGCTTCTATTGTTTTGAACCTGCCTACGATTGGTCCATTTTTTTACAACGCGCTGTTAAATCATGATCAGTATCTCGTTATGACATTTTTGATGTTTATAGCACTGATAACCCAAATTGGAAATCTATTAGCGGATATTGCCCTTGCAGTACTTGACCCGCGTATCAGGGTTAGTTGAGGTGAAAACTGCATGACAACGTGGAAAAGAGTACTTTCTCAATTTAAAAAACATAAACTCGGCGTGATAGGTTTCTGGATTTTGATTGTGATGTATTTGCTTGTTATATTTGCTGATTTCATTTCCCCATACAATTACAAAGAAACACACAGTAGATTCACAAACGCTCCTGTAACAAGGATACGAATAATCCACAATGGAGAGTTAAGATCACCTTTCATTTACGGTTTGAAAAAAACAAGAGATCCTGTAACTTTTATGGTTAGATATGAAGAGGATAAAACAAAGATTTATCCGATAAAATTCTTCGTCCGTGGTGAAAAATACAGATTTTGGGGGCTATTTGAAACAGATATTCATCTTTTTGGCATTCAAGCAAGTTCATCTGAAGCGATGCTCTTGCTCTTCGGTGCTGATAGATTTGGCAGAGATCTTTTTTCAAGAGTTTTGATGGGTGGTAGAGTATCACTCACTGTTGGCCTTGTTGGAACACTTATAAGTGTTGTAATCGGGGCTATTATGGGTGCCATATCTGGCTACTATGGCGGATGGATAGATGTTCTGATACAGAGATTTATAGAATTACTCAGATCTTTTCCAAGGATACCTCTCTGGCTTGCGCTTGCAGTAATTCTTCCTCCAAGCTGGCCGAGTACGTGGGTGTATTTTGGTATAGTAGTGGTTCTGTCCCTCATCGGGTGGATGGGAGTTGCAAGAGTGGTAAGAGGGATGGTGCTTAGTTTGAGAGAAAAAGAATTTGTTTTGGCAGCCAAAGTTGCAGGGGTATCCGATTTCAAAATTATAACAAGACATCTTATTCCAAACATAATGAGTTATCTCATAGTTGTTTCAACCCTTTCCATACCTGGAATGATTCTTGGTGAAAGTGCGATAAGTTTTCTTGGGCTTGGTATAAAAGAGCCAATGACAAGCTGGGGACTCTTACTAAAGCAGGCTCAATCTCTTTCAACTTTATCGACAAGCCCGTGGCTTTTAATACCGGGTATTTTTATAATGATTTCTGTTCTTGCCTTCAATTTTGTTGGAGATGCGCTCAGAGATGCACTTGATCCATACAGGGTGGTTGAAAAAATATGAAGAAAATTCTGCAGATTGAAAATTTAAAGACGTATTTCAGAACACCTGATGGAATCGTGAAAGCTGTGGATGGAATCTCATTTCACTTAAATGAGGCAGAAGTACTTGCTTTGGTTGGAGAATCTGGTTGTGGAAAATCTGTCACAGTTATGACTATACTTGGCCTTATTAAATGCCCACCTGCAATCGTGCAGGGAAGTATCAGATATGGTGAAATAGATTTGTTGAAACTTTCTAACGAAGAATACAGAAAAATCAGAGGAAAAAAGATTTCGATGATTTTTCAGGAACCCATGTCTTCTTTCGATCCTCTTTACACAGTTGGAAAACAAATGATGGAAGTTGCCATGGCACATCTTAATTGCAATCCAGATCAAGCCAGACAACTTTGTATAGATATGCTCAAAAAAGTACAGATACCCCTCGCAGAAAAAAGATTCGATGAGTATCCACACGAGATGAGCGGAGGGATGCTCCAGAGAATAATGATAGCCATGGCATTGTTGACAAATCCAGATGTATTGATAGCAGATGAGCCAACTACGGCTCTGGACGTCACTATTCAGGCCCAGGTTCTAAACCTTTTTAGGGACCTTCAAAGCACTTATAGAACATCTGTAATTTTTATAACCCATGATCTTGGGGTTGTCGCAGAATTGGCAAACAGAGTGCATGTTATGTACGCTGGAAAAATAGTAGAACGTGCGACAGTCGAACAAATTTTTAAAAGTCCAAAACATCCTTACACCAAAGGTTTATTGCGATCCCGCGTTAGAAGAGAGTACAAAGGAAAATTGCTGCCATATGTGCCCGGCTACGTCCCAAGTGCTACAAATTTTCCGAAAGGTTGTAGATTTCACCCGAGATGTGAGTATGCGAAAAATGTATGCATAGAGCAGGAACCACCTGAATTTTTCATTGACGGAACGGGTGTTTCGTGCTGGTTGTATGCAAGGAGCGATGAAAAGTGATCATTTCCTTGAAAAAAGTGAAAAAATATTTTCCAATAAGATCCGGGGTATTTTTGCAAATCAGTGGATGGGTAAGAGCGCTTGAAGAAATAGATCTTGAGATATGTGAAAACGAGACAGTTGGTGTTGTGGGTGAATCTGGCTGCGGGAAAACCACACTTGGTAGAGTTGTTGCAAAGATTCTTCAACCCACTGCCGGTGAGATAAATTTTTCCGGGGTCGATATTTCGAAAAAATTACCAAGACAGATTGAAAAGACTTTCAGGCGGAGTGTTCAGATGATCTTTCAAGATCCATTCAACTCACTTGATCCAAGAATGACTATTGCAGATGTTGTTAAAGAACCGTTAGAAGCGCATAATGTTTTTTCTTCTAAAAAAGAGCAGGAAGAATACATACGGGAATTGCTTTCAAAGGTTGGGTTGCATGGAGAGTACCTTTCCAGATATCCACACGAGTTTTCGGGTGGTCAACGCCAGAGAATAGCTATAGCACGCGCCATAGCACTCAAGCCAAAGCTAATAATATGCGATGAACCAACCTCGGCGCTTGATATATCTGTCCAGAGTCAGATAATAAATTTGCTTCAACAGTTGAGAGAGGAATATAAAATGTCTTATTTATTCATATCACACAACCTTGATGTGGTATATCACATGAGCGATAGATTGATAGTTATGTACTTAGGGAATGTGGTTGAGTGTGGAGAAGCAAGAGAAGTTTTTGAAAATCCGGTTCATCCTTATACGAAAGCATTGATGGAATCTACACCAAGCTGGAATCCGGAAGAAAAAAGGCTGTCCAGAATAAAACTCTCAGGTGAACCACCAAGTCCTGTTAATCCACCTGAAGGATGTCCATTTTCTACAAGATGCCCGGTTAAAATTGAGCGATGTGAGAAAGAAAAACCAGTATTACTCGGAAATAATCAACACAAAGTTGCATGTTTTATAGGTGAGGTGTGAAAAAATGGGTGAATTACAGCGCGTTTTTCGAAATGTTGATAGAATCGTTGAATCTGGTTTGAACAAAATTTACCCCGGATGTGTTGTGTTGATAGCAAGACCAGGCGAAATACTTTATAAAAATGCATATGGGACACTGGATTTTGAAAGAAAAACGAAAATTGATACGATCTATGATCTTGCGAGTGTGACAAAAGTTGTTGCAACTACAACAGCTGTTATGAAACTTTTCGCTGATGGATTCCTTCATTTGAGTGATACAGCCGGAAGGTTTTTGAATGTTGAAAAGCCAAAGGGAGATATAACAATTTTTCAATTTTTGACACACACATCTGGCATGCAGCCATACTCCGATTTATGGAGATTTTTGAATGGAAGAGAACTTCTTGAAGAAATAATAAGGATTCAACCTGTCAGCGAGCCGGGGAAAAGAATAGTTTACTCCTGCTTGAATTTTATAACATTGATGGCGATAGTTGAAAAAGTTGTGGAAATGCCGTTTGATAAATTTGTATATGGTATTTTTGATTCCCTTGGAATGAAGATTACCAGATTTTCCCCAGGATTTCACGAAAACATAGCCCCAACATCGATCAGAGACGGTAAAAGATTGATTGGTATGCCTGACGATGAACTTGCATATTACATGGGTGGTGTAAGTGGTAATGCTGGATTGTTTTCCAGTGTGGAAGATTTATATATTTTCATGGATTCTTTGTTATCAGGTAAGATAGTTCCTATGAACGTAGTTTCATTATTTACCCAGAAAATTGTTGAGGTAGGCGAGGGCAAAAGACACATAGGCTGGATGTGCCCGACAAGTGGTACGAGCAGCGGAGATATGCTTTCTGAAAAAGCTTTCGGTCACAGTGGGTTTACAGGAACAACTATTTGGTGCAGAGAAGACGGTCTGTTTGTAATTTTCTTGACAAACAAAGGATTCATAAAGAGGCACGAAGATGAAATTACGAGAATCAGAATATTGCTTCACAACGCTGTGTTCGGAGGGATAGAATGTACTGGGCCGATTTTTTGAAACTTTTAGATAAGAAAAAAAGAACTATTGCAGGATTGATGTCTGGTACAAGTGCAGATGGATTAGACATCGCCGTTGTTTCTTTTGATGGGGCATCGAGGGAAACGAAATTCAAGCTGCTGGATTTTAGAAGCTTCGACTATCCTGAAACATTCAAAAAGAGGATTATTGAAACCTACGATCCTTCAAAAAGTACTGTGAAGGATGTAACTTTCATGAACTTTGAGATAGCCAGAATTCATGCCGCTATGCTAAAGCAACTGTCCCAGGAAATTGATGCGATAGGCTATCACGGCCAGACTGTTTATCATCTTCCGGAAAATGGAGCAACTCTGCAAATAGGTGAAGCTGATGTAATTGCAGTAGAGACAAATCTACCAGTTATTCATTCTTTCAGAACAAAAGATGTTGCTCTGGGTGGTGAAGGAGCCCCTATAACTGCTTATTTTGACTGGGTGTTCTTTAAGAGACCACATACAGTTGTTTTAAACATAGGAGGAATTGCTAACATTACTTACATAAATGATGTAGTTTTAGCTTTCGATACAGGTCCTGGAAATTGCTTGATAGATTTGTATGTTAAAGAAAGTTTTGGGATACTTTTTGATAAAGATGGTGAACTTGCCAGAAGAGGGAAGGTAGACGATAAAATTTTGCATGAATTGATCCGCAGAGATCAGGAATATTTGAATAAAAGACCACCGAAAACTACTGGAAGAGAATGGTATAACGAGAGATTTATAGAAGGCATTGAAAAAGGAAGCTTCGATGTTTTAAGAACTCTGACTTATTTTACTGCGTTCTGCGTTCATGAAAATATGAAAAGATATCTTCCAGAGGTGGAAAGAATATATGTTTTCGGTGGTGGAGCTTTTAACAAATTGCTGCTGGAAGATCTCATGAGATTTGGTTACAGGGTTTTTGTACCAAACAGAACATTCGCAAAAGCCAGAGAAGCAATCTGCATGGCGTTGCTCGCAAATGAATTTTTGAATGGAGTTACCACAGGTATGCCATCTGTTACCGGCGCAAAAAGACCAGCTGTGCTCGGTAAAATAGCCTTTCCGTGGTAAAATCACTGGTCTTTGTAAAAAATTTGATTTTCAAGTAATTGGTCTTCTGGAACATCTTTCCATATTCTGGCCGGGACGCCAATAACTATCTTTCTGGCAGGAACATTTTTCGTAACAACACTACCAGCAGCTACAAGGGCATCTTCTCCTATAACAATGCCTGGTAGAATGGTTGCGTTGGCTCCTATACGAGCCCCTTTTTTGATAAGAGGACCTTTGAAGTATTTTCTTCTCTCTTCTGTCCGACCAAGAAAGTTATCATTGGTGAATGTAACTTCAGGAGCTATGAAACAGTAGCTTTCTATTTCTGAAAAGGCTGTTATATAAGCATTTGTTTCTATTTTCACGTACTTTCCAACCTTGCATTTATTTTCAATGGTCACTCCTTTTCCAATAACTGTGTAGTCACCTATCTCAACCTCTTCTCTTATAACTGCGAGATCTCCTATAAAGACGTTGTCAGAAAGAACTGCACCAATGTACAGAATACAACCAGCGCCTATCGTAACATTGTTTTTAATTGTCAGAGGGGGTAGTTGTTTTTCAAATGTTGTGGAAGAAATTGAAGATCTGAAAGGTTTCTTGCCAAGCACAGTATTGTCGGAAATCACGCAATTTTTCCCAACAACTGTTTCTTTGTGAATTACAACGTTATTTCCAAGAACTGTTCCATCGCCAATCACTACATTATCTTCCACAACGACATTAAAACCCAGTTTCACATTCAGTCCTATTTTTGCATTTTTGGAAATCTTATTCACAATCATCACCGGCCTGCTTTTTCAACTATCCAATCAGAAAAGGATTTCAAAATACCTGAAGAATCAAGAAAATCAAGCACCGTGTATCTTTCCCTCAGCATATTTGAAAGATTAATTGCCTGTTTTATAACATCCCTGGAATAGTTTTTAAAAAGTTCCCCGACATCTATAACTTTACAGACATTTTTAAGCAGCGGAGAAAACCGCAGATAGGTTTTCTCGAGTGATTTTTTTATTTTATTCAGATTTGCAATTTTTACCATATTTTTGTTTCTGTATATCCGCAAGAAATTCTCTGCTTTTTTTGGCCCAAAAAGTTGAATCAGGGATCTTTTTTTCTCTTCCAGATTATCGCTGGATTTCTCGAGCGGTATATCTTCAAACAAAATTTCATATGCATGAAGGGATATATATGTTCCCATAGCAACCTGTAATCCATGGAACAGTGGCAATTCTCCCCGGGCTTCATAAACCATCTCCAGAAAATGTGAAATCAGATGTTCTGATCCAGATGCAGGCCTTGAATTTCCCGCAACTGTGATGTTGAGCCCCGAGATCAACTGAGCTGTCATCAATTTTGAGACGAAATTTTTTTCCCTCTGGAAAATATTATTTACATCTTTCAACAATTCAAACAGCACATCTTCCAAATTGTTCCAGAAAAAATCACAAATGTATTCACCGGTTATATGGTGAGACAATAACCAGTCAAATCTTGCTATCACTTTTGCTGAGATATCTCCAATGCCAGCTCTTAAAAGATCGAGCGGGCAATTCCTCAGAATATCAATATCGAGAATAATTGTCCTGGGAGTTTTTGCGTCAAGAGTTTGTTTGATACCATTCACCATCAATGGGGCAGCAGATGAAGTGTAACCATCAACTGATGGAGCGGTTGGAACACAGGAAAATTCCTTTTTTGAAAGATAAGCAGCATATTTTGCAATATCTGTAAGGCTTCCAGACCCTATAGAGACAATCATATCTTCATTGCCTAAGATTTTCAGAACTTTATCAACATTTTCCACAGTTGCCGTTACTCTGCGAGGATCTGTAAGGATAAGCACATTTTTTCCGGACAAATTTGATAGATTGGTTGTATTTTCATCTGCAACAAATAGGGATTTTTTGTTGGAAAAATATGTATTGCTGAATCTATCCCATACAATATTAACGCTTGGTATCGTGTGAATTTTTCCACAATTGCACTGAATCTTTTTCCCTAAAAGTTCGAGCAAGTTCTTCACCTGGCTTTAATTATACTTTATTTTCACATATTGATTATATAGTCTAAAAAGAATTGTTTCTGTAAGGCAAAGGTGAATTTAGAATGTGAGTTTTGGTGATTACGATGGTATAATCGACTTAGATTTGTGAATTTATTAACAGGAGGTGAAGCAGTTGCCTGATACTTGCACTACAGGAGAGCGTCTCTTCAAAGAGTTGGATGAGTACATAGCTTCAACAGGAGCAAAACCAGACAAGCTCATCTCGGTTCTTCAGAAAGCGCAGGAACTTTTCGGGTATCTCTCACCCGAGGTACAGAATCACATAGCAGAGATGCTAAAAATTCCTGTTTCACAAGTTTATGGTGTCGTGACATTTTACAACTTTTTTTCAACAAGACCAAAGGGCAAGGTGCAGGTCAAAGTTTGCCTTGGCACTGCCTGTTACGTAAAGGGCGCAGACAGAATATTTGAAAGATTTCTTGAAGAACTTGCTACTTCAGCTGAAGAGCCAACCAAAGATGGTCAGTTCTCAGTACATGCAGTCAGATGCCTTGGAGCTTGCAGTATGGCTCCGGTGGTACTTGTCGGTGAAAAAGATTTCTATGGAAGAGTCAAGCCAGACATGGTTCCGAGGATTATTGAAAAATACAGGGAGGTGAACAAATAGATGAGCAAAATAAAATCTCTTGAAGAACTTATGAAGATCAAAGAAAAAGCAATAAAAGAACTTCAGCTCAGAGATGCAGGCAAAAGAGGAAAAATCACAGTGGCAATGGGAACATGTGGAATTGCAGCTGGAGCAAAAGATACTCTGAAAGCGATCGTCGAAGCGCTTGATGAGAATAACATTAATGACATAGCAGTTGTTCAATCTGGATGCATGGGACTTTGTGAAGTAGAACCAACCGTTGAAGTGAGGATTGAGGGTCAGGAGCCAGTTGTTTATGGACATGTCAATTCAGAGAATGCCAAGAGAATCGTCAAGCTTCATATAATGTCAAATCAAGTCGTGACAGATCTTTTGGTTAGAAAAGGGGAAATATAAGAAGAGGTGATCTGAGTGCCGTTGACTGCAACCACAGTACTTATTTGTGCAGGAGGAGCTTGTATCTCCGCTGGTGAGGAAAGTGTCAAGCAGGCTCTTGAAAGTGAGATAGAGAAGTATGCGTTGAGCGAGGTTGTTAGGGTTGTTGAAACCGGGTGCATGGGTGCGTGCAGCCTTGGTCCATTGATGGTTATTTATCCTGAAGGCGTATTTTATCAAAAATTGACGCCTCAGGCAGCCAGGAGAATTGTAGAGGAACACATTTTGAAAGGAAGAATTGTCAAAGAACATCTTTACAAGATGCCTACAGGTGAAACAGTACCGGAGGCCGTCGAAAAGCTGCCTTTTTTTGCAAGACAGGTGAAAATTGCTACACGAAATGTCGGATACATAGATCCTATGAACATAGAGGAGTATATAGCCAGGGATGGCTATTTTGCTCTGGCAAAAGTTTTAAAGCATATGAGTCCGGACCAGGTTGTTGAGGAAGTAAAAAAGAGTGGGCTCCGTGGTAGAGGTGGTGCAGGCTTTCCAACCGGACTCAAATGGGAACTCACCAGAAAGTCAAAAGGAGAGAAAAAATATATCATCTGCAACGCAGACGAGGGAGATCCAGGAGCGTTCATGGATCGATCTGTGCTTGAAGGTGACCCCCACACAATCCTCGAGGCAATGGCGATAGCTGGTTATGCAATAGGAGCAAATCAAGGATACATATATGTTCGTGCGGAATACCCGCTCGCTATTGAGAGACTAAATGCAGCAATATCTCAGGCAAAAGAATACGGTTTTCTTGGCGAAAATATAATGGATAGCAATTTTGGCTTTGATATTGAGATAAGAATAGGAGCAGGAGCTTTTGTTTGTGGAGAAGAAACCGCTTTGATAGCTTCAATTGAAGGCAAAAGGGGTCAACCGAGGGTGAAACCTCCATATCCAGCTCAAAGTGGTGTTTGGGGATGTCCTACAGTGATCAACAATGTTGAAACGCTTGCCTGTATCCCACCAATAATAATAAAGGGAGCAGACTGGTTCAGAAGTATAGGGACTGAAAAATCCCCTGGTACCAAGGTTTTCGCTCTCGCTGGAAAAATAACCAACACAGGCTTAGTAGAAGTTCCCATGGGGATAACGCTTAAGGAGCTTTTGTATGAAATAGGTGGAGGTTCGTCAACTGGAAAGAAAATCAAAGCAGTTCAAACAGGTGGGCCAAGCGGTGGTTGTATACCTTCAGATTATTTTGACACACCTGTTGATTACGAATCTCTTCAAAAGCTTGGGGCTATTATGGGATCTGGCGGAATGATTGTTATGGATGAAGATGATTGTATGGTTGATGTAGCCAGATTTTTCCTGGAGTTTACTGTTGACGAATCCTGTGGAAAATGCACACCATGCAGAGAAGGTACAAAACAGATGCTGAAAATTCTGGATAAGATAACTTCGGGCGAAGGAACTGAAAGGGATCTGGAAGAACTCGAAAGGCTTGCAAATGTGATAAAAGATACGTCATTGTGTGGTCTTGGGCAAACTGCACCCAATCCTGTTTTGAGCACTTTACAGTATTATCGCGATGAATATGAAGCACATGTCAAAGAAAAGAGATGCCCTGCGTTAAAATGCAAGAACTTGATAAGATACGTGATAGATTCTGCAAAATGTGTTGGCTGCACAGCTTGCGCGAGAGTCTGTCCTGTGAATGCTATATCAGGCGAGGTCAGAAAGACTCATGTTATAGACAACGATATCTGTATAAGATGTGGTAGCTGCATTGAGGTTTGCAGGTTCGGTGCTATAAGCAAAGTATCGCCATAAGAAGGAGGCATTTTCATGATTGATCGTGAGAAGGTGTGCGCGCTTATCAAAGAGGTTAGCTCTCAGTCTCTTGAAGAAAGAGATATACTCATTAACATATTGCATCGAATTCAGGATCATTTTGGAAATTACATACCCCCGGAAGCAGCTGAAATAGTTGCTGAAGAGCTCAATGTTCCACCATCTAAGGTTTATGAAGTTCTGACTTTTTACACAATGTTCTCTACGAAGCCACTTGGAAGGTATGTCATAAGAGTGTGTGTCAATTTACCATGCCATGTCACGGGAGGAAGGGAAATTGTTAAAGCAATTCAAGAGATGCTCAATGTGAAATTTGGTGAAACAACGGAAGATGGACTGTTCACGCTTGAAACTACAAGTTGTTTAGGCCTATGTGGCGTGGCTCCTGTTATCATGATAAATGATCAATATTATGGTGATCTTACTGTCAAAAAAATCAGAGAAATTATCGAAAGCCTTCGCCAGGGTGGTGAGAAACAATGAAACCTATGCTTGTACTCGTTTCAGTTGATTCAAACAGTGTTTTACTTGGTGCAAGGCAGTTTGTTAACTACTTGAGAGAGCTTGTGGAAAAATACAACCTGAAAGACACAGTGGATGTTCTTGAGACAGGTTCAATGGGTGTTTATACTCAGGGAGTTGTAATGGCTGTCTTCCCGGATGATGTTTATTATTCAGTTAATACAGTTTCCGATGTAGAAAAAATAGCTACGGAACACCTTTTAAAAGGTAGAACAGTGCTCTCTTTAGAAATACCCAGAGAGAAACTGAAATTGGTCGTTGAAAAAGAAAAAGTCAGCGCTGAAACAAGAATTGTTTTGAGGAACGTGGGATTAATAGACCCAAAGAACATAGATGAATATATAGCGCGAGATGGTTATTTCGCATTACACAGAGTCTTGAAAGAAATGAAACCCAATCAGGTAATAGACTGGGTAAAAGAATCTGGTCTTCGTGGTAGAGGTGGTGCCGGTTTTCCCACAGGGCTCAAATGGGATTTGACAGCGAAAGTTCAAGCCGATCAGAAGTATGTTGTATGTAACGCAGACGAAGGAGAACCAGGTACTTTTAAGGACAGATTGATAATGGAAGGGGATCCACATTCTGTTATTGAAGCGATGGTGATTTGTGGCTATGCAGTTGGAGCAACTAAGGGATACATATATATAAGAGGTGAGTATTACGGTTCTGTAGAAAATATCCAGAAAGCGATAAAAGATGCTTACGAGTATGGATTTCTTGGAAAAGACATAATGGGAAGTGGATTTGATTTTGACCTCGTTGTGAGACTTGGTGCGGGCGCATATATATGTGGTGAAGAAACAGCCTTGCTTGAATCGATCGAAGGAAAATCTGGCAGGCCAAGGTTAAAACCGCCATATCCACCAACAAATGGTTTGTTTGGCAAACCGACTGTGATAAACAACGTTGAAACTTTTGCGAATATCCCGCCCATTATCCAAAATGGCCCGGGCTGGTTTAAGTCTTTTGGAACACCTTCTTCTCCAGGAACGAAGGTTTTCTCGCTTGTTGGTAATGTTGTCAGGCGTGGAATAGTTGAAGTCCCAATGGGCGTGACTGTTCGTGATTTAATTTACAGATTTGGTGGAGGTCTCGTTGGCGGCAAGCAACTTTACATGGTACAGACTGGCGGAACAGCTGGAACATTTGTTGGTGTAGACAAACTTGATGTAGCGCTTGACTATGACTCTTTCAAGAATCATGGTGTATCCATAGGATCTGGCGTCATACTGGCAATGTCGGAAGATACCTGTCCTGTTGACGTGGCATTAAATACGATGATGTTCTTTGAGCACGAATCTTGTGGAAAGTGCACACCCTGTAGAGAAGGCACAAGACTATCTGTGCAAATACTTGAGAGAATGAGTAAGGGCCAGGGTAAAGAAGAAGACCTTGAAACGCTCAGAAAAATAGCCATTATCACACAGGAAGCTTCTCTCTGTGGGCTTGGCCAAAGTATAAACGTGCCCTTGCTATCTATTTTAAACAATTTTGAACATGATTTTCTGAGCCATGTTGGCGTTGAGAAATGCCCCCATGGAGTCTGTAATTTTGTCAAGCCTCAGAAGAAGGTTCGTATTTAGCTTGCTTGAGGTGCTCGAATTGTTCGAGCACCTCTTCTATCATGAGAAAGTCTTTGAAATTCTCGCTCAGCTGATATAAATAACTGTTCCCATGTCTTTTTCTCACCAGAATTCCGGATTTGTGCAGAAATCTCACGATGGCAGAAGAATCTTTGCCTCTCATTTCATTTAACGATTGAACCGTTGAAGGACCGTTGAGTATTATTGCGGCTACTATTTCCATCTGTGCGGCAGAAAGTTTTGAATAAATTGTTTTACCAATTTTTTTCACAAACTCTGAATATTCAGGTTTTGTGTAGAACCTATAAACATCTCCTATCTTCTTAAGCTCCACGCCATGTTCTTCGCCGCCATAGTGCCGGGATAATTCATAAAGAGCCTTTTCAGCCTGTTCTTCTGTTATTTCTGCTATTTTTGCAAGTTGCTGTACTGTCATGCCTTTTGATGCAAATATAAGTGCCTCCATTATGGCATTAAGCTTCAAACCCATTCCCCCTCAAGATAAAATCATTCTCTTTCTCAAAAAGTGAGATTTTTTTGAAAAAAATGAGTTCCAGTATAGCAAGAAAATATATTATCAATTGGTAGCGATCTTCGGCTTTTTTTAAAATATCGTAGAGATTTATTTCCTGATCTTTTGACAAATTTTCCAGTATATTTTCCATTGCCTGTTCAACTGTCATCGATTGTTTTCTAATTTTGTAGACGGCTTTTTTTATGCTGATCTCCTGTAAAGCTGATTGAAGGACAAGGGTTAGTTTTTCATGTTCTATTTGAGGTAGGGCAGCCAGACGGACCGCTTTCCTTCCAGCCATACTTTTAACTCTATTCTGAAGGTCTTCACTGAGTTGCTTTATTTGTTCATAAAGTTCCAGCCTCCTGTATATATCTTCTTCGCGTTTTTTTAGTTCTTTAACTTCTTTTTCGCTCAGAGCAGGTATCATGTATCTGGCTTTGATTTCCATAAGTTGCGTTGCCGTGGTGAGAAAATCAGATGTGATATTCAGATCGAGCTTTTTCATCTGCTCTACATGTTCAATGAATTCATCTGCTAACTGCGAAATAGAAATCTCGCGCACATTTATTTTGCGCCTTCTGACCAGGTAAAGTAGTAAATCAAGTGGACCTTCAAATTCCTGCAAACGAAATACTAATTCCAGAAGATCACCTCAAAATAAGAGATGCATTTTTTCTCGGACGAGATTCATCGTATTTTGAGCAACAAATCTTGCCTTTTTGTTACCTTCCTCCATAATATCATCAACGTAATGTGGATCAGAATCTATTTTCGCATAGCCAATCCAGATTGGTTCAAGTTCCTTCTTCATATTTTTAATGAGCAGCTTTTTGCAATCAATGCAGCCTATCTTTGCTTTCGTACATCCTTCAATAACCCATTGGCTTTCTTCGTCATTAATCTCAAAAGCTTTATGGTAATCCCACACGGGGCATTTCTCGGGGTTTCCAGGATCTGTTCTCCTCTTTCTTGCTGGATCAGTCATCATTGGCAGTATAGATTTTTCAAGGTTGCTCAGAGTATTTTCAAGTGGTATTGTATTTCCATAACTCTTGCTCATTTTTCTGCCATCAGTACCCGGTAATTTCGGGATTATCGATAAAAGAGTTTTTGGTTCTGGAAATGTTTCACCGTATATATAATTGAATCTTCTCGCTATTTCTCTGGTTAATTCAACATGATAAGTCTGATCTTCGCCAACTGGCACACCTTCAGCCAGATACATGAGTATATCAGCTGCTTGCAAAACTGGATAAAGTAGAAATCCTGCATTTGATAGATCTTTATCTGAAAGTTGTTGGCGCATTTCTTTGTATGTTGGGACCCTTTCAAGCCAGGATATGGGGACTATCATAGAGAATAAAAGAGCAAGTTCAGAATGTTCCTTTATGGCAGATTGAACGAAGAGAATTGATTTTTCCGGATTAAGGCCGCAGGCGAGAAAAGATCTCATAACTTCTCTTGTGAAAGTTTTTAGTTCATCAGTTTCTGAATAAGCCGTGGTTAAAGCATGCCAGTCTGCAACAAAATAAAAACACTCATTTCCCTCTTCTTGAAGTTTTTTCCAATTTTTCAACGCACCTATATAATTACCAACATGTGGTTTGCCCGTTGGTCTAACACCACTTAAGATCCTCAATTACTATCACCTCTCGATGCATTTTTAGCAACTCTGTTCATAAGTATTGAAGTAGTGACAAGTCCTACTCCCCCAGGCACCGGCGTTAAGTATGCTATTTCCTGAACCGATTGTTCAACATCACCAGCTATCTTTCCGTCGAGAATATTTATTCCAACATCTATTACAACTGCTCCTTCTTTAACCATATCTTTTTTAAGAAAACCTGCTTTCCCAACTGCAACAATTATTATGTCTGCCTTCTTTGTTATCGATGGTATGTCTCTGGTTTTGCTGTGGCATACCGTTACAGTTGCACTTCGATCACGTCTTAGAAGCATTATTGCTACTGGTTGACCCACAGTTGTGCTCCTGCCTATGATCACTACCTGCTTTCCGGTTACGCTGGTGACCGAAGTCAAAATTCGAACAACAGCAGTTGCAGTACATGGTGCAAAATCTTCTTTCCCATATATGAGGTATCCCATGTTGAGCGGATTTCTTCCTTCTATATCTTTTTCCGGATCCACCAATTTGGCTATTTCCATTTCATTTATCCCTGCAGGCAGAGGGTGCGAGACGAAAATACCATGAACAGAACTATCTTTTGATGCATTCAGTATGTCTGATTTCAGATCATCAACAGAATCAAGCACCCTTGTCTCGTATTCTATGCCAAGTGATCGGGCTTTTTTTTGTTGGCTTTTCAGATAAGATATGGTTCCAGAATCTGGATTAATTGTAAAGCTGACGAGCTTAGGCTTTGTCTTGCATATAGTTAGAAGTTTCAGGGTTTCTTCATCAATTTCTTTCGAAATGGACCTGCAATCTATAATCATGCAATCAGCTCCTAAAACAGGCCTGTGATATTTCCTTTTTCATCAATGTCAATGTTCACTGCGTTAGGTTTTTTTCCAAGTCCGGGCATCAACATAATTTCTCCGCTGATGGCAACAATGAAACCCGCTCCCGAGGAAAGTTTGAAGTTCCTGACGTTGAATACATAACCATCTGGAGCACCAAGTTTAGATGGATCGTCGGATATCGAGTATTGGGTTTTTGCAACTATTACTGGAAGGTTTGATAGACCAGCTTTTTCAATCTGCTTCAAAGAAGTGATAGCTTCTTTCGAAAATGAGACATCTTTTGCACGATATATTTCTGTGGCGAGGATTTTTATTTTTTCTTCAACGGGTGAATCCCATTTATAGATGGGGCTGAATTTTGATTCGTCTGCAACTTCAATTACCTTTTTTGCCAGATCTATCGTTCCTTCACTACCTTTTGCAAAGGCCTCGTTTAAAGAGATTTTCGCTCCGAGTTTCTCAACAGTGTTTACAACTAAATTGAGCTCTCGCTCGGTATCTGTTGCAAATCTGTTTAATGCTACTACTACAGGCACATTGAATTTTTTGATATTTTCGATATGGATCTTCAAATTCTCTATACCTTTCTTAATTGCCTCGAGGTTCTCGTTTTCTAAATCTTTCAGTGGAACGCCACCATGATATTTTATTGCTCTCACTGTTGCAACTATTACCGCTACCGATGGCTTCAAATCAGCTGCCGGTGAAACAAAATCAAAGAATTTTTCTGCACCGAGATCAGAGCCGAATCCGCTTTCTGTGACTACGTAATCTGAAAGACCAAGAGCCATTTTTGTTGCAATTATAGAATTAGTACCATGTGCAATATTTGCAAATGGTCCCCCATGAATGAAAGCGGGAGTATTCTCAATTGTTTGAACGAGGTTTGGATTTATGGCATCTTTCAAAATAACTGCTATTGCCCCTTCTATGCCAAGCTCGTGCACAGTCACTGGTTTTCCATTCTTTGACCATCCTATAACAATATTTCCTACGCGATTTTTGAGGTCCTGCAGATCCTTGGATAAACATAGAATAGCCATTATTTCTGAAGCAGCAGTTATGACAAAACCATCTTCCCTCGGATAACCATTGGCATGTCCACCAAGTGCAATGACAATGTTTCTAAGGGCACGATCATTCATGTCTATTGCTCTTGGCCACGTTATTTTTGTTAAGTCGATATCAAGGTCGTTCCCAAAACGTATGTGAGAATCTATAACAGCTGATATAAGGTTATGAGCAGTTCCAACAGCATGAATGTCCCCCGTAAAGTGAAGGTTTATGTCTTCCATTGGAAGAACTTGAGAATATCCTCCTCCGGCTGCACCACCCTTTATGCCAAATACAGGGCCCAGAGACGGTTCTCTTAAAGTCACAATGGATCTATGCCCTATTTTATTAAGCGCCATTGACAGGCCTATGCTTGTTGTTGTCTTACCTTCTCCGGCAGGCGTTGGTGTCATGGCAGTTACCAGAATGAGTTTACCTTTTCGAATGTTGAGATTTTTGAGAAAACTATGAGAGATTTTTGCCATAAATTTACCATAACTATTCAAAAAATCTCCAGGTATTGATAAATTCTTTGCAATATTCATTACTGGTTCCAGTTTTGCAGACCGCGCTATTTCTATATCACTCAGCATGATTAACTCCCTCCCTTAGATGTACCGTTTTTCTTCTGGTGCGAAAGACTTAGCCACTTTATCAAGAACTCCGTTGACAAATTTACTGCTGTTCTCAGTTCCGTATTTTTTTGCAATTTCCACAGCTTCATCAAGTGTAACTTCGATAGGAACGTCCGATTCGTATAAAAGCTCGTAAGTGGCTAAGCGAAGAATGCTTCTATCCACCAGAGAAAGCCTCTGTAAACTCCAGTTTTCAAGACACAGAGAAATCTTTTCGTCTATTGATGGCAGGTTCTCGTAAATGCCCTTTACATACCTTGTTATGTCTGCTTTCATTAAACCAGATTTGCTGATGTGCAATATATCTTCAAGAACTGTTTCAATAGAATCGTTGCGAAATTCATTCTGGAATATCACTTTGAAAACTAAATCTCTCATTTTGCTGCGACGAGTCACGGGTGATGATCACTCCTTCTCTTCTGTTTTCTCCTGCTCGCCTTCTTCGACGTCTTCTATTTTTACGTTCACGGCGGCAACTTGGAGGTCTGTCATTCGTTCGATATCCATTTTCACTCTTTCCATAATTTTCTGGGCAGTTTCAACAAGGGATTTTCCAAATGGAACTGATATTTCTACACCGATCGTCACGTTATCTTCAGGAGATCGATCGATTTGCAGTGATTTTCTAATCTTTTTCTGTTTTTTTTCATCAGTTACTTCTAATGCAGCGAAAATGCTCCTCAGGGCAATTTCTCTTATTGCATTATCGGAGATATCTATGTTTCCCATGCCTTTGTTTTCCATAAAATCACCTCCTATGCGCGTTCGACATACTCTCCAGTACGAGTATCAACTTTTATAAACTCACCTGTTTCCACAAAAAATGGTACATTAATCTTCAGACCGGTTTCCAGCACAGCTGGTTTTCCGCCTCCAGATACCGTATCACCTTTAAAACTTGGTTCTGTTTCGACAACTTTTAAGGTTACCACATTAGGCAACTGAACTCCAATGGGTTTATCTTCCAGAAATACAAGACTCAGCTCAAGATTTTCTATAAGATACCACTTTGCATCCTGCAAGTCTTCTTCTGAGAGAATATACTGCTCGTAATCATCAAGTGCCATAAAATGGTAGTGCGCACCATCGCTGTAAAGAAACTGAGCCTGTCTGAATGATAGATTTGCTTCCTCAACTCTTTCTCCGCTACTGAAATTCACGTCTTTGACAAATCCAGTTACTACACTTTTAAGTTTGGTCCGTATTATACCTCTTCCCATGGCCATGTGGTGTTTGCTCACATCAACAACACGATGAGGTTCACCATTTACCATTATTACCATGCCTTTTTTCAGATCGCCAACTTCTACCATGACTTCACCTCCAGGTTAAATTGTAATTAGCTCTCTCTTCAAGTTTGTCAGTTTTTCCAGAGCATTGCTTCGAACCACGACGTCTTCTTCTATTCTAACGCCGAACTTCCCTTCAAGGTATATTCCCGGTTCAATGGTAACAACACTGCCGGCAGGCAGAAGGTTTTCATTACTGCTGCTTACTCTTGGGGATTCGTGAATTTCAATACCAATTCCATGACCGAGTCCGTGACCAAAGTATTGGCCATAGCCATTTTTCGAGATGTGTTCTCTTGCTATAAAATCAAGTTGCTTTCCTGTCATTCGAGAGTTACCATTCTGGAGAGCTAAACTTTGCGCATCATATACTGTTTGGTAAACTTTTCTAAATTCGTCGTCCGGTTTTCCGAAAAATATAGTTCTCGTTATATCCGCACAGTAACCATTGAACGACGCTCCAAAATCAAACAAAATAGGTTCATTCAGGGATATCTTCCTGTTAGAAGGTCTTCCGTGGGGAAGAGATGTTCTTGGACCAGAGATAACGATTGTTTCAAAAGCAATTCCATCTGCACCAGACTTTTTCATATTGTATTCAAGTTCAGCAGCTATATCCTTCTCAGTTATACCATCTTTTATAATCTCTATAGTCTTTAAAAATGCCCTTTCACTTATTTCGACAGCCTTTTTTATAAGTTCGATTTCTCTTTCATCTTTCACCTCCCTCAAATTATCAATCATCGAATCTATAGGAACAAACTTAGCGTCTATTTCGCTGCTGAGTTTTTCGAAGACGCTATGACTTATTCTTTGAAACTCAAGCCCTATGGTTTTTGCTTTGAATTCTTGATTTAAAACAGAATGGATTGTGCCGATCAGACTCGAATTTCTGAACTCAACCAGTTTGAAATCTGTCTGTTGCTTGGCCTGTTCAAAGTATCTCGAGTCTGTTATTATGAACTGCTTTTCTCTGTTTATCAAAAGTACGCTAAAAGAGCCTGTGAAATTTGAAAGATAATATGTTGATGGCTTTGATGAATACTCCACATTGTAGATTAAAGCAACATCAACACCCGCTTTTTCAATTTTGTCAAAGAACCTCTCAAGTTTATCCAATTTCTGCACCTCCTCGTTTAATTGTACAATAAATAGTCAAGGAGGTGGCAGAAACGAACAGAAGACAGATAATTTTCGTGTGCAAGAAAATTATAGATCTGTTTCCACGGTCTTCTTTTGAAAAAGATCCATTTAGAGTACTTATTGCGACAATACTTAGCCAACGAACAAAAGACGAAAACACATATAAAGCATCCAAAAAACTTTTCGAGAGTTTTCCAGATGTCTATTCTCTTTCTATGGCAAAACCTTCTCAAATTTACGATTTGATAAAAGCATCCGGTATGTACAGGCAAAAAGCGGAGAGGATAATAAAAGTTTCTCAGATCATTGTTGAAAAATTCAATGGAAAAATCCCGGCAAACCTGCATGATTTGTTGAGTTTGCCGGGTGTAGGAAGAAAAACAGCGAATATTGTTTTATATCATTGTTTTTGCCAGCCAGCCCTTGCTGTTGATACTCATGTACATAGAATATCAAACAGACTTGGTTTTGTGAAAACCAAAACACCGGAACAAACCGAAGAAGGGCTTACAAAGATAATACCTAAGAGGTTTTGGGGGCCAATAAATGGTGCAATGGTGGAATTTGGAAAAAAGGTTTGCTTACCTCGAAAACCAAAATGTCAGGAATGCCCTGTGAATAAATGTTGTGAATATTTTAATTCAATCAAATTTTCAGAAAATGGAAAAAATTGAATCTCAAAAGAAAATATGTAAGTAGATTTGATGAGCGTATAATATAACAAAACATAAGAAGGGGGTGCTTTCTATGAGAAAATTTCTTACGCTTTGTACAGTTTTAGTTGTTTCGATACTTTTGTTTGGTCAAAATCAGAGTGTAGTAATCTATGCATTTGGTTCTGAGATGATAACACTTGATCCGAGCACAGAGTTCTCCAACTCAATTGTTGTTTTAAACAACGTTTATGAAACGCTCACTATGTACGCCGACGGAAAATTGATCCCCGTGCTTGCAACTGAGTGGAAATCGAATGATTCTGGAACAGAGTGGGTTTTTAAGCTGAGAAAAAATGTTAAATTTCATGATGGCACAGAGTTGACTTCTCAGTCTGTAAAATACTCTATCTACAGGTGTATAAACCTTGCTGGAGGACCGTCTTACATCTGGGATAGTGTTGAAAGTATTGAGACGCCAGATAAGTACACTGTCGTCTTCAAATTAAAATATCCAGCGAATATTCCATTGATAGCTGCTTCAGGATACGGTGCTTTTATCTTTAGCGAGAAAGTTAGCCAGATTGGAAATGATCAGGTTATAACAGATTGGTTTAATTCAGGAAATGAAGCCGGGTCTGGACCTTATGTGTTAGCAAAATATGATCCCAAAACACAGATTGTTTTGAAAAAATTTGATGATTACTGGGGAGGATGGAATAACAAAAAATTTGAAAATGCCATAATTCAGATTGTTCCTGATCCTTCACTGCGTTCACAGATGGTTACTTCGGGAAAAGCTCATATCACGAGAGATTTGATATACGATGATTTAAAAAAACTTGAGAATAATCCAAATGTAATTGTGAAAAAGAAACCAAGTTATCAGGTGCTTTATCTGTTTTTTAACACGAAAAAACTTCCGTTCAATAACAAAGATTTCAGAAAAGCAGTCGCATATGCTCTTCCTTACGATGATATCCTGAAGTATGTCTTGCTTGGCTATGGAACAAGACCTAATGGTATCATACCCAAAGGCATGGTTGCTCATGCAGATCATCTGGAGCCACTTGTACAGGATCTCAATAAAGCGGATAATTTTCTGAGCAAATCTGGGTTAAACCTGAAATCATTCAAAGTCCTTCTGACTTACATGCAGAGTGATGAAGGTGAGAAAAAAACAGCTGAATTGATTTGGTCATCGTTGAAGAAACTTGGCATAGATACAGAAATCAGACCAATGAACTGGGAACAACAGTGGGCGCTTGCGAGAAGTGATCCATCTCAAGCTCAGGACATGTTCATAATGTACTGGTGGCCAACTGTTATGACACCGTATGATTTTCTATACAGCATGTTCCATACCGAAGATCAGGTTCTGTTTAATCTCTCTTATTACTACAACGACAAAGTTGATGAACTTATGGATCGAGCAGTCACCTTAGAAGGCATTAATCTGAAGAAAGCGGAAGAATTTTACAGAATGGTTGAAACTCTACTCAGAGAAGATATGCCAGCGATTCCGCTATACCAAATTGATGAGGTTTATGTGCTTCATAAATCAGTAAAAGGATTTGAAAGCAATCCTGCTTATCCGAATGTTGTATTTTTCTATAATTTAGAAACAAATTTCTGAGGAAGATTGATCTGTGAACTGGTTAAGGTATAGTGTTTCAAGACTGATAAGTTCTCTCATAGTAATTTTTGGCGTGATACTGGTTGTTTATGTAATATCGGCAGTTGTTCCATCAGATCCTGCTGCACTGTGGGTTGGCCCACATCCAACCTACAGTGCTCTCCAGAATGCAAGAGAGAAATTGAAACTCGATTTGCCCCTATTTGAGCGTTTTTTCTATTTTTTCAAAGATCTTTTGCGAGGGGATCTTGGTATTTCTATAAGAACGCATAATCCGGTCTCACAGGATATATTCAAAGCCTTTGGTGCTACCTTTGAGTTGATTCTTTTTTCAGAATTTTTAGCCATAATTATTGGAATTATCCTGGGAGTTTATGCTGGAGTATACCAGAACAAATTACCCGATAGTATAAATCGAATCTTCGCAGTAGCAGGAGTTTCATTGCCTGGTTTCTGGTTTGGAATGATTCTTCAATTAATATTTTTCAAGTATCTTGGTATATTACCATTATCCGATAGGATTGATATTGTTGTTTCACTCACGAATCCGTTTAAGGAAATTACAGGTTTCTATTTGATCGATACCTTAATTGATAGGAATATTCCAGCTTTTGTAGACGTTCTTAAACATTTGATTCTTCCTGCAATAACCTTATCTGTTTATCCCATTGGTTTGATAACAAGACAGGTAAGATCGATGATGATAGAAGTCTTGAATGAAAATTACATAAGAACTTCCATAGCTTATGGCATACCGAAAAGAAAAATCTATTTTCAATACGCATTGAAAAATGCCATAGCACCAGCGATGGTGACTGTTGCTCTTTCATTTGCCTATACGCTTGTTGGAGCTTTTCTGGTTGAATTGATTTTCAACTGGCCGGGGCTTGGAAGATATGCTGCAAACTCGATATTGAGTATGGATTATCCTGCTATCGTTGGGGTGACACTTGTCGTTTCGATAACATATGTTCTGATCAATTTCGTAGTGGATATTCTTCAGGCAAAAATAGATCCGCGAATTAAATATTAAGGTGGTGGAATTTTTGGATTCCATTCTGGTATTGAAAGTTGCGTTAAAAAAACCAACAGCTTTGTTTTCAGTTGTGGTAATCGCGTTGACTTTGTTCATGGCTATTTTTGCGCCATTTATAACTCCTTATAAAGATCAGGCGCTGGGAGAACCGAATCTTTCGGAACGCCTTCAACCACCTGGCGGCAAGCATATCCTGGGAACTGACCACATGGGACGAGATATACTCAGCCGTATTATCTACGGCAGCAGAACATCACTTCTGGTTGGTATAACTGTCGTGACGTTTTCGGGTTTGATAGGAATGATTGTCGGCATTGCCGCTGGATATTTCGGTGGAATTGTAGATAATCTGTTAATGAGATTTACCGACATTTTCCTTGCATTTCCACCTTTATTGCTGGCTCTGTTGATAGCTTCGACTCTTGGAAAAGGGTTGGGTAATGCTGTGCTTGCTCTGGTGATAACCTGGTGGCCGTGGTATGCAAGGTTATCAAGATCTCAGGTGCTTTCGATTAAAACGCTCGCTTACGTAGAAGCGGCGCGATCTGCTGGTGTTTCAAATTTTATGATTATGATCAGGCATATTTTCCCAAATTGTGTAACTCCCGTTCTGGTACAGGCTACCATGGATATGGGCTCAGCCATACTGGAGGCAGCTGCTTTGTCATTTCTCGGCCTGGGGGTCCAGCCACCAGCTCCAGACTGGGGATTAATGATAAGTGAAGGAAAGAATTACTTTCTGAATTACTGGTGGGTTCCAACTTTTCCTGGCTTGTTCATATTTTTACTCGTTATGAGTTTTAATTTGCTCGGAGATGTTTTGAGAGAAATTCTTGATCCGCGGCTCAGGAGGAGATTTTTTCTGTGAAAAAACTTGTGGAATTTGAAAGCTATTCTTTGACTTTTGCAACACTCAGTGGAAAGATAAAAGTGCTTGAGAATGTTTCATTTTCTATCAACCATAACGAAGTGTTTGCGCTGGTTGGCGAAACAGGATGCGGAAAAACGGTGACAGCTATTTCTATCTTGAATCTGCTTCCTGTAAATGCTATTAGATCGGGGAGGATTTTTTTCAATGGAACGGAAATAGACGATAAAACAGTAGAGTTGATTCGTGGAAGAGATGTGGCTATGATCTTTCAAGATCCGACCTCTTCATTAAACCCACTTTATACTGTTGAAAAACAGTTAATGGACATTCTGGTAACGAGGCAGCATATGTCTAAGAAAGAAGCAGGCTTAAAAATGCCAGAGCTGCTGAAACAGGTTCAGTTATACGACGTAGATAGAATTCTTAAATCTTATCCACATGAACTTTCTGGTGGCATGAGACAACGCATTATGATAGCAATGGCACTGGCGTGCAAACCAAAATTGTTGATAGCCGATGAACCAACGACTGCACTTGATGTGACAGTGCAGCGTCAAATCTTGTATCTGATAGCTCAGATAAAGGAAAAAAATCAACTTTCTATTCTCTTCATCACACATGATATGGGTATCGTTGCTCAGATAGCTGATCGTGTTGGGGTTATGTACGCCGGGATGATGGTTGAAATTGCACCGAAGAAAACAATTTTTGAAAAACCGCTGCATCCGTATACAGCAGGTCTTATGAGTTGCATATTTAATCCAAAAAAGAAAACCAGACCGAAGCCAATCGCTGGTTCTGTTCCGTCATTCAATAGTTTTTCGAATGAATGCAGGTTTCACAGCCGATGTGGAATAAGCCGCAAAATTTGTTCAGAGATATCTCCAGAGCTTGTTGAAATTGAACCAGGACATCTGGTTGCATGTCACGCATGTGGTGGTGTCAGAGATGATTGAGGTAGTTAATCTGAGAAAGTATTTTTTGGTCAGATCCAGTGGCATCTGGGGAAGAAAGAAAATTTTGAGAGCTGTTGATGGAATAAGTTTTTCCACGAAAATTGGTGAAACACTGGCAATAGTAGGAGAATCAGGAAGTGGAAAAAGTACATTAGTTCGCTGCATTAATGGTTTGGTTCAGCCAACGAGCGGTGAAATATACCTTGATGGCGTAAAAGTAAACGGTTTGAAAGGTGAACAGTACAGACAGAAGGTTTCAAGAAAAATTCAGATGGTCTTTCAAGACCCTGTGACGTCATTAAATCCAAGGATGAAGGTTCTCGAAATAGTGAGTGAGCCTTTAATGGTTCATACCAGATTCTCCAGTATTGACAGAAAAGGTATGGTTCTCGAGCTACTGGAGCGTGTAGGGTTGAATGAAAAACATATGTACAAGTATCCAGGAGAGCTGAGTGGAGGTCAGTGCCAGCGCGTTGCTATAGCCCGTGCGCTGTCGATAAAGCCCGGAGCTCTCATCTTGGATGAACCTACCGCATCCTTAGATGTGTCTGTTCAAGCTCAGGTGATAGATCTTTTGATGCAGTTGCAAAATGAGTTTGATTTAACGTATCTATTTGTTAGCCATGATATTTCTGTGGTCAGGAGTATCAGCCACAGAACAATGGTGATGTATCTCGGAAAGGTTATGGAGCTGGGTCCAACTGAAGAAGTGATAGATAATCCACTTCACCCGTACACTGAAATTTTGATTTCCTCGATATTTGTTCCAGATCCAAATATTCCTTTGTTCAGGCCAAGAGTTCAGGGAGAACCATCTGATCCTGTTGAGTTATTGTCTGGCTGTTTATTTCGCACGCGATGTCCGATTGCAGAAAATATTTGTTCGAAGCACGATATGAGTTTGAAGCAGGTGAAAGACAATAGATTTTCTGCCTGTTGGAAAAGCTGAAAGGGGGCACAGGATGTGATTAGACTTAATTTAGATGATATTAAACAAATTTTGTTTGGATGTGCTTTGCTTGGTACTGGCGGCGGCGGTGATCTGCAAGAGGGTGTGAAAATGGTTGAAGAAGTGAATGCAGAAGTTAATATGATCTCCTTGGAAGAGTTAAACGAAGGCGATTTGGTGGCATGCCCATATTTTGTTGGGTCAGTTTCCCCGAGAGACATGATAGAAAAAAAGAAAATTTCGAGGAAAATTACGTCTCCTGTGTTGGAATCTTTGAACATACTCGAAGAGTTCATGGGCAAAAAAATTTCAGGTGTTTTTCCAACAGAACTTGGCGGAGGAAATACGGCGGTGGCTTTCCAGGTGGCTGCTATGAAAAACATTCCTGTTGTGAATGCAGATCCCGTGGGTCGTGCAGTCCCCGAGGTTCAGCACACAACTTTCTTTTTATATGATATCCCTATGACTCCATTTTCATTGTGTAATGAATTTGGGGATAAAATAATAGTCCCGGAAATTTCATGTGATGAACAAGCCGAAGAGATTATCAGATCTGTGGCTGTGGCAAGTGAAAATAGAATAGGTGTGACATCTCATCCGCTCGATGCTAAAATCTTGAAAAAGTCGATCGTAGCAAACACTCTGTCAAAAGCATGGAAAATAGCGAAAGTTCGCGAGGCAGCTCTGATTAAAGGAGAAGATCCCGTTGCAGCGGTTGCAAAATCTGCCGGTGGGTACGTGCTATTCAAAGGTGTTGCCCTGAAAGATGCAAACTGGCGAGACGAAGATGGTTTTACAGTAGGAGATATGTACATAGAAGGTGTGGAAAAATATAAAGGGAGAATTATGAAAATATGGTTTAAAAATGAAAATCTGATCTCATGGATTGACGACATTCCATATGTCACCAGCCCGGATCTGATAATACTTGTCCACTCCGAAGATGCTTCTCCTGTACTGAATCCACACCTGAAAAGAAAAGACAAAGTCAGCGTTATTGGTATTCCCTCAGAGCCAGTATGGCGCAGTCCAAGGGCTATTGAGATACTTGGGCCAAGACATTTCGGCTTTGATATAGATTTTATTCCTGTTGAGAGGAGAATAAAAAGTGCGATTTGAATTGATTCGCCCTGCAAAAAAACTCATTAACGATGTATTTGAAATCAAAGAAGGCGAAGAAGTTGTTTTGACTTATGACACACTTTCAGATTTGCAAGTGGTTCAGATTACAGCGGCAGCAGCTGTTGAAATGGGTGCGAAACCTGTTCTTATATGCGTGCCTGCTCCAGATGGTGTTGGAAAAGCAGCTGATCCGCAGCTTCCTTTAAGAACACTGAGTGCCGCTCTGGAACATTGCGACGTATGGATTGAATTTAATGAAAGATGGCTCCTGTATTCCACAGTTTATGAACAGGCCATGAAAAATAAAAATCTTAGATATATGTGCCTGGTTGGTATGAATTCGGAAATGATGCAGAGAACACTGGATCTCGATCTGAGAAAATTGAGAGAATTTCTCAAAAAGGTAACAGAGAGAATCTCGAAAGCCAGAAAGGTTCGAATCACAACCGCCGCTGGCACAGATATAAATTTCGAAAATCATCCACATAGACCCGTTATATGCGATTCAGGAGAAGCAAATCTACCGGGGATTTATATGCTTCCTGGGCAAATTAGCTGGTCACCTGTGTTTGAATCCATAAACGGTAAAATAGTTTTTGATGGATCTCTTGTTCCTCCTGCTGGCATACTTAGGGAGCCTGTGGAGCTCACTATTGAAAATGGCGAAATAAAAAGAATTTCAGGAGGAACAGAAAGCATTATTTTTAAAAAATGGCTTGAATCATTTAAACATCGAGGTATGTTCAGACTAGCTCATATATCGCTTGGTTTCAATCCAGGAGCCAAACTCACGGGCAATGTGCTTGAGGATGAAAGAGTATGGGGGTGCAGTGAATGGGGGATCGGATACATAGGGGAGGATATGATTCCAGATATAAAAATGGAAGATCAAGCTCCGTCACATTGCGATGGGGTTTGTCTTAATTCGACCATAATTCTTGATGATGCCGTTGTTGTGAAAAATGGCGTTGTCGTTGATGAAGAACTCATGAATTTTGTTCCAAAGTAAGAAACTTTCTAACATTTGAAAAACACAATTTTGCAATTTTTTTCAGTTCTTCCAGGCCATATTTTTTGATAAACTGGCGGATGAACTCTATAGTTTTATTACTTGCTCCAAGTGGTATCTCCATTTCATAAAACTTGGAACGAGTTTCTATCCAATTTAAAAATTCTGCCCTCGATACAATTGATGCTGCAGCTACAGCAAGGTTTCTTTCACCATTTTTGAATCCTATCAGGGTTAATTGTTCAACTGACCTCATTCTGTCTTTTTTTGCTCCGAAATCGTCGTATACAGCTATAAGTGATGATCTTTTTTCTAAAACTCGTGAAATTGCATCTATGTGCATTTGTTCCAGTAATCTGTTCATATTTATCTTTTTTTCATTCAATCTTTCAGGCTCAAAGACAACAATCGCATGAGGGCAGATATTTTTTATTTTTTTCGAAATCTCTAAAATTTTGCGATCGTTAATAGATTTACTATCTTTTATATCCACATCTTTCAAAGCTACATACTCTTTGCAACCAATGTACACAGCTGTAACCACAACAGGACCAAAAACATCGCCCTTCCCCACTTCATCAGATCCTATTGCCGGTAAAATATTTTTGGGATCGGCGGGAAGGTTTTCCAGAATGCGCTTCTGTATAGAAAGATCTGAGTCTTTGCAAAAAAGAGTTTCGAATGTCGGTTTTTCTTCCCCCAATGCATGTTTAATTTTCTCAAGACACGATGGTTTTATTTGAGATAGATCGACAGTTGTACTTTTGTTTTTTCTGAAATATATTCTCAGGTATCCGCAATTTTCTATCAAAAACTGGATACCATACTGAATCTCTTTTTGGGATACAATTCTCAGATTTGCTTTTAACAATTTGTTTTTTAGGTCATCTATCATGGCTGGTTTAAAATCTTCTGTGCAAAATCAAAGCCGAGTTTTTCTGCCCTCTTTAAATCTTCCTCGGTTGGTCCACCATTAAAATCATAAACATCAACTATCTGCCATTTCAAAGCTTCTGCTATTTCCTTAGCGCGCTTTGAGGCACCTCCACTCCAGCCATAACTACCAAATATCGCGGCTGTCTTGAATTGAACATGCTTGATAGATGACACTTCAAGTGTCTCTGCCATTGGTGGAAAGAGAGATCCTTCGTATGTCGGAGCTCCAATAATCACACCTCTATATTTCCACAAAGAGGCCAGTATATAACTCACATGTGTTTCAGCAACATTGAAAACTTCAACAGGTATTCCTGTTTGCGAAAGTCCTTTTAGAACACTGCTCATGAATCTTTCTGTATTTCCATACATAGATCCATAAAGCAATGTTACGCCCTTTTCAGATGGCTGAGAGGCGTATTCGGCCCACTTTTTGTACAAATTTACGACCAGATCTGGTTGCTTGCGCCAGATCAAACCATGAGAAGGTGCGATGACCTCTATGGGAACTGATTTTAGTTTTTCTATGGCTTTAAGCACAGGACGAGAAAATGTTGCAACTATATTGGTATAGTATCTCAGCATCTCTTTAAGGTAAAAATCTTTTTCACTGCATTCATCATCGAATATGGTTCCTCTCAGAACTCCATACCCTCCAAATCCATCGCAGGAAAACAGGATTTTATGGTTTATCTCATAAGTCATCATTGTTTCCGGCCAGTGAACATAAGGTGTGTAATAGAATCTCAAAGTTTTTTTCCCTATATTTATCTCCTGCTGATCTTTGACAATCCTCACCTTGTTGTCTATATGGTAAAAAGCCTTCAAAAGATTTGCGCCTTTTTCGCTTATAAGAATCTCCACGTTTGGCGCTATTTTTTTTAAAACTGTTAAGATACCTGTATGGTCTGGTTCCATATGATTTATGACCACATAATTTATTTTTGATACTGGAATTATTTCTTCGATTTGCTCAAAGAATTCATCAGTTTTTATAGATTTTGCAAGATCTATCAAAACATTCTTTTCATCTTTCAGCAGATACGCGTTGTAAGATATACCTTCTTCTCCTATAGGCCAGAAACCTTCAAAAAGATGTGTGAATCTGTCATTAACGCCTACCCAGTAAACATCGGGTTTTATCTCAACAGCTCTCATATGTGTACCCCCTTACAGAATGCCGGCAAATGCCGGCACTCATGCTACAGTTATCTTTTTACTGCTTTCCCAAAGGCCGTGAATGTTGCAATAAGCAAGGGCATACATTGTTCCAGACTTTTTGATTTTCATCCAGAAATTTCCCGCATGGTGAGTCCACACTGATCCCTGGTTAGGACCAGCTACAGCTTCACCGTGAGCATTGAATTCAAATGTAGCAACATCATAAGTGAATTTCTCACCATCTGGATGAAAGAAAACTTTGATCCATTTGATGTGGTGTTCTGTTGTGTTTGGATGAGCGATCTCTTTACCAATTGAGACTTTTACTTCGAAAAGCTCATCTGCTTTAACACTGTCTGGGCAATCGATTACAGGTACATGTTTTTCTGCCTTCCAGTCAGCACTCTGTATTCGTTCTGATAGACTCATAATTACACCTCCTCTGAATATATTTTAACACCATAGGTGTTAAGAAATAAAAGCATTTCATTTATTTAGATAATTTATAACCAGGCAGTTTTTCGGGGTATTACTTTGCTAAGCGATTATTTTTAACCCAAAATCCTTAGCCATTTGAAAAACTTCGTTGTATTCTTCAACGTGAATTTTTCTTGAAAGCTCTGGATAATGATGAGCTTTGTAAGCTGGATAATACTGGCTCATAATATTCACGGGTATATCTCTGGAAATTGAAGATATAAGTTGAAAAATTTTTTCTAGGGCAGTTAATCTTTCCGGTAAAACGAGATGCCTTACAAAAACGCCTCGCACAGCTAAATTGTTTTCTATTTTCAAAGCACCTACCTGCCTGTGCATTTCTTTTAATGCAGAAAAGGTGTGAGCCACATAATTTTTTATACCGGAGTATTTCAGAGCTATTGAATCTTCCCCGTATTTGAAATCTGGCATGTATATGTCAATTAATCCTTCGAGTAATTCAAGTGTGTATAAAGATTCATAACCACTACAGTTATAGACAATAGGAATTTTGAGTCCTTTTTCGACAGCAATTGAAACGGCTTCAACAATGAAGGCTATCTGGTGGGTTGGACTAACAAGGTTCACGTTGTGGCAATTCATTTTCTGGAGTTCTATCATTATGTTTGCCAGTTTTTCTACAGAAATTTTCTTTTCTTTGACGGACTGACTTATTTGCCAATTCTGGCAATAAACGCATGTTATGTTGCAACCACTGAAAAAGATCGTTCCGGAGCCACCGTTACCCACCAAAAAACTTTCTTCGCCAAAATGTGGACCATAGCTTGAAACAAAAACCCCATAACCTGTTTTACAGGCGCCAATTTCGTTGTTTAATCTGTTTACACCACATTTTCTCGGACAAAGATTGCATTTTTTCATTCTTCTTTTCAAAATGTCAGCTCTTCGCTTGATTTTCTCATAAATAGGTCTCATGATGTTTCCTCAGAGAAATTATACAATTGTCAGTTAGTGCTATCATAAAGATTGGAGGTGCGGTTTTGCAAAGAAAGATATATTTGAAAAAACTTGATGTGTCAGATGCGCTTGAAAAATACAAAGCAGAATTGCAGCAAAGAGGTTTTTTCTTTGATGAATCAGAGATAATTCAGACAAGGAAATCTGCCCGAAGGGTTCTTGCAGAAGCTGTGTATGCAAAGAGAAATGTACCAGCTTACAATAGTGCTGCTATGGATGGAATAGCCGTGAGAAGCGTTGATACTGCTGGTGCTTCGAAAGTAAGACCAAAAATCTTACAAAAAAATCAGTTTGAATTCATAAACACAGGTAATCCTATGAAAATACCTTTTGACAGTGTGATAATGATAGAAAATGTTCATGTAATCGATGAAGACCATGTTCAAATATTTGAATCAATTCCACCTTTTCATAATGTCCGATTAATAGGTGAGGATGTATGTGAACAGGACATGATTTTTACTCGATATCATAGACTCAGACCTTATGATGTAGCACTTCTTCTGGCAGCCGGGGTTTTTGAGGTGAAAGTGCTTAAAAAAATGAAAGCAATTGTCATACCAACAGGTGGGGAAGTCGTTCAGCCAGAAGATGAAATAGATGTTGGAGCGATCCCGGAAACAAATTCTGTTATGATAAAGGCTTATCTTGAGGAACTTGATGTGGATGTCAATGTAAATGATGTCGTTCCGGATTCGTTAGATCTCATATCTGAAACTATATTAAAAGCGGTAGAATCATACGACTTGATTTTTTTAAATGCTGGTTCTTCGGCCGGCTCTTTTGATTATTCTTACCATGCTTTAGAGCAGCTTGGAAAAGTTGTTGTGCACGGGTTAAATGTGAGACCTGGCAAGCCTACCATCCTTGGAATAATCAGAAACAAACCAGTCATATGTCTTCCTGGATATCCGGGCTCATGCTATGTGATCCTCGAGAATATTGTTAAGCCCCTGATAAATGAGAAATACAGAATTATAACGGAGAAAAACCTGTTTCTGGAGGCGTCTTCTCTCAGAAGAGTGGTTTCTTCTATATCAGAAGATGAATTTATAAGGGTAAGTCTGGCAAAAATCAAAGATCGATACGTTTTTGTTCCGTTGAAACGTGGAGCGGCAAGTATGGACGCTTTATCAAAGATGAGCGGCACTGTTGTGGTTCAAAAAGGAGTTGAGCTACTTGACGAGGGAGATAAGGTCACGGTTGGGTTGAACAGGTCGCTTGAAGAGATAGATAAAAATATACTGTTTGTTGGAAGCCATGATCCGCTTATTTCCATAATAGCGGATCTTTTGAAACAAAAAGATTTCTCATTGAATATGTCAATCGTGAATGCTGGAAGTATGGGAGCAGTTGCTGCTGTAGCAAAAAACTGTGCCCATATAGGAGGAATACATTTGTTTGACCCAGTTTCTGGCGAGTACAATGTACCATATTTAAAGAGATACCTTCCCCAATACATCCTGATGAAGTTTGTCAAGCGAAATCAGGGTTTGATAGTTCAGAAAGGTAATCCAAAGAAAATTGAAAATTTGTTTGATCTGACAAGAAAAGATATCAGGTTCGTCAACAGGCAGAGAGCTGCGGGAACGAGAATTCTTCTGGATTACCATCTCTCAAAGCTTGGAATTGATCCATCACAGATAAATGGCTATGAAGACGAAGAGTTTACGCACATAAATCTTGCTCTGAAGATTAAAAAAGGCATGGCTGATGTGGGACTTGGCATTGCTTTTGCCGCAAAAATAATGGATCTTGATTTTATCCCACTGATCTGGGAAGATTATGATTTGCTGGTTCTGGAAGAATTTTTCAATGATGATAGATTTCAAATAATAATGGATTTGATACTTTCAAAAAATTTTTGCAACAGTGATTTGATCTATCAGGGGTATGATCTTTCAAGTGTGGGGAAAATAATCAGAGGTGAAAATTGTGATCAAATCAGCGGTAATAACAATCAGTGATAAGGCTTCCAAGGGTGAGAGAATTGATGAAAGTGGAAAAATTATCCAGCAAATGCTGAAAACGATAGATGCAAACATCATGTATTACAAAATAGTACCTGATGAACTGGATGACATTAAAAATGAGCTGTTGAACCTTTGCAAATCTGGCTTTGACCTTATTCTAACAACTGGTGGGACAGGCCTCTCTCCAAGAGATGTAACACCAGAAGCAACAATTTCCGTTGTAGAAAAAAGGATTTATGGAATAGAAATAGCTATGATAAGTAAATCTATGGTACACACACCTTTTGGGATGCTTTCAAGAGCAATAGCTGGTATTCGTGGCAAAACATTGATAATAAATTTACCCGGTAGTCCCCGGGCAGTTGAAGAGAATCTATCGATAATTCTTCCTGTAATACCTCACGCGATTGAGAAAATAAAAGGTTCGACTGCTGATTGTGCTCATGAAAGGGAAAAACTGGTGAAAAAAAATGAAGGTTGAATCTCTAAGATTTGCGACTCTGGAAGATATTTACAGTAGTTATGTTTCTAAAGTGGGATCAGTGACCGAAATAGAGACACTTGACACGCTCGAAAGTTTGGAGCGCGTCTGCGCGAAAGATATTTTCTCTTTAGAAAATCTACCTGGCTTCGACAAGTCTCTGGTAGATGGATATGCACTTAGGGCGCTTGATACGCGAGGTGCTTCCAGTAGTATGCCAGCGCTGCTAAAGATTGCTTTTGAAGTTCATATTGGAAAGAAACCAGATAAAAAACTGATACCAGGCGAGGCTGCCTGGGTTCCAACTGGTGGAGCGATACCTGAAGGGGCAGATGCAGTTGTAATGGTTGAGCATACTCAAGGATTCGGAGAATTTGTAGAGATCATGAAACCAGTTTCTGCTGGAGAAAATGTTATGAAATTTGACGAAGATATCAAGCGGAGCGATAGAATTTTGGAGAAAGGGACGCTTTTAAAATCTGGACATGTACAACTTTTGTTGCAACTCGGATTAATGCAGATTGAAGTTTTCAGGAAAGTAAAGGTAGCTATTATCTCAACGGGAGACGAAATAGTAGAACCATGGCAAAAGCCAGATACAGCTCAGGTGAGGGATAGTAACACCTATACTCTAAAAGCTTGGATCGAAAAACACGGTTTTGTTGCAGAGAGAGTTTCTCATGTGAAAGATGATGAGGAATCTTTGTATGAATCGCTGAAAAAGTTCCTGAATGATTACGATTTGATCGTAATAGCTGGTGGGAGTTCGATAGGCCCTCGAGATTACACTGCACGGGCAATTGAAAGGTTGGGCAAGCCGGGAATTATATACCATGGCGCACTTGTTCAACCAGGTAAGCCAACCATCTTCGCAATGATTGGTGAAAAGCCTGTGCTTGGATTACCAGGTAACCCTGTTTCATTTTTCGTAAGCTCACGATTTTTCTTGCTTCCTGTGTTGAGAAAATTGGCGGGGGCAAATGATTTTACTCCTGCACCTTCTGGGTTTGTTATATTGGCAAAAAATGTTCCTTCAATTCAAGGAAGAGAACATTTTGTCAGAGTAAAAACAGTTTTCAAAAATGGAAAAATTTTCGCCGAGCCACTTTTCAGTGAAAGTGCTCATGTTTCAAATATAGCAAATGCAGATGGAGTGATAAGGATTCCTCTTGGAGTTGAGGGAATAAATGCTGGAGAATTTGCTGAATTCTATCAGTTTTGAGAGGTGATAAGTGGTGTTTTCGCAGGCGTTGATGCTCGCTATTTTCTGTGTGTCATATTACTTCATATTGAGTGGCAGGTTTAAATCTTCTGTGATGGTCTTTTTAATGGGGCTCATAGTTGCATTCATGAAAATTGTTGAAGACATGAGTCTCGAAAATTTATCCCAATTCATAGATTTCAACACTATCGGTTTGCTTGCAGGTATGATGATCATAGTGGGATTGCTCAAATCAACAGGCTTCTTTCAATTTGTGGCTGTTTATGCTGTTAAGATGGGGAGAGGGGATATAAGAAAGACTCTCTCTCTCATTGTTATATCAATAGCTTTGCTTTCAGCTTTTCTGGATAACGTCACGACAATATTGATCTTTGCACCTATATTGCTTTTTATATCTGATACTGTTGGAATAGATGCAAAATATTTGATGGTTACAGGAATAATAGCCTCTAACCTGGGGGGTGCGTCGACTATGATAGGCGACCCACCAAACATAATTATTGGTTCTGCAAGTAAGTTAAGTTTCAACAGTTTTATAATACACCTTGCTCCTGTGTGTATTTTGATACTTATGCTGATGTTGTTTATCTGGTTCAGGAAAATGAACTCGGATGAATCAATGAGGGAAAAAATAAAAAAACTGGCAACGACAGATCCGAAGTCAGCAATAATAGATAAAAAGAAAATGATAGCTCTGCTGTTTGTGTTTCTGGGAGTGATATTCGGTTTTGCTTTGCACGAAGTACTTGATTATGAAATGGCGTTGATATCTATGGCTGGAGCAACAATTGCCCTTGTTATATATGGAAAATCTTTTGAGGAGGCTGCAAAAGAGGTTGAATGGGACACGTTGTTCTTTTTGATAGGACTTTTTATGATAACCTATGCGATGAGAAAAGTCGGACTGATAGATTATTTAACAAATGTTATTTCGAAAGTACATTCGCCGATCATTCTAATGACAACGCTAATATGGCTTTCCGGCATACTTGCAATGTTTTTGAGCGCTGTTCCTACAGTTATTATTATGATACCAGTCGTTCAAACACTCTTATTGATGGGTTTTACCCCCGTAATCTGGTGGGCACTTTCTTTGGGAGCGTCGCTTGGTGCAAATGGTACAACAATTGGTGCTGCAGTGAATATCGTTGGTGTCTCACTGCTTGGTAAGTATGGTGGGGGGACTGTTAGATTTGTCAGCTATATGAAAAGAGCTGCACCTATAACTTTATTAATGCTGCTCATTGCGAACATTTACGTAATTTTCATCTATCTAACTGGATGGTGAGATTTTGGAAAGAATCCTTCAGAATTTTTCAGATTACCTGATGCATGTGAGAAGACTCTCTGATCACACAGTTGTTGCTTATGTGGGAGATGTAAAACAATTTTTGTGCTTTTTAATTGAAAATGATATCGAATTGAAAGATGTTTCACGGCTCCATATAGAAGAATACATAAAAAAACTTTCTAAACAGAAGACAAAGTTGAATTCAACTTCTCTGGCCAGAAAGATATCATCGTTGAGAAGCTTCTTCAATTATCTTCAGTTAACATCTATTAAAGATGAAAATCCTGTTGAAGGCATTAGAAACCCCAAAATTCGCAGAAGGATACCGGATTTTCTGTTGCCTTCTGAAATTCAAAAATTGCTTGAGTTTTCAATGAAAAATCAGCGCGATTATCTCATGCTATCCCTTCTATATTTTTGCGGCTTGAGAGTGAGTGAGTTATGTAATCTCAGAGTAGAAGATCTATCATTTTCCCCTGCTTTTGTCAAAATAACAATGGGAAAGGGGAAAAAAGATAGAATAGTGCCTTTAACCAGTAAACTTGCTGAAAAGCTTGAAAACTACATTACCAGTTGCGGAAAGTCTCCAGAAGATTACCTTTTTGGCTCACAGATTAAAATACATCCAAGTACAGTTTTCAGGATAGTGCGTAAATACACAATGATGTGTGGCATCAAAAAAAGAATTCACCCCCACACGCTCAGGCACACATTTGCTACCCATCTTCTACAAAAAGGAGTTAATATAAGAGTTGTTCAGGACCTACTTGGGCATTCTAATTTATCAACAACAAGTGTGTATCTGCATGTTGTAGATCAGGAAAAATTCGATGCAATAAACAAATTGCTGCAGGAGGGTTGAATGTGGCTGGAAAACTGACATTAATAGTGGGACCTATGTATTCTGGAAAAACTACCGAACTACTTTCTTATGTTGAAATCTACAGACTTGGAAGAAAAAAGACGATTGTTTTCAAGCCTTCGTTGGATAATCGCTATGGGGTTGATTGTGTGAAAACCCACGCTGGTGTTGAAGTAGAAGCGATTGCTGTTGAGAAATCTGCTGATGCAATGAAATACATCAAACAACCTGTAGATGCGGTTTTTGTTGATGAGGTCCAGTTTTTTGACAAGGACTTGGTTAAAATCGTCAGACAATTACTCGATCAGGATGTTGATATTTTCTGTGCCGGGCTTGATATGACTTTCAAGCAAAATCCATTCGAAACTACTATGCTTTTGATGTCGCTTGCAAATGAAATCATCAAAAAGAAAGCGGTGTGCCACATATGTGGTGAATACAACGCAACGCTTACCTACAAATTTGTTCAGGACGATTCCGAAATAGACATTGGAGGCAAAGAAAAATACATAGCTGTTTGCAGGGATTGTTATAACAAAGTTGCTTCAAAAAATGACTGAAGGAGGGCTTCGAGTTGCAGGAAAAAATTTTGACTGTGCCAGCGACTGTTGTTGATCAGCTTACAAATATGCAGGAAGGGCTGATCTATGTGGAACTGAGAGATATAGAGACAGCTGTCAAAAAATATGGTGTATTTGTTGATAGAGATATCGCTGAAAGCGATGAACGTTTCAGACAGGTAATTCCTTATGTCGTTGTAATGAATGATGACAAAATATTACTTTTAAGGAGAACTGACAAACAGGGTGAAAAAAGACTTCATAATAAATTTTCTGTGGGTGTTGGCGGACATATCAGACGGGAAGATGGTGCAGACCCATGGTGTGCATTTTTGAATGGAATGAAAAGAGAAATAGATGAAGAGGTGAAAGTAGATTTATTAGATTTACAGTACATAGGATTAATAAATGATCTTCAATCACCCGTCAGCAGGGTCCATGTTGGAGTTGCTTATATTGCAACAGCGACTTTTCATGGGTTGAACGAGCCAGATATGTTTGAATACTGGTGGAAAGCTTTGAATGAAATTCGCGTTGATGAGAAAAATCTGGAGGGATGGTCATATCTGACTATTTTGAGATTGAAAGAGCTTACGCAAAGTTAAATCTTTACTTGGACGTGCTTTCCAAAAGACCGGATGGCTATCACAATATAACAGGTCTTTTTCAAACAATAGATTTGCATGATGAACTTGAAATTAGCCAGATCGATAAACGTGGTGAAGTGAGAATAGAGACTAACATCGAAATACAAGGAACAAATTTGATAGAGAAAGCTTTCAGAACAGTTGAGAAGTTTTATAATGTGGGTTTTGGAATAAAAGTGAGACTGAAAAAAAACATCCCGATGGGATCTGGGCTTGGTGGTGGAAGTTCTGATGCAGCAGCTGTTCTTCGGTTCTTAGGAAGAAAACTTAAGATCTCCATCAAAGACTTGTTGATACTTGCTGCTGAAGTTGGATCTGATGTACCATTTTTGATTGTTGGAGGAACGGCAATAGTTGAAGGAAGAGGTGAAAAAGTTACCTTTCTCAACCCTATAAGTGATTACAGAGTAGATCTGTTTTGCCCAACAATTTCTGTTTCTACCAAGTTTGCTTATCAAATGATACACGAATCGACGTACGCAAAAAAACCGGACTTTGCTTTAAAGCTTTATGAAGCTTATTTGAAAAGGGACCATAATCAGATAAAAGCACTTTCTTACAATGTTTTTCAAGAAATAATGACTTCTAAATATCCACAAATACAGGACGCGCTTGATAAAGCTCAGAGGTGCAACCCGATTGTTGCCATGATGACAGGTAGTGGCTCATGTATTTTTGCTGTTCAAGCAGATAAAGGAAAATATAGGTTCATTGAAGATGTTTTTCAGCACCTATAAGCGCAGCGCCGATAGCACCCATCAGCACAGGGTTTTTTGGAATATCGATACGAGTGTTCATGTGTTTTTCGAGAGCAAATTTTACACCTCTGTTTTGAGCTACTCCACCTGTTAAAACAGTCGGGACATCTGCATTGACTCGCTGGCACATTGTGCCTATCCTCCGTGCAATTGCCAGGTGAACTGCGTGCAGTATATCCTCTCGCGAATGACCGTGTGATCTCAGCGAGATCACTTCGGATTCGGCAAAAACTGTGCAGACGCTGCTTATGCTTAATTCTGTTGAATATCTCAGGGAAAGTTCACCTATTTCATCCAACGGGACGTCGAGAACGTTCGCCATCACCTCGAGGAATCTTCCTGTACCAGCGGCGCATTTGTCATTCATAACAAAGTCGATTACCTTACCGTTTTCAATTCTTATCACCTTGCTATCCTGACCACCTATATCGATTACTGTGCGTGTTTGTGGCAGAAATTGATATACTCCTTTTGCATGACAGGTTATTTCAGTTATTTGCTCATCTGCAAAATCCACGGAAGACCTACCGTATCCTGTTGATACGACATAGACAGCTTCTTTTTTGATATTCAATTTTGCAAGCATTTTCTCAAAAATGGCTTTTGATGCTAAGTTAGGATAAGCGCCTGTTTTAATTATGTCTTGATAAACAATCTTCATGTCTTTGTTAATTACAGCTATTTTCGTTGTTGTTGAACCACTGTCAATTCCGACAAAGTAGTAGCATTTTCTTTCCGGTTGCTTTTCTGAATTTTTCACTAATTCTATCAAAGCCTCCATTCGTGTTTTCAATTGAGCGCTGGTGCCGCTGAGATCATTTTCAACAACAGTAAATGGAATTTTAAGGTTTCTCAGAATTTTTTCGTCGAAACCGTAGAAGTCACAAAATTTTATTGTATGTAAGATTATACCGGATGGCCTGTAGAAATTTATTATTTTTTCTATATCTCTGTTATGTGCAGATCGCATACATACGATACTTTTTTTCAAAATTCTGAAGGCCATGTTTTTGAAAACATCGTTGCTGTTAAGATTCTCACCAATTATCGCGAACGGTCCTGAACAGGTTCCATTTAAGGCATATCCCCCGCTGTCTTCGATTACCTTTATCAGGTCTTTTTCAACATAGGCTCCGAGGATCAATATTGGTATACCTTTTTTCTCAACAGAACCAATCCACTTTTGGCAGGTCATCTGTTCATAAAGCTCCGCCGAAGATCTTAAATCGTTGTTAAGCAGTTTCAAAAGCTTTTCACTTTGTTTTTGAAAATTCTTGTGTTCAATGATGAGTTTTTCATCATCGGCTTCTCCGTATCTCTGCTTGAGGTTGTTCCAGAGATTTCTCAAATCGTGAGCCAGCTTGTCGACATTTTTTTCATTTACGGTAACAGGTATGTGAAGGTCGAAAACAGTACAAGCTCTCTTTAAAAAATCTTCGCTTCTTCTCATTGAGTCACACGAATCCACCCAGATGACAATTTCTTCAGGATTCACCGAGGGAAATGAGTTTTTACAGAATGAGCATATATTCGAATGAAACAATTCAAATTCACAACCAGAGTTTTGAATACGTTTTGCAGGTATATCAAGGGCTTTAAAAAACTCAAACGGGACAAGAGGACAATTGTATACAATCACTCTATCATCTCCAAAAAGGCTTCAATTCGTGTTTTGAACTGAGCAGATGACTGATTTGAATGATCCACGCAATCTCCATCTATTGCAAGAAACGGTATTCCAAGTTTTTCAAAATTTTCCTTTATCAAATGAATGCTGCCCCACGACTGCTTGCAACCCCAGTGATTAAAATGTATAACGCCATCAACCTTGAAATCCAGCGCCAATTTGCTAACAAAATCTATTCTTTTTTCAACGGGACCAATTTCCGGGTTTAGCATGAGTTTCTTCGCAAGAGATTGAAAAGGATGCACCGGATCTACCTGCCAGTACAGCCAATCCCATTCGAACTCACTCGTTGCAACAATTGTTTTAGAAGTTCTGCAAAAGATTTTGTAGAGTTCGTTATCGTAATATGGTGCGAGGTGTAACCAGAGAATTTTTTTATTGTTTTCTGGTGGTTTGTCGTATTTGATAAGTGATTTTGCAGCCTTTAAAATATAATGCTTTGGGGCGATATGAAAAGAATACAGTGCGTTGACATGCTGGTACAATTCCATTGGTAGCGGTCTAATGCAAAGTTTATGGTAGGCTTCTCTCATTATATCGAGGGCCTCTTTTTCTATTTCAAGTTGTTTTACAAGTTCTGAATAGACAAATTTCCTTCCAAGATGGTTTTCTATGTTGAAAATAAGATCTTCCATTTGCCTGACCAGATATTCTTCGCTGCCCAAGTGATTGTTTCTTGGAACATCTATGACATAAAGAGGTACTGAATACAGTTTCGAATATGTGGTGAATACAGGGATATTTCCATCACAGAGAATATTCGTTGTTGCTACAAAGGAAGGACCTGGAAAAAAACCCGAGTAACTTATGCCGATTCCTGTCCTGTGAAAGGTGCAAAGATTTCGAGAAATTCCCAAAGATTCGGCTTTTGTTATAGCTGTGTCCTCAAGGAGCATAGAAGCAAACATTCCAGATAATCCTTCGGCAGAAACACAATTGAGTCTGAATGCGTGTATAATTTCAACAGGGAAAAATAGATTGACCCATGCTGTATCACCGCACACAGCTTTTTGTACAGCTTTCAATGCCGCAAAATCCATCCAGCTGGTGAAGTCATTTCTGGTAATGGCAGCCATTTTTCTTCTTGCTAATTCTGCTGACAAGCCAAGATTCAAAAATCTTTTGAACAGCAACGGTTTATCGAGAAATTTTTTCAGAAATCTGCCAAACGCAACGCTTTTCTCACTCATATATGTTTGTTGATCCTCCCGTTTGAGACTGCTTGTTATGGCACAAGAAACAGTATACTATATCTGTAAGAGACTCTTGAATCTGGAGGGAGATAGTGTGTGCGGAGTCTTTGGAATAATCTTCGAAGAAGAGCGCGAAGATCTCGGGAAGATCCTGACAGCAGCTGCTAAAAGATTGGTTTACAGGGGTTATGATTCTGTAGGTATTGGGGTTGTGAGTGAAAGTGGAAGTTCTGATCTGAGAAAAGATGTAGGTATAGTCGATGAGGTCAACCAGAAATTGAACTTTGAACAGATGAAGGGGTTCAAAGGTATTGTTCAGCTCAGATGGGCCACCTTTGGGACACCATCGCAAAAAAATGCCCAGCCTCACTATGATTGTGACAAAAATATGATAGGTGCTCATAATGGGAACATAATCAATACAGTTCAGTTGAGAAAGCTTTTTACTGAAGAAGGTCATACACTGAGGAGTGAAAATGATGGTGAGATAGTAGTTCACGCCATAGAAAAATTTTATGATATCCATCATAATATGGATCTCGCTATTCAGAAAGCTGGCGAAATACTGAAAGGTGACTTTGCGTGTGTTATAACCTGTGTTGATGATAGAAAAATGTATTGCATTAAACGTGGATCTTCTCTTTATCTCGGAGTCGGAAAAGGATTTGTCTGCGCCTCATCTGATCTACCATCAATTATTCCATTGACTCGTAGAATAGTTCCTTTAAGAGATGGAGAGTACGTCGAGTTTGATCATTGTTCTTACAGAATCAGAGATATCAAAACTGGCGATGAAATACAGAGAGAACCTCAAATTATGGACATTTCTTCTGAGGCCGCTTCCAAGCTTGGTTTTGATTATTACATGCTTAAAGAGATCTATGAACAGCCCAGAACAACCTCAACTTTGCTGGAGTTTTTGAGGTTTGATATGGATCTTACAAGATACATTAATATTCTGAATCGTGCAAGAAATATCTTTATAGTAGGATCGGGCAGTTCTTATCACGCATCACTTGCCGGTAGTTATTTTTTCAACAAGTTCGCAAAAAAAGTTTCTGTATCATGTGAGGCAGGAAGGTTTGTTGAAAATTATGCAAATGCGGTTGGAGAAGAAGATGTGCTTATTTTGGTTTCTCAAAGTGGAGAAACCAAGGATGTGATAAACGTTCTCAACTCTCTCGATGGCAAATGCACTGTGCTATCGATTGTAAATGTTACGGGATCCACGGTAATGATGAGAAGTCTTTTAAATGTGCCTCTTTGTTGTGAATTAGAGATATCAGTGCCGGCAACGAAGACTTTTATTAACGAACTCACTGTGCTTTATTATCTCGCGGCAAAGATGAGTTTTGACGATAATTATATAAAACAGATTAAGAATCTGCCAGAATTGCTCGAGAAAACACTCCATCAAGCAGAGCCTCAAATAAAAGAATTGGTAGAATCACAGACAAATTTTTCTGATTCATATGTGCTTGGTTACGGTGTTATGCACCCTGTAGCGCTCGAAGGGGCTTTGAAGATAAAGGAAGTTGTTTACAAGCACTTTGAGGGAATGTATTCTTCAGAATTCAAGCATGGTCCACTGTCGATGGTTGAGGAAAATTATCCTGTCTTTTTTGTTACTCACAGCTCTCAAACCAACATGATTGTGTCTCACATAAACGAAGTAACATGCAGAAACGGGTATGCAATAGCTATTTCTGACGATTCTGAAGAAATTGCATCAAATGTTATGAAAGTGGTTCATTATCCAGATTGTCCATGGTATTTGTCTCCTTTTCTGGCTACAATCCCACTTCAGCTTTTTGCTTACCATTTTGCTATCAGAGAAGGAAAAAATCCAGATCTACCAAGAAATCTTTCCAAAACAGTGACGGTTGATTAGAGAGGAGGGTTATCGTGCCATTTTATAGGTATTATTGTGAAAAATGTAAAAAGGAATTCGAGTTTTTTATGAAAATGGGAGAAAAAGCCCCAGATTGTCCGGACTGCGGAGGGGAATTAGTAAAGCAGTTGCCAAGAATTCAGATAAAAGGTTCATCAAATTCCTGTTCTTCAGGGAGTTGCTCTGGTTGTTCTGGTTGTTCAACTCATACTTGAGGGGGAAATTTTATGAAAGCGGAATATGATGATCTGGTTTATCGCTGCCCATATCTGCCAGATTTTTCTACAAGTGCAGAAATAGAGCCTGCTCAGGGATTCATAGGTCAGGAAAGAGCTAAAAAAGCTGTTGAAACAGCTTTAAAAATCAACGAAAAGGGTTTCAATGTCTTTGTAGTTGGTTTGCCCGGAACAGGTCGCAGAAGTTTTGTAACATCTTTTTTACAAAAATATTCACTAAAAATGCCTGCTCCAAAAGACTGGGTCTATGTTTATAATTTTTCAAATCCATCAGAGCCGAGGGCGATTTCCTTAGAATCAGGAAAAGGATCGCAATTAAAGTCTGATATGGAAAAACTCTCAGAAGAAGTCATTGAGCTGGTAGAAAAAACATTTGAAAGCGAGGATTATGCTTCGAAAAGATCTGAACTTGAAGATGAATATATGCGAAAGAAGACTGTATTGTGGCAAGAACTTCAGGAAAAAGCGAAAGAACTTGGTTTCGCAGTTCAGATCACTTCTACTGGAGTCGTGACTGTGCCAATTTACGATGGAAAACCATTAACTCCTGAAACACTGGATTCTTTACCAGATAATGTGAAAGAGATGTTCAACGAGAATAGCCGAAAGTTGAAACATATAATAGATGGAACACTTTATAAATCAAGAAAACTTGACAGAGAATACAAAGAAAAACTGAAAGATCTCGACAAATATGCCGCACTGTTTACCATAGGAGCTCTATTTGATGAGATAAAGAAACAATATGAGTCAAATTACGACGTTGTTGAATATCTCAGTACTGTGGAAAATGACGTACTTGCAAATCTCAGTGATCTGAGAAGTGAAAACGAGGACCTCAGACAACTGTACAAAAAACGATATTCTGTCAACCTGATTGTCGATAATTCTGAGCTGCAGGGAGCACCGGTGATTTTTGAAAGGAATCCCACTTATTCGAACCTCGCTGGTAAGGTTGAGTATTACAGCAAGGGCGGAATAATGTTGACTGATTTTACGCTTATCAAAGCCGGAGCTTTTCACCGAGCAAACGGTGGTTTTCTGATTCTCGAAGTCGAAAATCTTTTGAAGAATCCGTATGCCTGGGAATGTGTCAAAAGAGCTTTACTATCTGAGGAAATAACGATCGAGAATTTAGAAAATGCCCTCGGATTTTCAAATGTTGTTTCACTTAGACCCCAGCCAATACCATTGAATGTGAAAGTCTTTTTAATAGCCTCCCCAAAAGTTTATTATCTCATGCATGCGTATGATGAAGATGTTAGAAAGCTTTTCAGAGTTAAAAGTGAGTTTGACTGGGAGCTTGAAATGAACGAAGATAATGTGAAGAAATATCTTGGATTTATTTCATCAACTTGTTGTGAATTTAAATTGCCTCATCTCAACCGTGAAGCTGTTGAAAAAATCCTCTGGTATTCTTCAAAACTTGCTGCAGATAGAGGAAAACTCTCTGTCAAACTCGGAGAAATCAGTAGTTTGATCAGAGAAGCGTGCAGCATTGCTGAAGAACGCGAGAATAAAACAATCACAAGGCAGGATGTAGTATGTGCAATTGAACAGAGGGAAGAAAGAGTGAGTTTGATTCAAGAAAAGTATGATTCTCAAATAAAAGCCCGAGATCTGATGATTGAGACGTCGGGAAATAAAATAGGGCAGGTGAACGGATTAACTGTGATGGAACTTTCTGACCATAGTTTCGGTGTGCCTGTAAAAATTACCGCCAGGGCTCATTTAGGTAAATCAGGGGTTGTTGACATACAGAGAGAAGCAGATTTGAGTGGAAAAATTCACAGCAAAGCGGTTTTAACAATTGAGGGGTTTTTTGGCGAACGTTATGCCAGGCATGTTCCATTATCTATCAGTGCAACAATAAATTTCGAACAGGTCTATGGAATGATAGAAGGTGATAGTGCATCGCTGGCGGAGGTCATAGCTTTAATAAGTGCTATTGCAAAAATACCTGTGAAACAGGAAATAGCAGTCACTGGCTCTATGAATCAGCATGGAGAAGTCCAGCCAGTTGGGGGAGTTACTGAAAAAGTTGAAGGCTTTCATAGAGCCTGTAAATTACATGGTATGACAGGCAGCCAAGGAGTGGTAATACCAAAATCAAATTTGAAAAATCTTGTTCTTAACGATGGTGTTTTATCAGATATTAAGCAGGGCAGATTTCATATCTGGACCGTAGAGCACGTCGATGATGCTATAGAGCTTCTCACCGGTAAGAAAGCGGGCAAATTGACGAAAACAGGTGGTTATGAGCGTGGTTCGGTAAATTATCTGGTTATCAAAGCTCTTCAGAAAGCCAGGGAGATATCAGAAAACAGAGTTAAAACATTAAAGAGGAGAAAAACCAGAAAGAGTAAATAAATTCAGCCTTTGCTTTTTCTTTTTTCGAAATTCATTTCTGCTATAGATTTTTGAAGGTAAAGAGGTTCAAGCTCGTGGGGTTTGAGAATGGATTTACTTTTTATCTTTTCGAACACCTTGTTCAATAGAACCTCACCTCTGATAGCTTCGAGCTCATCAGGAGCTGTTTGTGCAATATGTTCAAAGAGTTTTTTTGCATCACCAACTACAATTGGATTATTAAGGGTTTGAACAAAATGTTTAGCCTTTTCAAATTCCATCACAGATGGTTTCAGCATTTCTGTGTTTTCTTTATAGCAAGCTATGTAGACATATCCTTCACGTGCTTTTTTAACTATTACTATTTCGCCCTGATGGTATAGAAAATTTGCTGCGACAACCTCGGATGATGTGACGGCAACAACATTTTTAGAAAAAGCGTGGGCCATCCCTTGAATAAAAGCTATCCCAATTCTCAATCCGGTAAGGCTACCAGGCCCAACGCCACATCCAAAAAGATCGATAGACCCTTTATTAACATCTGCCATGTTGAGAAATTCATGAACCAGAGGGCCTATTTTACTTGCATGTTTCTCGACTCCTCTGTAATTAAGTGTGAGTATATTTTGTTCATTGGAGTACGCTATAACCAGAGTGTCTGTAGAAGTATCTATAGCAAAAATTTTCACGGTAATCTCCCTTTCAATTTTTTCATCAATTGCGATGGTTCTTCGCAGGAAATGAATAAAAATCCATCCTGTTCGTAGAAATCAAGCATTTTATCATTTTTAAACAGAAAAACATTTCCCTCAGACTGTGCAAGTTTTGCATCTATATGCATCTTTTCCAGTAACGTATTGTAAGAATCTTCTATGAGAGAATTTTTCAAAGCTATTAGGACTATTTGTCCACCTTTTTTGTAGAACTCTACGAGATTCTCTATTTCAAAATCGTTGAGCATTCTCAGTTCAGGAAAACTATCTTTCGAGGGTAGAGTTAAGAATACCATCGAGGCATTTGGAACTTTTTTGAAAAATCTTTGAGAATATTCAACCTGATAACCCTGATTTTCTATATCAATTTGTGCAGTTTTCCAGAAAGATTCATAAGTATTTTCATGCGACTGGTCAACTATTATAAGCCCTTTTTTGACTTCAACAGTTCCGGTTTGGGCTTTGAAACCATTCAAAAAGACTTCAACGGTTTGAATACCACTCTCGACATTAGATAAAGGCACCGTAATCTGCTTTATTTCTCTTGCTTTTAATTCAGCTTCTGTTCTGGCTGGCACATTAGAAATTTTAACGCTGATATCGCAATGAACAGGTAAATTTGATGTATTTATGAGGTCGAAATACACATCTACATTCCTTCCGCTTACTTTTTCATGCAAATTAACCACGTGAACATCTCCATATTGTACCCAGATAGGCGAGGTTACTATTTCGTCCCAGTCATTCTGAATCACGTAAAGAAAATACCACTCGTAACCATCTGGAGGCACAATCCTATAGCTGGTTGAAAATTCGTTCGAATTGATTCGCCATTTTGCCACATCTCCGCTCTGGGATACTAACACTGCCTCATAAAATGGTTCATCATCGCTTAATTTTATCTCGAAGTTCAGCTGGGTGGCATCTTTTAAAATAGATCCCATCCAGAAATCGTTGCATTTGAAGAGTATTTTTGCATTTTTATCCTCGGTTGCATAAGTTCTTCGCTGCTTGAGAGCTTCCATAATCGAATTGTAAGTCAGTGCGTCAGCAAGAATAGCAGTTCTTGTATCATTTGCTGATCCCCAGTTTGGTCTGTGGTTGTCCTGATTTGCCGTTGCTCCCACATGCCATCCTTTGTTCAATGCCAGAATATAATTAGAATACATTTCTTTTGTTATAGTTCTCCTGCTTGTATTACCGTTCCCAACTTCGATTAGATTTATATATTTGTCTGCTTCCAGATCATATTCAAAATCGTAGAAATTTCCGTATGTTACTCCCGGATGATTAAATTGAGCAAGGGCTCTGTGAGAAACAATCCATTTATAGAGATTTTTGAGATCGGATTCGTTTCTATCAGTCCAGTCTGTAGTACCATAAACATTTATATGTCCTACCCCACCAGTCCATTCAAATCCCCACATCGCAACAAACTTACCTTCGACCGTAGCATCTTCTGCCATCTTTTTGGTTAACAACAATTTATCCTGATTGTCGATTTTTTGCCGAAAATAATAAGCATGGTCTGTTATTGCCTGAATATCAACATAATTTTTTGCATATGTGTAGGCATCTGTGGGAGTAGAAGAGCCATCTGAAAAAGCAGTATGTGCGTGTATGTTAGCAAAATAAAAATTGTACGCTACGGCGTTTATGGAAAAAATCACCAGGGCAAGCAGTAAAAACTTTTTCAATTTTTACACCTCCATAATGTATTATCTGAGTAATTTTTTCAAAAATTGTCCTGTGTAAGAGGACTCGACTTTTGCAATTTCTTCAGGAGTGCCGGTTGCAACCACATAGCCCCCCTGTTCTCCTCCTTCAGGACCAAGATCTATTATATAATCTGCATTTTTAATGACGTCCAGGTTGTGTTCTATTACTATTACTGTGTTCCCTCTATCAACAAGTCTGTGAAGAACATTTATCAATCTCCTGATGTCCTCAAAATGTAGTCCTACGGTGGGTTCGTCTAAAATATAGACTGTCTTTCCTGTTGGCAGCTTCCTCAGCTCTGAAGCAAGCTTTACTCGTTGAGATTCACCACCTGATAAGGTTGTAGCAGGTTGTCCAAGTTTTATATACCCCAATCCGACTTCAGACAAAAGCTTCAAGGTTCTGAATATCACTGGTACATTTTTAAAAAACTCGAGTGCTTCGTCAACAGACATTTCGAGAACATCGTGTATGTTTTTGCCTTTGTATCTAACTTGAAGAGTTTCTTCATTATAGCGTTTTCCTTTGCAAACTTCACATTCGACGTAAACATCAGCCAAAAACAACATTTCTATTTTTACAAGCCCATGGCCCTGACATGCCTCGCATCTTCCTCCTTTCAGGTTGAAACTGAATCTACTTTTGGAATACCCCTTTGCTTTTGCTTCTGGTGTCATTGCAAAAAGTTCTCTTATACTGTCAAATACCTTGGTGTATGTTGCTGGGTTGCTTCGAGGTGTCCTTCCTATAGGAGACTGGTCTATGGCGATTACCTTGTCTACATTTTCCAATCCTTCGATTCTATCGTATTTTCCTGTTGGCAGTCTGGTTTTGTATATTTCGTTCATCAGAGCAGGATAAAGCGTGTCCAGAATCAGGGAAGATTTGCCAGAACCGGATACGCCCGTCACACAGACAAAAGTTGAAAGCGGGATACTGACTGTCAAGTTTTTAAGGTTGTTGTGGCATGCGCCAATTAGTGTTAATGTCTTTCCGTTGCCCCTGCGCCGGGATTTTGGAAAATCTATTTTTTTTGTTCCGGACAAATACTGTCCTGTGATTGACTCGCCAGGTGATTGAATTAATTTGCTTACAGGCCCAGAATAGACAACCCTTCCACCGTTTTCACCACCGAGAGGTCCCAGATCAACTATGTAATCGGCACTTCTTATCACTTCTTCGTCGTGTTCAACAACAATTACTGTATTATCAAGGTCTCTCAATTTTTTCAAAGTATTTATCAATTTCATATTGTCCCTTTGGTGGAGCCCTATTGTTGGTTCATCCAAAACATACGTGACACCTGTCAGGCCAGAACCTATCTGTGTTGCAAGCCTTATTCTTTGCGCTTCACCACCAGAGAGTGTGTTAACAGTGCGAGAAAGCGTTAAATACCCTAAGCCAACATCAATCATGAACTGAAGTCTTCTTCTAATTTCTTCAGTCAATTCGCCTGCAATTTTTTGCTCTCTTTCCTCAAAAGATTCCTGCAATTTCAAGATGAAATCGTAAGCTTTTTCTATCGTTAATTCCGTTACATCAATTATATTCAATCCATTTATAGTTACAGATAGAGCCTCCGGTTTCAGCTTCTTTCCTCCGCATACGGGGCAGGTTCTCTGAACTATGAATTTTCTTTCGATCCATTCTTTTACATCCTCTGACTCAGTTTCTCTATATCTTCTTTCCAGATTATTGATTACTCCCTCAAATTGCCCGTATCCGTAAAGTACAGCTTCCTGGATGTGATGGGGTAACTGCGAAAAAGCGATATTTGTTGAACCACCAAGCAAGCGAACAGTTTGCTTTATGAGGGATAAATAATATCCGTCATTGCTATATGGCACAATTGCACCCTCATCGATGCTTACATTCGTATTCAAAACAAGCTGAGGATCTACTTGGAGATTGTAACCCAGACCATGGCAATGTGGGCAAGCTCCATACGGGTTATTGAACGAAAATAATTTTGGGTTTATCTCTGGCAAGCCTATATTACATACTGGGCACATCATATGTTCGCTAAATGTCAGTGTTTCGTTTGAATCAATATTCTTGACTTCGACAAATCCGTTACTTTCTCTGAAAGCTATTTCTATATCATCCGCTATTCTGTATTTTTCTTCACTGTTCAGAATTAATCTGTCAATTAAAAGTTTAATTGTATGCCTTTTGTTTTTGTCAAGTTCGTCTATTTCCTCTAATCTTATAATTTCTCCGTCCACTTCCGCCCGAACAAACCCTTTTGCAACAAGGGCTGAAAATTCTTTTTTGAAGGAACCTTTTTTGTCAATCGCAATTGGAGAAAGTATATATATCCTCACGCCTTTTTGAAATTTTGAAAAAAGGTCGTTCACAATTTGATCAACACTCTTTTTCTCCACAGGCCTTCCACAGGACGGACAGTGTGGTTGACCGATCTTTGCGAAAAGGACTCGCAAGTAATCATAAACTTCTGTTGTTGTTCCTACTGTAGATCGCGGATTGTGTGAGACACTTCTCTGATCGATCGCAATTGCTGGAGAAAGCCCTTCTATAGAATCAACATCTGGTTTTTTAAGCTCGCCAAGAAACTGCCTGGCATAAGTAGAAAGAGATTCCAGATATCTTCTCTGACCTTCGGCATATATGGTATCCATCGCAAGGGTTGATTTCCCCGAACCGGACAGCCCAGTTATGACTGTTATTTTTCCTTTTGGAATCTCTACTGAAATGTTTTTAAGATTATGAACGCGGGCCCCTTTGACCTTTATATTATTCAAATGATTCACCTCACTGAAAAAAACCCCCTGCTCAGCAGGGGGATTCCTATTTGGAGCGGGCGACGGGATTCGAACCCGCGACCTTCTGCTTGGCAAGCAGACGCTCTACCACTGAGCTACACCCGCAGTCCTGGGTGCGAGAGGTGGGACTTGAACCCACACGGATTCATCATCCACTGGATTCTAAGTCCAGCGCGTCTGCCAGTTCCGCCACTCTCGCTGGTGACCCGCCCGGGACTCGAACCCGGGACCCCCTGATTAAAAGTCAGGTGCTCTTCCGGCTGAGCTAGCGGGTCACACAAATGCATTTTGATGATATCATACCCAAATACATTTTTCAAGTACCTGTATCATCTTTTCATGAAGCATTTTCTTGATATTTCAAATAATATAATTCCAGCACTGACCGAAACATTCAAAGAATCAATTTTACTGCGCATGGGAATAGATATTAGTTGATCGCATCTTTCTTTCACGAGGCGGCTTAGTCCTTCTCCTTCGTTGCCAAAAACTATAGCGACAGGAGAAATAAATCCTTCTTCGTAAAGATTCTTGCCATTCATATCTGCACCATAAACCCAATAACCTTTGTTTTTTAATTTTTCGATGGTATAGACTATGTTTGTTACTATCACAACAGGTATGCGAAAAACAGTTCCCGCAGAGACCTTAACTACCGCAGGAGTTATCTTGGCGGATCGGTCTTTTGTGATAACGATTGCACTAACTCCAGCACCAACGCAAGTACGTATTATCGCACCAAGATTATGTGGATCAACTATATGATCAAGCAAAACTATAAAATCACCATCGAGATATGTTTCATCTGCATAATTGAAATCAAGATCAATAACTATTCCTTGATTTTTTTCTTCACCACATAGTTTTTCTAAATGTTTAGCCGATGTTTTTATATAATGATAACCGTTTTTCTTGAGGATCTCTTCTATCTCCTGAAACTTTTCGTTGTTACTTTCCCGCAGATATATTTTTTTGACAGGATATCGTATCCTCACGATTTCATCCAGAACACTTTTACCATAAACGATCATCTTTATCATTCTCCACAGCAATTTTCAGCAAATCTATTAATCTTTCTTTATTTCCCTTAAGATAAAGATAACCTATCAATGCTTCAAGAGCGGTACTTTTTCTGTAAAAAATATCATTTCCATATTTTTTTGCTGCTCTGCTGTTTAAAGCACGTTTGACCAGAGAAAACTCCTCCGCGCTCAACAACTCTACTAATCTGTCGAAGCTTCTCGCCTGCCCTTCGCGGGATATGATTTTGTTGACCTCTTTATGAATGGCTTTTACTTTCATTAGTTTTAATGATTTTACTTTGCAATACAATGAATAAATGGCATCTCCTATATATGCCATAGTGGAGATTGGAATTTGCGAAACGTCCAAAATTTCACCTTCTTGCATATTTTCTGAGTGCAATTTCATCCATATAAAGCCTGTTTAATCTATCCTGTTCAAATGCATATCTCTTAAATTGCTTTGCCTTAAGATTTTCGAGAATTTTTCTATCTTTTCTCATTTCAAGGTATTTTTCTTTTAATCTGTCTTCTTCAGATTTCAAATTTTTCAGATCCTGTAGTTTCTTTCTTATATAGTTTTCGGTTGCCTCGACGTACGACCTCCATTGATGAATTTCATTGCCAGATAAACCTCTTGAAGGATCTTGAAGTACCTCCTGGCTCATTTTATAAAGCATCTGCTGTGCTGAATTGATTTCTTCCTGTAAGATGCGCATTCGAGCTCTTACAGAAGCCAGTTCAAGCTTCAGCTGATTTTCTTCGGAAATTCTGAGCTGAAGTACTCTTTCCAATCTAAATTTAAACATAAGCCGCACTCCTGAGTTGAGATTATTTCAGACATTTATATTATACGTGATAAAATCTTATTGATAATCTTCGGGGGTGAACTTGCGTGACTATAGATCTGATAGATTTCAAAATGACCAAAGAAGGCCTTGTGCTGGTGATAAAAGATTACGATAACCTGGAAGATGTTGTGAACCAGTTGACCTCGAAAATATCCCAGATGAGCGGTTTTTTTGCTGCAGGCGATAAGATCATGCTGATGATAGAGAACAACGAAAAACATTCCCATGATATGCCAAGGATAATCTCTATTCTTAAAAAAATGGGGATAGAAGTTTCCCAGATACTTATGGGGGTTACTGCAAAAGAAGGAATTAACGTTCGCGGCAGAATGAAAATGGTTGAAGAAGGCGAGACGAAATCTGGTACGAAAGTTGTCAAAAAAAACCTGAGATCAGGACAAGCTCTGGTACATTCGGGCGATGTTATCGTTATTGGTAATGTACATTCTGGTGCTGAGATTATGGCTGGAGGATCAATTGTTGTGTTTGGAAATGTTAAAGGGATATTAAGAGCTGGGCTTAACGAATCAGATTCCATTGTGGCTGCCTTGTCTATGGAGCCGTCTTTAATACAGATATCGGAATATATTCTCAGGGAAGCTGGTTCATACGACGAACCCGTTGTGGTTCATGTTAAACAAAACAAAATTGTGATTGAGAGTGCCAAAGATGTAAAATTTCAATAGGGGAGTGATAAATTTGAATATCAAAAAGTTGCTTGTGGACCTTTCACAGATTGATGGCCCATCAGGTTTTGAAGATCCTGTTCTGGAATACATAGAAAAGCAAATCAGCCCTTATGTAGACAGAACTTTCTATAACAAAATTGGCACTCTGATTGCTGAAAAGAAAGGTGAAGGAAAAGAAAAATTAGGGATTTTTGCACATGTTGACGAAGTAGGTCATGTTGTAACAAAGATTGAAGAAGGTGGATTTGCCAGGCTTGAAACTGTGGGAGGAGTAGACCCAAAAGTAATGTTTGCTCAAAGGGTCAGGATATATACCAAGAAAGGTATTGCAAGGGGCGTTGTAGGTGTCCTGCCTCCACATTTACAAAAAGAAGAGCATAGAAAACGTGTGCCAGATTTTGACAAAATTTTTATTGACGTTTCATGCAGCGATTTAGGAAAAGACGTCTCTGTTGGAGATGTGGGCGTGATTGAATCTACACCCGTTGAGATAGGTGGAAAAATATGTGGTAAAGCCCTGGACAACAGAGCAAGTTGTGCAGCGCTTATTGTTGCAGCAGAATTGTTGAATTTTATAAAGAATAAGGCGGATGTTTACTTTATCTTCTCAAGTCAGGAAGAAATAGGTGGACCGGGAGCTGTATCTGTTGCTTATCAATTAGAACTTGATAAGGCCATCGTTTTGGATGTCACTCACGGCGAAGCAAAGATTCCGGGTTTTCCGCAAATAAAACTTGGGAATGGGCCTGCTCTTGGTACTGGACCGGTTGTGGACAGAGAATTTTATGCGGAAGTAGCCGAATTAGCACAAAAAAATGGTGTGAAATTTCAGATAGAACCAGTCCCAGGAAGATCTGGTACAGATACTGATGCAGTTCAATTAACTCGCACCGGTATTCGAACAATGCTTGTTTCAATACCATTGATGTACATGCACACACCAGTTGAAGTTGTTGATCCAGTTGATGTTCAGGAAACGGCGAGGCTTATCGCATTGTGTACGGCAATCAAAAAGGAGGGATAGAGTTGTACTTGAAGCAGCTTACCGAGCTTGATGGAGTTTCTGGAAATGAAGAGAAGGTCAGAAAATTCATAGAAAAAGAGATAGAAAAATATGTTGATGAACTGAAGGTGGATATTCTTGGAAACCTGATTGCCTGTAAAAAAGGTACAAAAAGCAAAAGGAAAATAGTAATAGCGGCTCACATGGACGAAGTCGGCTTTATGGTGACAAACGTTGAAGATGATGGAATGCTCTGCTTTGCGCCTGTTGGCGGGGTAGAGACTCAAGTAATGCCCGGAAAAGTTGTCAGAATCAATGGAGAAATCCCCGGGGTAATAGGTTTCAAAGCCATACACATTCAGGAAAGAGATCAGATTTTGAAGCCACCATCGGTGGATCAGATGAGGATCTACATTGGGGCAAAATCTAAGGAAGAAGCTTCGAAGATGGTTAAAATAGGGGATTATGTATCTTTTACAACAGGTTATCACCAGGAGAACGGCAGAGCCACGGGAAAAGCTTTTGATGATAGAGCAGGATGCTCTGTTTTGATGGACATCATTACTCTGGATAATCGTTATGAAGATGATGTTTATTTTGCCTTTCTTGTTCAGGAAGAAGTTGGATTGCGTGGAAGCGCAGTTGTTGTGGAGCAAATTCATCCTGATATTGCAATAGTTATAGAAGGAACAACAGCGGGTGATGACCCGGAGTTGCCTTCTTACCAATGGGCAACTCATCTTGGTGAAGGGCCGGCAGTTACATTTATGCACAGAGGGTATGTAATCAACAAAAGAGTTTATGAATCAATCTTAAAGCTGGCAGAGAAATACTCCATACCATACCAGGCAAAAAGGCGAACGGCCGGAGGTACAGATGCGGCACGTTTTGCAAGGACAGGCGCCGGCACCGCAGCTGGAGTGATATCTGTTCCAGCACGTTATATACACAGTCCTGTTTCAATGATTGATTTGAACGATTATAAAAATACGGTTCTTCTGGTTGAAAAAATACTTGAGGAAGGGGAGGCATTTGCAAAATGATAGATTTAATCAAAAAATTAACAGAAGCTTATGGTCCGAGTGGTAGGGAAGAAGAAGTTCACAAAATAATACTTGAAGAACTTGAAGGTTTTATTGATGGGTATAAATTTGATAACGTTGGTAATCTCTTAGTCTGGAAAACAGGTTCGAGTGGAAAAAAAGTACTTTTTGATGCTCACGCAGACGAAATAGGACTTGTTGTTACAAATGTCGATGAAAGAGGCTTCTTAAGAGTTGAAAGTGTTGGTGGAGTTCCTGCTCATTCATATGTTGGCCACAGGGTTAAATTTCCAGAAGCAACAGGGATAGTTTATGTTGAAGGAGAAACTTTTGAAGAGCAAAAGAAAAATTACTCTAATTTGAATCTGGATGTTATGTTTGTGGATATAGGGGCGAAAGATCGTGATGAGGCTCAAAAATTAGTTCCAATCGGTTCTTTCGGAGTTTATGATTCTTATATGTATAGAAACAATGATTTACTTGTTGGTAAAGCCATGGATGATCGCATAGGATGTGCGGTGATAGTGGAAATGTTCAAACGAATCAAAAAACCGGTTAATACGATTATAGGCTCTTTTTCCGTCCAAGAGGAAGTAGGGCTTATAGGAGCGTCGGTTGCAGCTTACAGTATCTCACCGGATGTTTGTATAGCTATTGATGTAACAGACTCATCTGATTATCCGAAATCTTTTAAGAGGCACTCAATGGTTTTGCGTAAAGGTCCTGCTGTAAAGGTGAAAGATCGAGCATCGATAAGCAACAGAAAGATTGTCGACAGACTTGTTGAAATTGCTCAAAAAGAGAATATTCCGTATCAAATGGAAGTACTTGTTTTTGGAGGTACAAATGCATCTGTTCTTCAAAGGACAAAAGCAGGCATTCCGTCGGCAACAGTTTCGATTCCAACAAGATATGTTCACTCTCCAAGTGAAACTCTATCTCTAACAGATGTGGAATACACTATACAGTTGCTCATGAGTTATGCCGAAAAGGGAGTGTAAAAGTGGCACGCAGGCAGATAAAATTAACTGAGATGCAGGCCCGAATTTTAGCCATATTGATAATTGCTCTCAGTGTTGGATTCGTCAGTTTTACGCTGGCGACTTTTTTCCTGGTGAAGAGTCGCTCCAGTGTGCGCATTGAGATAGTAGAAATGCCATCACCAAAGATAGAAATACCAGCAGAACAGAGTAGCCCTGCGACCATTACAGAATATTCAACCCCTCAGATTTATATGGTGGAGGAGTTTGATTACAAAGAACTTATTGTTCAGGCTACAGAGATGGTTGAAAAAGGAGAAATTTTCTCGGTTTATCTTCTACAATCTGAAGATGCACTGAAGGTCATAAGAGGTTCCAATTTACCATTTCTTATCTGTCAAACTCTGGACGGCTTTTATACAGTTGCAATTGTCGGGGAGTACACATTGAAAGATGTTACTCCTATGAGGACTATTTATGGCGTTCTGGTGCTTTCTGTAGTTAATAAAGATTCTGCCCTTGAAAGAGCTCTTGCTTTAAGAAGTGCAGGATATCCGGCATACCTTATGCATTTTACCCGCGATGGCCGAGACTGGTATTCAGTAGTTGTTGGGGCCTTCAACGATGTAAATTCGGCTGAAGATTACTCACAAAAGTTGAACTGGGAAGAGATAATGAAGATCGCCGGTACCAATCGACCTGGCTATGTCGGGAGAGTGGCACCTTGAAACTGTCTGTGAGCGAGAAAAGACTTGCTTTTTTAGCTCTTGCTGGGCTTTTGCTCTTGCTTGGTTTTGCTTTTGAGAAAATGGAGAATCGGGATTTTCAAAGTGACGAGCAACCTGTTCAAAGAAAAACGGTGCAGTTTCCAATAGATATAAATTCAGCTACATATGAAGAGCTGTTAGAGATACCTGGCATTGGCCCTGCCAAAGCAAGATCGATTCTTGATTATAGAGAAAGTAACGGTCCATTCCAGTCAATAGAGGATCTAACAAATGTTTCGGGAATAGGTAGAGCGACAGCTGAAAAAATGGCGAGTTTTGTTGATCTCAAATACAATTCTTTCGAAAACAAGAAAGTGAATATTAACAGAGCTGACCTTGAAAAACTTTCTGAACTACCTGGAATAGGGGAAGTCAAAGCAAGTGAAATAATCAAATTCAGGGAACGAAATGGGCCCTTCGAGAAACCAGAAGACCTTCTCGAAGTACCTGGAATAGGTCCAAAAACACTTGATAAAATAAGAGATATGATTGATTTTTAAGGAGGTGTCTGTGTGAAAAAAGTATCTATTATCATCGGGGCAGTGAGTTTATCGATTTTCATGATGTTTTTCTATGGAGCAACTCAGGAAAGTCCTAAAATAGTTTTCGTTGATGTGAATCGAATTACCCAGGAATATCCAAAAATGGTTGAACTCAATGAGCGTTACAAAGCAGATTTTCAGTATTATCAGAACAAACTCAATGAGTTAACAAAAGAACTGGAAAACATGCAGAAATCAGGAGCCTCTCAGACTGACATAGAGAAAAAACAAAATGAGATACTCACGAGAAGGCAGCAGTACGAACAACTCCTTCAAAATGAGTATCAACCAAAAATGCAAGAAACGCTCAATGAGATAGCTGACAAAATTGATAAATACGCCAAAATGATGGGTTATGATTATATTATGAACAAGCAGATGCTTGTTTATGGTGATGATGCTTATGATATAACAGATCAGTTGGTGAAATTTTTAAAAGCTCAATGAAAAAGATAGAATGCAGTGACCTTGTAAAAAAATTTGGGAGAAAAGTTGTAGTTGATCACGCAGATCTTTCAGTTGAACAGGGAGAAGTTGTCGGATTACTCGGTCCAAATGGTGCTGGGAAAACGACTATTTTTAATATGATACTCGGCGTTGTTATCCCCACATCGGGGAAAATCATGTTTTCTGGAAAAGACATAACCAAAATGCCTGTGAGTCACAGAGCGAGGCTGGGTATAACTTACCTGCAGCAGGAGACATCTGTTTTCGGCGGGATCAAAGTGCATGAAAACATTGAACTTGTACTCAGATTCTACGAGAAAAATACGATTAAGCGGAGAAAAAGAGTGGAAGAACTTCTAAGGGAGTTTGGTATCTGGGAATTAAAAAATCAATATGCAAATGATCTATCTGGTGGTGAAAAACGTCGACTTGAGCTTGCACGCATGATGGCGCTGAGCCCATCTTTTTTATTGCTTGATGAACCGTTTGTTGGTATAGATCCAAAAACTGTTAAAGATATACAGCAGATGATACGTTTGCTGAAAGACAGAAACATAGGAATAATTATAACTGATCATACTGTAGATGCGCTTGCTCAGGTTGTTGATCGACTTTATATAATCCACAAAGGAAAAATAATTGCTCAGGGAGAACCGGAAAGTGTCTTGAAAAGTGAAATAGTTAGGGAGGTCTATCTTGGAACATGAATGTGGGAATAATTGGTTATTCAGGTCCTGTTGATAAACCACCGGTCAGCAAAATCTCGAATTTGTGTGTTGAGACAGGGAGAGTTCTTGCAGAAAGTGGATATACTATTGTGTGTGGAGGAAGAGATGGTGTAATGGAACTTGTTTCAATAGGGGCAAGGCAAGCTCAAGGATTTGTTGTAGGTGTTTTACCAGCTTTTGAAGATGGAAACAGATATCTGAGTTTGAGAATTAAAACACCTTTTGATAATATAACAAGATCTCTTGTCTTGATAGAGAGCAGTGATGTTGTTTTATCAATCGGTGGAGAAATTGGAACAGCCATAGAAGTCCTCATGGCATACGCAAGGGGAAAACCCGTAGTGCTTTTTACTGGAACTGGGGGTTGGACTGATAGATTTTCGGAGAATTTAATAGAGGGAAAATATCTGGACTCGAGAAAAATAGTAACTGTACAGAAGGCTGCCAGCATAAAGGAAGTTATGGAAATACTTGAGAGAATTGGGAGGCAGATAAAATGACAGTGAGACTTCGATTTGCACCAAGTCCTACTGGGTATTTGCATGTTGGGGGAGCGAGGACAGCTCTTTTTAACTGGCTTTACGCAAGAAAAATGAATGGAAAATTCGTTTTGAGAATAGAGGATACAGACCTTCAAAGATCAACGAAGGAATCAGAAAAAGCCATTATTGAGTCTTTAAAATGGTGTGGTATTGACTGGGATGAAGGACCGGATATCGGAGGAGATTTTGGGCCCTACAGACAAAGTGAACGTGTTTCAGAAGGTATATATAAAAGATATGCTCAGATTTTGGTGGAAAAACAATGTGCTTATTATACAGTTTATGACAAAGTTGACAGAAAGAAAGTTCTTTTCAACACCTTCGAATACCCGGAGGAATACGAAAAAAAAGGGCATGATATAACCATTTCTTTCAGGGTTCCTGAAGGTATCACTAAATTCCATGATTTGTTGAAAGGAAATATGGAGTTTCAAAACTCAGTCATAGGAGATTTTGTCATAGTGAAATCTGATGGTTTTCCAACTTATAATTTTGCTGTTGTTATAGATGATTATTTAATGAGGATTACCCATGTTTTCAGAGGAGAAGATCATCTTTCCAACACCCCCAAGCAGATAATGATCTATAAAGCTCTTGGATGGGAAATTCCGCAGTTTATGCACATTCCGCTGATACTCGGTTTTGACAGAACCCCATTGAGTAAAAGGCATGGCGCTACTTCTGTTGAACATTTCAGAAAAATTGGCATACTGAATATGGGATTGATGAATTATCTTGCGTTGCTTGGCTGGAGTGTGGGGGAAGAAGAGGTTTTTGATGTGAAGGAAAAACTGGTAAATTTCGAACCTGAAAGTATATCCAATAAAGGTGTGATTTTTGATCCTGAAAAGCTCGAGTGGGTGAATGGTAAGCACATGAGAATGATTAATATTGAACAGCTATGGAATGAATTTGTCGAATGGATAAAATTCACTAACAGGAAAATACCACATTGTGAAGAAAGCTATGCTTTAAAAGTTTTAAATGTATGCAGAGAAAAAGTCAATACACTTTCTCAATTATATGATTTCTCGTATTCATTTTTCTTTGATGATTACACGTTAGAAGAAAGGTTTGTCAGTGAATATCTAAGCACATCATATGCCAAGGAAATCCTGAGAAAAGCTGTAGTGTTGTTCAGTGAGTTGAAAGATTGGTCGATAGAGGGAACAGAAAAGGTATGCAGAGCATTGGCAGACATGAAGATAGCTTCTAAAAACAAGGTTTTTCAATTGTTGAGGGGCGCTGTTACGGGAAAACTTGTTACACCGGGATTGTTTGAGACTCTTTCAATACTTGGAAAAAAGCGGGTAATTGAAAGATTTGAAAAATTACTCAACAGTGTAGATTGTTGAGTTTCTATATTATCAGATAAGAGATAACATATCTCTCCGCCATGTGTGGTAATGGTAGTTGCCTTGTTGTGCAAATTTATTATCTAACGAGGAGAGAAGGACAAAACGGTTGAACAAAAAAGATGAAGAAAAGTAAGATTTGAACTGATAAGAAAGCGGGTTATTTTTGAAATGAAACATACAATTTTTAAAGGCAAGCTTCTATCTCGGGTAACCAGAAGCCTGCCTTTTATTGATGTTGCTAAATATAGATTATCAATTATTTTTGATCATATTCTTAATTGCTTCAATTGCTTGCTCTGTGGTCATATTTCTTATATCTACGCCGATATGTTTTGATTTATCAAAATTGCTCTCTTCAAAGGCATCTCTGTACATCTTTTTTTGCATTGCTGGATCGCAGCCTGCCACATAAAGCTTTTCTATATGTTCGTCTTTTGTCAACGTCTTCAAATAAATATCCCCATCGTCCGCACACAATTGTGGATGAAGTGCTACAAAATCAACCAGTTTTTCCCTTCTTATGGCATTGAGCACTTCAAAAACGTTCATTTGATGAAAAGATGGACAAGTTCCCTGACAGACACACAGTAACAATCCTTTTTTACCCATGAGTTTTCACCTCCGCCGAATAAGTTATCGCACCATAATCACAAAGTTTCTGGCAGCCTCTGCAAAACTCCACACACTCGAGTGGATTAGTAACAACAGGTTTACCATCTTTAATTGTGTAAACTCCATGAGGGCAGAAATTTGCGCAGCTTAGACACCCAGCGCATTTGCTGTAGTCAATAACTGGATACCAGTTTTTTGCCAATTTCATCTCCTCCTTTTTAAAATGAATATTCCTTAGCAATCTTTTCCGCCAGATTTATGAGCTCAAGAACCCTGGAATCTTTGAGAACGATTCTTTTTCTTTGCCCTTCTCTTTGCAACTCGATGATCCCGGCATTCTGTAAGATGGCTATATGTCTTGAAATAGTCGTTTTGTCAATGTGATTTGCAGCCTCAAGATCGCATATACAAAGATCCTGTTTTGCCGCCTGTTTTATGATTTCAATTCTCCATTTACAGGATAGGGCTTTGAAGATTTTTTCAGTATGCACAATTTTCCTCCTTTCATTGTTGTACAATTATACAACTATTCTCGTAAAAATATCCTGAAAAATATCTTTAAAATTTCATATCATTTTTCAGAGAGGTGCTTAAAATTTACTCGAGAAATAGAGCTTTTATTATCTTGCAGCAGTTTTCCCCTTACTAAAAAGTTTTTGATTTTCTCCTGTGTGGCTTGTGACTGTACAGCTGTGCAGGAAGCAAAACAACGAATTTACAAGCTCATCTTGTTATGTGAAAGGTTGATAGATCGTTTCTCATAATTAAATTCAGATAATAGATTGGTTCAACCTGATTTTGAACATAGATCCATCGCTGCATGTGCAGAATCTGGGTTTCTTCAGATAACACTAACAGGGCTCTTTCTTCTTTTTCTGCCACACGCGGAATTATTATTTGTTCAACTTTTGATATCGATACATCTGTTTCATTAACGAGTATTTTCGCAATGGATTTTGACAGGTCTTTACCATCAAAAACATGTGCAGTTTTTGGATGGAAATACGAATCTTCAATCGCCACCGGCACTTCATCAACATAACGTAATCTTCTGACATAAAGACATTTTGCCGCATATTTGAAACGAAGCTTCTGCTTCAGTTTTCTATCAATATCTATGTATTTTTTCTCAAGTACAGTGTTTTTAGAGTGAATATTAAAAGTTTCCAGAGCATAACTTAAACTTATCAAAGGCTCAAAACCAAGAGAAGGTCTTATTCTTTTAACAAAAGTACCAATCCCGTGTTTTTTGACAAGATATCCCTCCAAAACAAGGCTATCTATAGCTGATCTAACAGTAGCCCTGCTGACTTTATAGATTTTCATTAGATCAAACTCTGCAGGAATTTTTTCCCCTTCTTTCCAATCACCTTTTAGTATTTTTTCTTTCAGTTCCTGTTTCAGCTGAACATAAAGGGGCATGGCATTTGTCCTGTCTATCAACCAAGCATTCCTCCACAGATGAAGTATATCCTGATTATAACTCAAGATTTCAGGTAGTTATCATAATGTAGTACTCAAAGAATTATTTACTGTTAGCGGAACTGGTATAAATGATACAATCTGTATAAATATAACTGTTACTATGCGAATGATGTCAAATGCAAAATAATTATAGGGTGATAATATTACTCCTTGCAAGCTAAAGCAAGACAGTGTAACAGACTATATTTGATTGGTACTTCTATTCAAGGACTTGAAATTTTCACAATGAATCAGGGCAAGTGTTTTTGTACTTGTTGATGACTAAACAAAACTTTGAAAATAGCTATCTACATGTACAGGGGAGATACTGAAAGGTACTAACTTTTTCGTGAATTTTCATTTAAAACTTCACATTTCAGAAGATGCACAGCCGCAATATGTGTGTTAGTTTATAAATACAAGGAAAGGATCAAATTAAAGTTGCACTTGTAGAGTTATCAGTATTTCAACTTGACATAAACATCTACAGGATTTTATAAAAAATAATAGCAAAAATAGCAAAATATGTCTTTGATAAAAGATGTTAAAATAATTGCTGTGAAGTATGCATGAAAAGAAAATATTACTTTACTTACGTCTCAAAATGGGTTCAGATTTTAAACCTATCAAATGAGGAGTCGTGAATTGTGAAAAAAGAAGAAATTTTAAAAACCTTGCGGGACAATATGGGTGAGATAAGAAAGTTTGGAGTTAAGAAAATAGGAATATTTGGTTCTGCTGCCAGAAATGAATTAAGAGAAGATAGCGATATTGATTTTGTTGTCGAGTTTGAAGAAGGCAAGGGAAACATGAAAGATTTCATAGGACTTATTGATTTTCTTGAAGCTTTGTTTAGCAGGCAGGCAGATATACTCACCCCATGTGGGATAGAAAGCATACGAATAAGTTATGTTAAAGAAAATATAAAAAAGGAGCTGGAGTATGTATAAAAGAACGAATAAAGAATTCCTTCTGGATATGATGGTAGCATGTAAAAGAATGATAAGATACACGGAAAATATGAACTTTGAAAACTTTTCTAAAGATGAGAAGACAATAGACGCAGTGATTAGAAATGTAGAAATTCTTGGAGAAGCGGTGAAAAATATGTCTTTAGAATTTAAAGAAAAATATCCAGAAGTCAAATGGAGTATGATCGCCAGAACAAGAGATAAGCTAATACATTTCTACTTTGGATTGGATATAGAAGTACTTTGGAAAATATTAAAGGATGATATACCAGAACTAAGGCAAAAGCTTGAGTATATAATGCAAAAAGAAGGATGGCAAAATGAAATTTGAGAAGTATAACCTTCTCAATCTTTTTGTTTCAATTGATTTTAACGAATTGAGAGAATAAAAGATAATGGAACTTCATTTTAAAACTTCACATTTCAGAAGATATGCAGCCACAAGTTGTACCAGATTAGCATCGAGATGAAAATCTCTCAAAGTGAGAAAATCAATTGAAAATCTTTTCGAGCTCGAATAAATTTCTAATTGTTTTGACGTCATACTGCCTCAATTTTTCTTCTTTATATTGCACCCTTCCAGACTCTCCCTCTATAATTGCACCAGCGTGGCCCATCCTGACTCCTTCGGGCGCATATCTACCTGCAAAGAAAGAGAATATTTCTCCATCAAAACCTTTCTCTCTGGCATATTTGATGCCGTTTACTTCGTCATTTCCACCTATTTCGCCAATAACCATGACTTTTCTTATACTCATATTTTCAATTTCATCAAATGCTTCTGCAACGTTGGTGCCTACTACTGGATCTCCTCCGAGCCCCATAGCGATCTTTATGCCATCTGCCTTTGAAATAATCCTGGCAATTTCATACATCAAGGTGCCACTTCTTGAAATCAACGCAAATTCACCGGGTTTAAAGTATTTTTCCGGCATTATCCCCACTTTCACTTCCCCAGGAACAATCACCCCTGGACAATTTGGTCCTACAACTTTTATGCCAAGTTTTTTCGAAATCTTGGTTATTTTCAGTGCATCGTGAATAGGAACATGCTCGCTTATGATGACGATTTTCTTGATGCTATTTTCTACAGCGTCAAGAAAGGCATTCAGAACTTCTTCTTTTGGAACAAAGATGATAGCAGTATCGGGATTTTCTTTTGCCTCTTTCAGTGTCTTGTAAACTGGGATACCCTCAAATTCTGTGATTTTTCTTTTTGAAACACCACAAATAATATTTGTGCCATAGTTTTTCATTTTTATTGTATGATGACTACCATATTTTCCAGTAATTCCATAAACACAGACCCTGTCAGATTTACAAAACATAGCTCTCCCTCCTTAGAGCGTTTATAAGATCTGTGGTGCTGTCGAAAACCTTTATTCCATTTTCTGTTAAAAGTTTTCTGGAAAACATCTCATTGTTTCCTGTTATTCGGGCGAAGATTTGAATTTCCGGGTTCTTCCCTTTACATTCGATGATTGCTGAAGCAATTTCCATAGTATCGGTAATACCACCGAATATATTTGCGACTATTTTTTTATTTCTTTTACTTAGATCATTTAACACTTTCAGTGCATTTTCTTTTTTTGCTCCGCCGCCGAGATCGCAGAAAGCGCCGGGTTTAAGGCCGCATTCGATAACTGCATCGAAAGTTGCCATGACAATACCGGCTCCACAACCAATTATTCCCACATCACCTTGAAGTTCAGGATCAAAGCTGGGAATTTGTGGACACCAATTTTGTCTATAAAGAGCATTTTCATCGATATGCATAACACAATCCAGCATCATATATTCATCTTTGTTGTTGAAAGCGATCGGATTAATTTCAAGAAGTGTCAAATCTTTTTCTATAAAAAGATTTACCAGTTTATAAGTTATATCACGTACGTGATCTGGTAATTTACTGATATCTTCCATCTTAATTTTGACTATTTTTTGCTTTTCCACATCTTCTATATCAATCCCGCCGAATTCGGAATAGAGTACTGTTATATCTCTAATGTCTCTATCAATCAATATTGATAAATATTCTTCTCTATCGTGTTCAAAAACTTCCTCAACGAGCACCTTTGTACACTTTTCTCCTTTTATTTTTCTTCCAAGTAGATATGAAATTTTCTGGTAAGTTTCTTCGTATGATCTGGAGAAAACCACACCACCAGCTTTCATTCTCCCTCCAACCAGAACCTGGGCTTTCAAAACATGTGGAAGATCGAGTTGTTCAAGATCTCTTCGTTCAAAAGGCCCGTTGATCAATACGGATTTTGGTACATTAAATCCGTTTTCTTTTAGAACATTTTTTCCGACATATTCGTGAATTTTCATATCCTCACCTCCACACAAACAAAAATTTCCCAAATAGCCCTCAGCTATCGGGGAAGAATACACCTAAGGCAGGTCTCCCGGCTTCTGGATCATCCTACTCTCCGCGCCTTCCCGGATTGTACCAGTGGCCTTTCTGCGGATTTCGTCCCCAGTTACGGTTGCTGGGCAGCTCCGGATTTTCACCGGATTCCCTTTTAATCCATAAATGGAACCTCAGGTGGAAAATCATATTCAATTTTTACTATCTAAGGATAGAATATCATAAATGCTCTAACGATTGCCAGTTATGATATTTTTCTTTTTTGCGTATCGCTCAGGTCTAATCCAAGTGTCCCACCCGGATTCATAATGTTGTTGGGATCAAAGTATCTTTTTAAAGCTCTCATAACTTCAAGCTGATTTTTTCCTATACAGTTTTCAAACCATGGTGCAAATAATTTTCCTATTCCATGGTGATGACTCAACGCCGCGCCGTGTTTTACTATATTGTCGAGTATTCCGCTCTGGTACTCAACAAATTCCTCGATATTTTCAAATTTTCCTATGAATATGAAATACAGGTTAGTTCCCTGAGGGTAGAAATGCGAACAGTGGCTCATAACAATAGTTTTTGGCCTTTGTTTGCAGTATCTTCTGACGTTCTCCCAGACGTATTCAATTTGATCCCATGCCACGGCACATTCAAGGGTGTCTATTACTATGCCAAAATCGTTCAGATCATCTCTGAGGTATGGGTCTGTGAATCTGCCATGTTCCCAGGATTTTGCCACAAAACCTGTGGTGTACATCGCACCGTATTTTCTTGCCAGTTTTATTATGTTTCTTTTGACGTTTTTTGCGTAATTTTTCTCTCCCTGCGCTATGCCAAGGAGTAAACATCTTTTCATGGGCTTGAAACCCCGCAGGCTTATCATTTTGTCTATCAACGTATCTTCAACACCATAGAGTTTCAATGCAACATCTGTTTCTTCAGGATCTGATAATCTCATCACCGAAGGAACTCCAAATTGGGATTGCATTATCTCTTTGGTTGCTTCTATCGCGCTGTGAAAATCTGGAAAGATAAAACTGAACCTTTGGTCGTTTTCTGGAAGATATCTGAAGATTCTGAGTGTAGCCGAAACGAGTAATCCATAAGCACCTTCACTACCAATGAAGATCTGGTCTATTGATGGACCTAAAGCGGCCCTTGGGTATTCTTTTGTAATGATTTCTCCTACCGGGGTTATATATTCTTGGCAGATCACAAGATCCTCAATTTTTCCATAATATGTTGAATTTTGTCCCGCACCTCTTGTGACAATCCACCCACCAACGGTGGAGCCCTCAAAAGATTGGGGCAGATGACCGCAGGTATATCTATGCTCTGCGTTGAGTTCTTCAGGTGCGTTGTTCAATTTTCTCTCAAGCTCCGGGCCGTAGATACCCGGTTGAACTGTAACGGTGTGGTTAGTTTCATTCAACTTGAGAATTCGATTCATATGCTTTGTAAAATCTATGCACACACCACCGTTTACACATTCAGTCCCTCTTGTTACTGTTGAACCTCCTCCTCTTGGATAAACTGGTATTCTGTTTTCGTTGCAATACTTTACTATTTCCACGACATCTTTTTTATCTTTCGGAAACAAAACCGCATCCGGGAGATTTTCTATTTTCTTTTCTCTCAATCTCATCAAATCAAGCATAGTTTTCCCAAAACTTGCCTTTACTCTGGAGTAATCGTCTGTTTTTACGTTCTCGGCTCCAAGAATATTTTCGAAAACTTGAATGTGTTTCGAAGAAAGTTTTATCGGTATATCGACTTTTACCTGTTCAAAGCCTGGATTTACAGGATGCTCAAAGTGTTCATCAGATAATTCAAAAACTTGTTTCATCAATCTGTAAAGTCTTTTATTCGGGTGTTTAAAGAAATTTGGGTTTCCCCATTTAAATATCGATCTGTAAGAACCAGCGGGGGGTGCCTGTTCAATCCATTTGGGTTGAAATTCCATTTCTTTCACCTCTCAACATTCTGGATAACCAGTTATCTTTTGCATGGATCTATACAATGGACACAATCTGGCATACATTTTTTTGTAAACATGTTCATAAAGCTGGGAGTAAAGTTTTGCACGCTCTTTATTTGGAATAAATTGCTTGCTGTATCTAACCATTTTTTGAACAGCATCCTCAAAGGAAGAATAGTATTTTATTCCAACAAATCCGACTATGGCTGCTCCCAAACCAGAACCTTCGTAGGTTTCACCCCTGACCGTCTCTTTATTCAGAACATCTGCCAAAGTCTGGCAAACAAAATCTGATTTTGATCCTCCGCCTGTCACCATGACTTTTTCAATAGATGTGTGGGAAACTTTTTCTATTTTTTCTGCCGCGTCTTTCAACGCATAGGAAAGACCCTCTATTATTGCCCTATATAGATAAGCTCTGTTATGCACATCCCCAAACCCTATGATTGCCCCTCTTGCTTCTGGCATTTTCAAACCGGCGCCCCAATAAGGCTGAAGCATCAAACCAAGCGAACCAGGCTTGGTTATTTTCAACAATTCGTCAAAGACATCTTCGGCTGTTATGCCTTTTTCCTGTGCTATCTGAGATTCATAACTGCCAAACTCTTTCTTAAACCAGCTAACCATCCAGAAACCCCTGAATATCTCGACTTCTGGATTGAAACGATATGGAATCACAGCCGGGTATGAAGGCATGAATTTTAACGGCTCAAGGTATTTTCTGGAAGTTATTTGCATCGTGGTTGTTGTACCAAGGCTTGCACATGCAACAGATTCTGTCAAACATCCCAGCGCAATAGTTTCACAACCTTTGTCTGATCCAGCGGCTATTACTGGAGTTCCTTCTGCAATTTGAGTCAGCTGTGATGCTTTCTTTGTTAGAGTTCCTATCACAGTTGCCGGTTGGGCCAGATCGGGAAGTTTGTCTTTCTCTATTTGAAATAAATAAGGCTGATAATCGTGTTTTGGATCAGCCCATGTGAGTTTTTTGTAGTTAAATGGTATGTGACCTATTTGATTAGCAACCGAATCTATGAACTTACCAGTGAGAAGATAGTGAAACCAACCAGACAGCAACAGAAACTTGTGAGTTTTCTGCCAGATCTCAGGTTCATTCTGTCTGACCCAGTTTGCCTTACATTTTTTTGCCGAGATCATAGCTGCTTTGTTCATTCCAACTATCTTAAAGCCTATTTTGTAATGTAAAGGCAGTCTGCTGTCAAACTCAGCCATTCGTTGATCTAACCACAGGATTGCTGGCTTCAATGGACTCCCATCTTTGTCCAAGAAAACACAGGTATCTCGCTGTGTGGTTACTGTTACAGCTGTTATCTTTTTCCACAGAGCGCTGTTTTTTTCTTTAACAATCGAGCAGGCTTTTGAGAGTGCTTTTATGTAAACTTCTACATCCTGTTCAGCCCAGCCGGGTTTTGGTGAGGTGTAAGTTTGTGGGTATTCTTCTTTATGCATTTCTACTAATTTACCATCTGGATCAAAAAGAAGTGCCCTCAAGCTTTGTGTGCCGCAGTCTATTGTAAGTATCACATCAGACATACTCTATCACCTTCGATGTACCCGTTGCCACAAGATTTGCACCTGTTTTGGCTATGTTTTCAAAGACGATCTCTCCTCTTGTAACAGGTTTTTCAACAACAATTTTTTTCACACAGTCCATCACTTCTTTAAAAGATTCCAATGGTATAGGTCTATCTGTTTTTACCGGAAGCAGTTTGTGGCCAATTGTAGCAACGGTTGTACACAATATCCGCTTCGGGTTCAAAAGGTCGTTTTTGGCAAATTCAAGACCTCTCGGGCAACTGTAGCCACGAAAAGTTGCATTATTTTCGTCCAGGATTTCAATCTCACATCCCTTTGGGCAAACAATACACACTATTTTTTTGGTAGATTTCTCCACATTTTCTCCCCCCAAACCTGCAAGTTCGATAGCAATTTTACCCCCAGAAACCTCAAAATCAACAAATTCAGTTTGCTGTGGCCTGATTATCTCAAAAGTCTTTTGAGTAATTACCTCATTAGATCTAACAAGCAATTTTGCATTCTTTTTCTGATATTTTACGCGGAAAAACAACCTGATTTTTTCCTGACAGGGGAAACTGATTCTCTGAGGTACACAATAAGCAATATCGTTTGAAAATTCTATCTCTGAATAACTGTTAACTGTAAGTAACCCTTTTGAATACAGCGCTGCCGATCTTCCTGCGATCTTACCGGTTTGCGTCACATAATCTACAAGGTCGTGCACGTGCAGAGCATTCCCGCAACTGAAAACACCCTTTACACTTGTCATCATATTTTGATCAACAACTGGTCCTCTTGTTTTTTCGTCCATTTCTATTCCAAGTGACTCTGCAAGTTCATTTTCTGGTATTAATCCAACAGCCAGAATTAATCCATCGCATTCTATTATGCGGGCAGTAGAAGGAATGGGTTTTTTATTTTCATCGACTTTCATTATTTCAACAGCTTTTAATCTTTCTTTTCCGAATACTCTTGTCACTGTATGGGAAAGAAACAGAGGAATCTTGAAATCTTCCAGACATTGAGATATGTTCCTTGCAAGTCCAGATGGTTGCGATTGTATCTCATAAACCCCCAGCACCTGCGCCCCTTCTAATGTTAATCTCCGTGCCATTATCAAGCCTATATCTCCACTTCCGAGTATTACACACCGCTTGCAAGGCAAAAGACCCATTATGTTCACCAAGTATTGAGCAGTACCAGCTGTAAAAACACCGGCAGGCCTGTCGCCGTGTATAAAAATCTGTTTCGATGTTCTTTCTCTACAACCGGTAGCAAGGACAATTGCTTTGCTTTTTTTGATAGAAATTCCTCTATTATTTTGAATAGTTACATAGAAAAAATCATTCTCTTTTTTGATGTCAAGCACGAAGCTCTGAAGCAAGACGTCTATGTCAAGCTTGTTCAGTTTTTCTATATATCTTTCGGCATATTCTGGACCTGTTAATCTCTCCCTGAATTCAATCACTCCAAAGCCATCGTGAATGCATTGCTTTAAAATTCCCCCAGGCATAGGTTCTCTTTCCACAACCAGAACTTTTGCTCCAAAATTATTAGCTGATACCGCCGCAGATAGTCCTGCAGGCCCTGCCCCAATTACCAGCACATCGTAATCAGCCATGTCAATCACTCCTTGTTTTAGAAACCACTATATATGAAGAGCCACCTTTTTTTGTCAGATTCAGTACATCTATCTTTTGCTGAAGTGTCTGTAAAACATATGGGGTGCAAAAACCTCCTTGACACCTTCCCATACCACAGCGCGTTCTCCATTTTATGCCATCGAGGGTGGTTGCTGGTAAGGGTGAATTCACGGCTTTTATGATCTCTGCTTTTGTCACTTCTTCACATCTACATACAACAACGCCATAATCTGGCTCTTTTTTAATGAGTTTCTGTTTTTCTTCAAGTGGCAGATCTTTGAATAAAGGTTCACTCTTTCTGGCAGGTATAAATTCGGTGTTTGGCAGAACTTTGATCTCATTTGAGAGAATTTCTATACACATTTTGGCAATATCCTGTGCAATTGCCGGGGCACTTGTTAAGCCCGGGGATTGTATTCCAGCAGCATGAACTAAGTTTTTCACCTTTTCTGACTTTTCAACTATGAAATCCTCTTTGTAAGTTGCTGCCCTTGTACCGGCAAAGTATGTTATGACATCTTTTAAACCAAGACCTTCAACAAGTTTTGCGTGCCTTTTAATCAGTTCATTGAGGCTATCTTCATCTGTACTGTAATCTTCTTTGAAAGGGACTTCTTTTGCAGTAGGACCAAGTAGTAAATTTCCATGAACAGTTGGAATTAACCCCCCACCTTTTGTAACTGATTTTGCTTGAGTTATGTGTGGCATAGAAACAGTCAATTTTACAAGATTTTGTTTTTTTCTGTCTATTATTGCCATTTCTCCTTTTCTTGGATGTATGGTGAAAAATCTATCATTAGCAAGTTCAGCAATATAATCAGCCCAGAGCCCGGCTGCATTAACAACTACGCGAGGAAAGATTCTTCCTCTATTAGTCTGGACAGAAACAATTTTTTGTTGATTAAGTTCCATTGACTCAACAAAGGTCTGGAAAGAAAATTCCACGCCATTTTGAATAGCATTTTCAGCAAAAGCAAGGGTCATCTTAAAAGGATCGACAATTCCAGCACTTTTGAAAAAGCAAGCCCATGCAAAGTCGTCGGTTATTCTATGCTCAATCGATTTCAATCTTGCTTTTGAAAAAAATTGAATTGATTCAATCCCGTTTTTTCTGGCCCGAGAATGGATGAGCCCGGCGGCAACAAAGTAAATCCAGTGTTTGAACAAAATTGCCATGCCATTTTCTTCGAATGGAAAATCAAGTTGTTTAGAAAGTTCAGGTAACATTTTCAAACCACGTTGATTGTACAGAGCTTTCTTTGAACCTGGTCTGGGAGCAATTGGCGGGTGAGCCATACCTGCATTTCTTGAGCTTTGATGCATCGCTATGTCACTTTCTTTTTCAACTACGAGTGTACTTATTTTGTATCTTGATAGCTCTCTTGCTATTGTACAGCCTATAATTCCAGCTCCGATGATCAAAACATCGATTTTTTTATTTTCAAGTTTGTGGTCCTTTATATCAGGTTTTGATGGATTGTCTTTTTGAAGGCCTCTGCATTCTATCAGATTAACTACACCTTTTTCTGCAAAACGCGATGCAATTTTTCCAGCACTGACTACCTTTTCCCAATTGTCAACAATGCCTTCAAGGACTATTGAGCCGTCTTTTTCATATACTTCAATGCTTTTTGAAATCCTTCGTTTGAGAGTTTTTTCAAGGTTGATGATCTTAACCACCCCCTGTCATACGGTTGTCCGTACATCCTGATCTTAACTTATTGTTGTCTTTTTGTCAAGCTGTAACATTCAAGAATCAAAAGTCGCGTAAATAAGCCTTACAGGAAGGAAAGATATGCATATATTATGTTACAAAAAATCTCAATGTAATATATCAATGTCTATTATGTAACTTTAAAATAATATTAATTACCAAATAGAAACATAAAGTGAGATAAAATTCTTTTACAGGATAGGTAATATTAAGCATTAGTAAAAATATTATTTTACATCACATATCATAGGGAGGTGTTTCATATGAAATTCAGGTGTCTGTTAGCTCTGGTTACCATCATGTTGATAACTCTTGTAGCTTTTGCTGAAACTTTTCCTTCAAGGCCTGTGCAAATTATAGTTCCATGGTCGGCCGGAGGAGCTACTGATGTACTTTTTAGAGCAGTGGCCTCTGTTTTTCCAAAATATGCAAATGGACAACCTCTTGTTATTAACAATATTCCGGGTGCAGGTGCCGTTACAGGGGTGATGGAATTTCTAAAGGCAAAACCTGATGGTTATACACTGTTTTCACTTGCCACTCCTATTATCACAAAAATTCACTGGAGCGATGTTAAATTCACTGTTGATGACTTTGTACCTGTTATAAACATTGTCAATGACCCCAGCTATATTCTGGTTAAAGCAGATTCTCCATACAAAACTTTAAGCGATTTAATTGAGGCAGCAAAGAACAATCCTGAGACAATCACAATGGGGAATGGTGGTGCCGGTGGTGGGAATCACCTTGTAGCAGTTGCATTTGAAGATTTTGTGGGGATCCAGTTTATTCATGTGCCATTTAATGGCGGTGCGCCGGCTATCACAGCATTAGTTGGTGGTCATGTGGATGCTGTAATGGCAGCAGCTCCAGAGGGTGTTAGCAATGTTCAGAGTGGGCAGTTGAGAGTACTGGCTGTTCTCGGTGCATCAAGACTTTCCGTCTTTCCAGATGTTCCAACATCGGTTGAGTTAGGATACGATTTCAGACTTGGAATGTGGCGTGGCGTAGCTGCTCCAAAAGGAACACCATCAGAAATAGTTGAGACTTTACACGATATTTTCTATAAATGTATCAATGATCCTGAATTTCTTTCAAAAGCGAAAGAACTTGGTAGTGTTATATCCTATATGAATTCCGTGGAATTTTTCAATTTTGTGAGACGGCAAAATCAATTCTGGGAAAATCTTATGAAAAACAAGAAACTTGGAGAAAAATATGGAAAGTAACCTCCTCCCGCTTCGGCGGGGGGATATCGAGGAGGATGCTTGTGACTTCTCGCAAAAACGATTTTCTTTCTGGTCTGATTGTGTCGATCTTAGGATTAGTTTTTTTCCTTGGCACGATAGGTATTAAACCCGTAAAGCTCGGTTTGAGCCCGGCAGATTTTCCAAGATTGATAACGGTATCTATGATGATTCTTGGGGTTGTATTGTTGATAAAAGGCTTGTTAGTGAAGAATGATGAAACAAAGAAAAAAAGTGACACATCGGTTTTCTTGAAACTTATTTGCTTGGTCGTCATGCTCTTTGCATATATTTTGTTGATGGATAAAATAGGATTTCTCTACCTCACCCCGTTCTTAATCTTTTCATGTGCGTATTTGTTTGGTATGAAAAATTTATGGTTGAATATCGTTTTAAGTATTGTTGTTACTATCTCAGTCTATTATGTTTTTTCTCAGGTTTTCAAAATTCCACTTCCGCGTTTTTCGTTATGAGAGGTGTATAAAATGCTGGGTTACTGGATAGATGGAATTAAAACTGCTTTACAGCCTTCTTCAGTTATGTTGATGCTACTTGGAGTTGTTGGAGGTTTAATTGTTGGGGCTTTGCCCGGAGTAACTTCTTCAATGGGAATAATCTTACTTTTACCGTTCACCTATTATCTCGAACCAAAATTGGCTCTTTTGATGCTTGTTGGAATGTATTGTTCATCAATGTTTGGAGGGTCGATATCTGCTATTTTGCTTAGAACACCCGGTACACCTTCCGCGGCAGCAACGGCGCTGGACGGATATCCACTTGCCCAAAAAGGCAAAGCAGGAAAAGCTATCAGTGCAGCGTTAATAGGTTCTGTATGTGGAGGTCTTGCAAGTGGTCTTTGCATGATTTTTCTTGCTCCGTTTCTTGCAAAGATTGCCTTGAAATTTGGACCTGCAGAATATTTTTCTCTTGCTATTTTTGGCCTGACTATAATAGCAAGCGTATCAGGTAGAAATCTGGTGAAAGGCATCATTTCTGGTTTGATAGGCTTATTACTATCTGTAATTGGCATCGACAATATAAGAGGAACAGAGCGGCTCACATTTGGCATAAGTGCCTTTGAAAATGGTTTCGAATTTCTTCCAGTACTGATAGGTGTTTTTGCTGTATCGGAGATTTTCGGTCGCATAGAGAGAAAACAAAAAATAGAGCAGACAACAAAAACAGTAAGTGGGCTTTTGCTGACAAAAGATGAGTTCAAATCTATTTTAATTCCTATAATGTTCGGGATTGTGATAGGTACTTTTATCGGCGTGATACCGGGGACTGGGGGAACAATAGCAACTTTCCTTGCATACAATGAGTTAAGAAGGTGGTCCAAAAATAAAGAAAAATTTGGTCAAGGTGCTTTGGAAGGTGTGGCTGTCTGCGAAACCACAAACAACGCTGTTACTGGTGGAGCTATGGTTCCGGCTCTATCGTTAGGAATTCCAGGTGATGCTGTTACAGCTGTAATGCTTGGTGCGTTGATTCTGATAGGCGTTCGTCCTGGGCCGCTTTTGTTTACAGAACATCCAGACATCGTTTATACGCTTTTTGCAGGATGGTTTATTATTCAATTTTTAATGCTGATAGTTGGTTTTGCTTCAGTTCTGGTGGCACCAAATATATTGAAAGTTCCGGATGAGATTCTTATGCCCATAGTTATGGTTTTATGCATCGTTGGATCTTTTTCACTGCGAAATAATATCTATGATGTTATGGTTGCACTTGCTTTTGGTGTCATAGGATATCTGATGAGAAAAGCCAGATTCCCATTACCTCCACTTGTTTTAGGCTTGATTCTCGGACCACAAGCAGAGCAGAACCTAAACAGGGCTCTTTTAACATCAAAAAATGATTGGTTGATTATTTTTAAACGTCCTATTTCTCTTACGCTTCTTATCTTTGCATTTGCGTCTGTTGCCCTGTCTTTACTCAACTCTTACAGGGCTACAAAAAGGGAGGTTAACCGATGACAAGAATTGAAGAGGTAAGAATAAAACTTTCGAGGGTTAGGAATTTTTTAGACAAACATGGGCTCTCGGCAGTCCTTTTAAAAAAACAACCGAATTTTTCATGGATCACCGGCGGAGGGTTGAATATGGTTGGTATAGCTACGGAAATTGGGGTTGCTTCTGTGTTGATTACCCGAGAGAGCTGCTATATCCTGGCAAATAAGATAGAGTCTGAAAGAATGAAAGATGAAGAGTTAGGGGAGCTCAATTTCGAGATAATCGATTATGACTGGTTTGAAAATAAAGAGCTTGAGATTGTGAAAAAAATTGTTGATGGTAAAGTTGGTTGCGATGTTCCTGTATCTGATCTGAATTACGTTGAAAATGAGATAAACAAATTGAGGTATGAACTGACAGAGTCTGAAATAGAACGTTATATGTATCTTGGAGAGATACTTTCCAGATCGCTTGAAAGCGTTCTACTTTTCGTGAAACCAGGTGATAGTGAAGCGAGTGTAGCAGGAAAAATAAGTGAACAACTCTGGCAGTACAGAATAGATCCTACTGGATTTATGGTTGCGGCAGATGAAAGAGCTCGCTTGTACAGACATCCCATTCCCACATTGAAAAAAATTGAAAGATCTGTAATGGTGTCTGTGAATGCCAGATACAAAGGCTTGATAACCACAGTTACGCGTATGGTTTATTTTGGAAAAGTCCCGGCAGATGTGGTTACACAGTACAGAAATAATGTGGAAATTGAATGCATAATGATTGATAAAACCAGAGCAGGAGAAAAAATGAATGTCCCTGTTCTTGCTGCTATAGAAGAGTATAAAAGACGCGGATATCATGAAGAATGGAAATTTCATCATCAAGGTGGGCCAATGGGATATTACGCACGTGATATAAGAGTGACTCCAGCATGTGACGAAATTATAAGGCGAAATCAAGCCTTTTGCTGGAACCCTACAATAAGCGGCACAAAATCCGAAGACGGTTTTATAGTTACAGAATCTGGACCAATTATGATAACTAAACCATTTATTTTTCCAAAACTCGAAATAGGAATCGGCAATGTCAGATTTGTCAGACCTGATATTTTTGTGATGTAGGGAGGTATTCACGTGAGCAAAATAAGAGTTGGTATTGTCGGAGCCGGGTTTATAGCAAAGATACATATGGATGCTTTCAAAGAAAATTATCCATATTTCGAGGTAGTTGGTGTCTGCGCTTCAAAAAAGGAAAATGCTGAGAGATTCGCCAGAAATTACGATATTCCTGTTATTTTCAATAATTTCGAGCAATTGTGCGAGAGTGATCAAATTGATGTTGTTGATATATGTGCACCCACAAATCTGCACGATCTGATTACCTTGAAAGCCTGTGAATGCAAAAAGCATGTTATTTGTGAGAAACCGCTGCTTGGTTATCATGGTGAGGATAAACCAGATGTCGAAAGAGTAGGAACAGAGATTTCGAAAACAGAGATGTACAGGAAAGTTATGGAAAAAGTTGGGTTTTTGGAGCAAAAAATCGTCAGTGCAGGAATAAAGTTCATGTATGCAGAAAACTGGGTTTACGCACCTGCTGTTCAGAAAATGAAAAAACTGCTAAGGACTTCTAGCGGGGTTGTCTTTGAATTGAGGGCCGAGTGCAGTCATTCAGGTTCTCAAGCAAGTTATTCAAGAGAATGGAGAACCTCTGGTGGGGGGAGCTTGATGCGGCTCGGCTCTCATCCTGTGGCTGCTGTGTTGCATTTGAAAGCTTTTGAAGGAATCGTGCGTGATGGAGTCTCCATAAAACCAGTTGCTGTAACAGCACAAACTGGATTTCTGACAAAAATGTCAGCCTTAGAAGGTAAGGATTGCTACGTAGTAAGAGGCTGGGAGGATGTCGAAGATTGGTCAATCGTGATAATTGATTTCGAAGATGGCTCAAAAGCAACTGTTTTTTCGACAGATGTTAGCCTTGGGGGAATAAAAAATAGAATCGAACTCTATGGGTCGAATGCAATGATAACTGCAAATATAACACCTAACAACTCAATGATAGCTTTTGCACCCCGGGAAAATGTATGGAAAGAAGAGTACATAGCAGAGAAACTTGAAACCAAATCTGGGTATAGTTTTCCATCTTTTGATGAATTCTGGACGAGAGGATTTCCACAGGAGATGAGAGATTTTGCTTTATCAATAATTGAAGATAAAAAACCTGCCAGCGATTATGAACTTGCAAAACAGACGGTTCAGATCATCTATGCTGCATATTTATCTGCAGAATCCGGCAAAAAAGTTGAACTGGGCTAATGAAGGAAATTCTCTAAACGGATAGGAGGGGGTGTGAAGATGAGAAAGTTTGTTTTAGTTGTTTTGCTTGTCTCAACTATGGCAGTTTTTGGTTCACAGGTTTTCATTAAGGCTACCACACCTTTCCAGAAAGGTCATATTCTGGCAGATGCCATGGAAATGTTCAAAGAAAAGATCGAGGCTCTTACTAATGGTCGTATCGCTGTTGAATTGCAGATAGGCATTGTTTCTGAGGAGGAAGCAAATGTTCAGTGTTCGCAAGGAATAGTCGACATGCAATTCACGGGCGGTCGACCAGTGGAAGTATTTGCACCGGAATATTTCTTCGTCAATGCACCTTTTATCATCAAAGATTATGAACATTTTTTAAGGGTCTGGAATGGACCTCTTGGTGAAAAGGCAAAAGCTATGATTTCTGAGAAAGGGAACATGGTTTGCATAGGAACTATTTATCGTGGGTACAGGCAATTTACTTCCAACAAACCCATTCAAAAAGTAGAAGACCTGATAGGCATTAAGCTTAGATTGCCTGTTGTACAAACCTGGATAAAAGTATGGCAATCTCTTGGAGTGGAGCCGGTACCCGTTCCACTTCCGGAACTTTATCAGGCACTAAAAGAAGGTAGAGCAGAGGCATCAGAGGGCGATTTGACCCAGATATATTCTTTTAAACTCTATGAAGTTCAATCTTATTTGACACTGACGAATCATCTCTGTGGAGTTGGTTGGATAACGATGTACAGGCCTACTTTCGAAAAATTATCAGCGGAAGATCAGGAACTAATTAAGGCAATAATGGCTGAAGTTTGTAACTGGGCAACGGAAAAGATAAAAGACAATGAAAATAACATTATTGCTGAACTGCAAAAACTTGGTATGAAAGTAATTGTTCTCAATGAAGATGTCCTCCAGAAAATTAGAGAAATGGCAGAACCTGCGATTGAAGAATTATTCAAGACCACCTGGCCTGTAACGACCTGGGCAGAAGTCCTCGCCCAGTAAGGGTTGCCGCCTGGCAACCCTTTTGTGAATTACCTCCACCTGTGGGTGTGGTGACTTCCTGTTTCATCGATTAGACTTGCTACTGGGGCTGTATTACTGGTAGTAGGGGGCCAATCTCTACAGGCGTGAATTCGGACTGTTCCTGCCCTGCTGATTTCTTGTCATCTTGTATACCGAACCAGATATTTATCAACTGCTATTCATCCTTACAGAAGATGGAGATGAATTGCAGAATCTTCGTCAAATAAAATATATCTTCTTTCGTGAAAGGTGCTATAATTGTATTACCCACCCCAGGTGGGGAGCGTGAAACGTGAGGTGATACTGTGGAGAAAATAAAGAAGACTTTCACGGTGACCGGTATGACATGTGCAACATGTGCAAAGGCCGTTGAAAAAGCCCTCGGCAAAATTGAAGGTGTGGAATTTGCGGCAGTTAATCTGGCTACTTCAACAGGTTTTATCGTCGCTGAAAAAGAAATCCCTATTGAAATGATAAAGACCGCCGTTGAACAAGTTGGTTATGGTATATCAACTCAGCCCCCAGAGAAAATAGAAAAGAAAAGGTACATAGCTGCTAAAAGAAATCTGATATTTGCATGGCTTGTAACTCTTCCACTTGCTCTGATAATGTTGTACAACATGTTCATAAGTCCTGTAAACTACTTTGTCTGGCTCGAAATTTTTATGGGAGGCTTTGTTGTTTTCTATGTTGCAAAGGATACTATAAAAGGTGCATGGATTGCCCTTACTCATAAACACACCAATATGGATACGCTTATATTCTTCGGCTCTGTTGTATCATGGATTACCTCTGTTCTCGAAGCTTTTGGCCTGCCAGTCATGTCATTTGGCGCCATAGGTGCGATGATTGTAGCCTTCCATATAACCGGAAGGTTTATAGAATCCCACCTGAGGGATCGGGCAAGCAAAGAGATCAAATCACTTTTGAAACTTCAGGCAAAAGAAGCGCGTGTTATAACAGAAAAAGGTGAGATCACTGTGCCCTTAGAAGCAGTGAAAGAAGGTTTAATCGTATCGGTTCTTCCATCTGAAAGAATACCCGTTGACGGTGTTGTAATTTGGGGAAAATCTTCAGTTGATGAATCGGTCATAACTGGAGAATCAATACCAGTTCACAAAAAAGAGGATGACGAAGTGATAGGTGGTTCTCTGAATTTGACTGGTCCTCTCAGAATAAAGGTAACCAGAGTCGGCGAGGATAGTTTTTTGTCACAGATGATAAATCTGGTTCAGCAGGCTCAGGGTTCAAAAATACCTATTCAAGCGCTCGCAGACAGAATTACCATGTGGTTTGTCCCAACAATAATATCGCTGGCAGTTATAGCTTCTATTGTGTGGTATTTCAATTTTGAAAAGTTTGTACCCTTTCTTGACAAAATGAATGAAATTTTTCCATGGGTTATGAGCACGACAGAACCTGTCAATTTTGCAATTTTCGTCTTTGTTGCAACGATAGTTATAGCCTGTCCATGTGCTCTTGGACTGGCAACCCCGATGGCTCTTGTTACTGGAACAGGACTTGCTGCAAAAAAAGGTCTCTTGATAAAAAATGCTGAGGCTATTCAAACTTCTAAAGATGTGAAAGTGGTATTGATGGATAAAACAGGTACTCTTACTGAGGGAAAGCCAGCAGTGGTACAACACAATCTTGATGAAACCACTTTGAAAATAGTCGCGAGCATAGAAAAAAACTCCAATCATCCACTTGCCAGAGCAATATCTTCTACGGTCAAGGATTTTTTTGAGGTAAAAGATATCGATGAGATAGTTGGCGAAGGAATTAAGGCAAAGGTTGGTGAAGATGAGTACTTCGTGGGAAAACCGGTAAATCCAGATGTGTATGATTCTTTTTACAAAGAAGGAAAAACAGTGGTTGAAGTGAGAAAAAATGGTGATGTCGCAGGATTTCTTGCTATAGAAGACACCATAAGAAATGATTCAAAGGAAGCAGTGAGCAGGCTCAGGAATATGGGAATAAAGCCGGTAATGATAACGGGAGATAATGAGACAACGGCAAAAGCAGTGGCGAATAAAGTTGGTATAGACGAAGTTTATTCTAATGTTAAACCTCAGGACAAGCTTGATATAGTAAGAAGATATCAGGCTAAGGGATTAAAGGTTGTTATGATTGGCGATGGTATGAACGATGCCGGTGCTTTGAAAGGTGCAGATGTTGGAATTGCTGTAGGTAGCGGAACTGATTTGGCAATTGACAGTGCAGATGTGATCATCACAAAAGGTGGTATATCCAAGATAGTTGATACGATAGAGATATCCAAAAGAACTTTCAAAATCATAAAACAAAATCTTTTCTGGGCATTTTTTTACAACGTTATAGCTATACCGAGTGCTATGGCAGGGCTTTTACACCCGGTAATCGCTGAGATTGCCATGGCCTTGAGTTCCATAACGGTAACCCTGAACTCGTTGAGGATAAGTAAGGGGGTAGAAATATGATAGAAAAAATAACTGGACAGATGGCTCTGAAACAGATTATTGAGATGCACTCAGATCTTGGGGAAGCTTTGAGCAAGATGGGTTTCGACACATGTTGCAGCAAAATGTCTACTCTCGAAGATGCGTGCAAAGATAAAGGTAAAAATCTTCAATTGGTACTTGAAAAACTCAACCAAATCGTCGATCAACTGAATTTAATCGAAAGTATTGAAGAAAAGTTCAAGGAAAAAATATGAATTTGAAATTCTGTGGGTTGCTCAGCCTGAAGCAACCCACAGAATTAAATTTCACGGCATTTTGATTTGCTTGAGATTTTCTTTTATTGTTCGTGGTGTGATCCATCTCAGCAAATTTATCCATGAACCAGCTTTGTCATTTGTTCCTGAAGCTCTCGCACCACCAAAAGGTTGGCGAGACACTATTGCACCTGTGGGCTTATCATTTATGTAGAAATTTCCTGCAGCATATCGCAGTATTTTTTCAGCGAGAGCTATGGCGTATCTATCTTTTGAAAAAATGGCACCAGTTAGGCCAAAAGGTGTACTATTTTCGCATAATTTTAATGTTTCTTCATAATCATCATCGGAATAAACATATACAGTAACTATTGGTGCAAATATTTCTTCAACCATGAGCTTTCCACGAGGATTACTGGTCTTTATGACCGTTGGTTGTATGAACCACCCTTTTGAATCATCAAAGTTTCCTCCATAGATAAATTCGTATTCATCTTGATGTTCTCTGGCATACTCTATGTATAAAACAGCCCTTTTGTAAGCTGATTGATCAATCACAGCTCCCATGAAGTTCTCAAAATCGTCAACAGGGCCGTATTTAATCTTGCCGAGCTTTTCTACCAGAAAATTTCGTAAATCCGGCCAGAAACTTTCTGGAACATATACTCTGGAAACAGCTGAACATTTCTGCCCCTGTGATTCGAAAGCGCCTCTTATTATGCTTGTACCAACTTCTTCAATCTCTGCACTTTTGTGGACAAATATGAAATCCTTTCCGCCAGTTTCACCAACAAGTTTTGGAAAATTCTTATAGTTTACAATATTTTCTCCCACGGTTTTCCATATATCGATAAAAGTTTCGTAACTTCCAGTGAAATGAATTCCAGCAAGATTAGAATTTTTCAACAGTATATGTGCATTTTTGCTCCTGAATGGAACAAAATTTATTATTCCCTCAGGCAAACCAGCTTTTTCAAGAACTCTGACTATGTAATAATTGCTGAAAATGGTCGAGGTTGCGGGTTTCCAGATAACTGTATTTCCCATCATTGCGGGAGATGAAGGCAAATTTCCCGCTATAGAGAAAAAGTTGAAGGGCGTTATGGCACACACAAAACCTTCAAGTGGCCTGTAATCTAAACGATTGAGTTCCCCGGTTTCTTGATCAGGTTGTTGTTCGTAAATAAAATTTGCATAATAAGCGTTGAATCTGTAAAAATCGCAGAGTTCTATCAAATCTATCTCCGCTTCAAATGGATTTTTAGAATGGTTCATCATGATTGCCGCTATCGTTTTGAATCTTTCTGGACCGGACAGCAGTTCTGCTGCCTTCATGAATATCGAAACTCTGTGATACCAATCTAACTCAGCCCATTGCTCATGTGAATCGAGAGAAACTTCTATTGCCTTTTTCAATTCTCTTTCGCCTGCCAGATGAGCTCTTGCAAGGACAAGGTTGTGATCATGTGGAGATCTGATTTCTACAACGTCATCTGTGAATATTTCCTCACCACCAATTACAACCGGGATATCAATTGTCTGCGTTTTTATAGCATTGATTTCTCTTACAAGTTGTTCTCTTTCTTTACTGCCCTCAGAGTAAGTAATTATGTTCCTCATTTCACTGACTGGTTTGGAAATAATCCATTTCATTTTGCCACCTCCCACAATTTGAAATCTTTTGCAAAACAAAAAAGCCCTTCAACACAAAAAGAAGGGCTTTTTAAAGCACAGCAACACAACCATCCCTCCTTTCCAAACACGGGAGGCCAAGAAGTTTCCCTCTTGACCCTATCGGCCTGGATTCATAGGCATGAGCCCTTAGAAAACCAGGCTCGGAGGTTTTCAAATTATATGCTCAATTTTCTTACTATTCTTCCATCCTTCACCACGAACATCGTTTTGTTTTCCATCGGGACATAATCATTGTTCATTGGTTCTGAGCATACTACAAATCCATTCTTATCGTTGTACCAGAGCGTGTAATAATCTGCATTCGTGCTGTAACCACAATAGACAAGCAAATCATTTTTATTCATCATTAGAAAATTCATGCCGGTATGTTTGAAATTTTGGGCCACGTATGCTATTTTTTCTAAAAGCTCTTCGTAGGAATTAAACTGTCTAATTTTAAAAAAATAGGAATATGTATCACTTTCGATGAAATGAAACGGTATGTCGTATATAGTTCCATTATGACAGAAAGCCTTTCCACAATTGTCTATAAAAGGATGAACTTGCAATATACTCACCGGGAGATGCTCAGAAGCCTTTCTTGCATGGATTATACCTGCGTTCAGTTTCAAGGAAGGAAAGGTATCATCGAAGATGGGCCTTTGTGACCTGTGATAGACAACATTTTCACCGTTCAGGGCGTAAATTCCCCATCCATGATCGTGTGGCGCAAATTTTCCATTTTTTGCCATATTTTGAAGGTGCGCAAAAAAATCATCTATAGATCTTTCGCTCTTGAAGGAAAATCCAATCATTCTGCACACATCTATCACCAGTTATTAAGAATACCACCAAAACACGAATGATCTGATTAATTGTTCGTTATAAGGTCTTTTAGTCTATCTGAAGTAAATATCTCAGAAACTCTTTTCCATGTAATTGAGGATCAATTCAAGTTCTTCAAGTTTTTCTTCAATTTTTCCGCTTTCGACGGCTTGTTTAACACAAGTTTCTATGTGATTTTTTAGAACAGATGTGTTGACTTTTTTGAGCAGGGCAATAGTTGCGAGAATTTGTTTGGATATATCTATGCAGTATCTATCTTCCTCAATCATATTTATGACAGCTCTGAGTTGACCTTCAGCAATTTTTAGATCTTTCATAACATTTTGATGTTTGTGCATTTTATCACCTTAATTGATTTTAACACAAAAAAATATGGTCGGGGCGACTGGACTTGAACCAGCGACCTCCTGCTCCCAAGGCAGGCGCGCTAAGCCGTCTGCGCTACGCCCCGACTCACAAGTATATATATTATCACAAACATTTATATAATCAAGAGGCTATTTTTTCCATTTCTTGATTGATTTTGGATTAGATTGCTGAACCATTTTACTATCAAGCTGAGTTGAAAAAGAATGTTCTGAAAGAAAAACACAGTCAAAAGCCAGCTTGCTTCGCTTTGCTTCAAATTGGTGAAATCTGGATTTATTTGGATCATAACATGAAGTACAAGGCAAACAATGCCGTAGTTAAAGGGAGTGATTTGAAAGCAGATCTTTGATTTTCATATTGTTGAAACTGATTTTCTTTCTACAATGTGGGTTGGAAGGACTACCGTACGAAGGATTTTTTTCAGCTGATTACTCAATTTTTCAATCAATATGCGTGCACCAATTCGACCCATTTGCCAGCGTGGCTGAGAAACAGTTGTCAGAGGAGGAACTGTGTAAGAGGCAAAAGGGGCATCGTCAAAGGATATTAAAGAAACATCTTCTGGTATTTTCAACCCTGCCTCGTTCAAAGCTGTTATTACCCCAAGGGCGACATAATCGTTCACAGAAAAAATGGCGGTGAAATTTTTACCGTATTTCTTCAGATTATTTTTCACCCCTGTGTAACCTGTGTCCGGATTGAATCCACGTATGTTGCAACTTGAAAACTCGACATCTCTATATTTGGAGAGAAATTTTTCTATGCCCTTTTCCCGCTCATAGGAAGCGTAAACATTTGAAGGACCAGGCACGTAGAGAATTTTCTTGTGATGATGCTCATATAGATATCTCATAACGTGATATGCCCCACTGAAATTATCTATATTAACTGAATCGGCCCTCAATTCATCTATTCTGGAATCTACTGCTACCACAGGAACACCGCTATTCACGAATTTTTCAAGTAATTTTTCATCACTCCTGAGAGTGCATACGATAACACCATCGACTTTCCTCCTGAAATACTCGTCAAGTATTTCCTTTTCTATGTCTGGCACATTTCTTGTCAATGAAACCATAACGTCAAAATTGTTTTCAAAGGCATATTCTTCGATTCCGCTGAGAATTTCTGAATAGTGATAACCCCCCAAATCCGGAAGAAGTACACCTATGGTTCTGAGAAGTTCGCCATTTAGGCTATAATGCGGTTTTGGCTTGTATCCAAGCTCGCGTATTGCCTTCAGTACTTTTTTCCTAACCTCTTCAGAGACTCTGTTGCTCCCATTTATTACTCTTGAAACGGTTGCTATTGAAACCCCTGCATATTTTGCAACGTCTTTGATTGTTATCATCGATGCTACCCCCATATTTCAAGCAGTTTTTTAAATGTGTGTGCTGTATTTTTCTCAATGATTTTGCTGTACAAAAAATAGCTTGGGCGAGGTGTCAATGAACCATCGGCAAAGTCCACATGAATGAGTCCAAATCGCATGCTGTAACCCAATGCCCATTCAAAATTATCGGTAATTGACCAGTGAAGATATCCTTTTATATCCAGCCCATTTTCAATAAGTTTCTCTATTACACTTAGGTGCGAAACGATATAGTAAGGCCTATAAATATCTTTTATATCAGCAACGCCATTTTCAGTAATATAAATTGGTTTTTTGTATTTTTGCCAGCATGCAATTAGAATCTTTTCAAGCCCCTCAGGATATATTTCCCATCCATTATCCGTTGTTAGATGTCCATCAAATGATCTCGAATTTTGCTTGCAGCTTTGCCCAAATCCCCGAACTGTTTTCCAGGTGATCTTTAATCCGTTCAATTCGCATGGTTTTCTTTTTTTCACAACAGCTCTGGTGTAATAATTTGCCCCTAAGAAATCGGAATATTTCATGGCTTCATCGAGAAAATACCAGTTGGCAAATTTCATAGCTTCCTCAGCTGATTCATCTCCTTCGTACCATATTGTTGCGTATATTATTCCGACAGGTTTTTCAGTGAGTTGCTTCATTTTGTTATATGCTGATTTGTGGGCTTTTATCTGGTTTTCGATAGCCTTTTTGTAAAACTCCACACTCATTATTGATGGCGGAAAGCCAGAGTTTCTTGAAAGATATCCAAGCTGCGCAACTATGTTTGGCTCATTCATTGTACTGTACATATCACACAGATCATCGAAACATTTCACACAGAACTCTGCATACTTAGAAAATTCTTCCACCGATTTATCATTAATCCACCCATTTTTGGAGAAATCACAGTTTCGATTTACGTAAATTGGATCATGCAACCATATGGGAAGAGTAAAATGATTTAAATTTAAAATTACTCTTAGCCCTTTTTTTCTGGCATCTGTCACGATTTCTCTGTAATGCTCAACTGCCTTCATATCAGCGATTGATTGGAGTTGGTCACTTCTTGTGTCAAAGGTTGGCCGGGGAAAAATTCTCGACCATTCTATGCCAATTCGTATTGAATTTAATCCGCATTCTTCACATAATTTGTGAATTTCTTCATATCTTGACCAATAATTGACTCCATTTTCAACACAATCTTCACTTACCACGTAATTTAACTGATTCAATTCATCATGAATCCAGGCAAACCAATCGGTATTTGGATCTATGGATTTTTCATCGCCCATTTCAAATTGAAATCCGGATATAGAAACACCGAAAAGAAAATCTTTACCAAACATTTTTGTCACCTCTCTGTTTTTATTTCAAGGGAAAATATTCTTTTTTCCAGATCCACAAAGAGCTTCACATCACCTGATTTAGTACCACGTGAGATGATTTCATAACCATCTGTAGACATAATGTTTTTCACAAACGCACTCCCGGATATTAATCTCAAAGTTTTGTTGAGGATTTCTTTGCTTTGATCATCAATCAGAGATAAATCATCACTTACTACGATTATGTTGTCAAGTACACCGCACGTGTAGGCATACAGCTCTCTTTCGTTGAGTGTTAAGCTGGTTTGTTCGCTACGGAGCAAAAGACAATCCGGGTCATTCAACCAGAGTTTTCTGTGCATGAAATGCCTTGTTATTGCATTTCTCAAGGACCATTTTGCAGCTGGAGCACCCTCATCTGGTACATTTTCCCCCCAGAAAGGTGTTGTGTCGGGACCTACTCTCATGCCATCCACAAATCCAACAGCCGGTAGAAGTGGTGATCCACAGCCGAGAATGAAAGCATCTTTTACTGCTTTTCTTATAACCTCAAGTCCTTCTCTAAATACTTGTATTGGAGTTGATCCATTATGCCTTTTTCCAGGAATTGCCCCTGAGAAAAGAAAATCTATTTTGAAATAGAGGTACCCCATTTTTCTCAGTGTTGAAAATAATTCGTAAAGCCATTTTTTTACTTCACTTTTAGAAAGATCCAAGGAGAATATTTGATGGTCCCAGTTTCTGAAAGCTACTTTCGGCCGCTCCTCCTCTTTTACAAGCCAGTCTGGATGGTTTTGAGAAATGCTTGAGCTTTCTGAAACGCAAAACGGTGCTATCCAGATGCCCGGTTTCATCCCACTTTTTGCTATAGTTTCTGCCATTTGATAAAGTTGAGGAAAGCCGTCTTTTACTATTAACCAATCTCCTATATCTTTTTCATAACCATCATCTATCTGGAAAACCTCGAAAGGATAATTTGAGGCAAGGTTTATATTTTTCAATATTTCCTGCCATGTCAGATTCAAAAAATACTGATACCAGCTGCACCATCCTATTATGCTTTGTTTTCTAATAGAAACATTGTTTTCTTTTGCAATGAGTTCACCGTATTTCTCCAATAAAAAAGATTCATCAGCACCTTCCAGAATAACGAATGTTTCTAAAGGAACGTATTCATCAAATACTGCATCGAAGTAGTCTATATAGGCTGTCATAGCATTTTTCTGAACTGTGAAAAATGGGTGGGCAATTCTTGAACTGAGAAAGCCGTACAGTTTATTTTCTTCGAGTATGAAATAGTCGCTTTGAATTTGTTTCTCAAAGATATCTGGAAACAGGGAGGTAGTGTATTGCCAGTTATCATCTATCTGTCTTGGCAACTTAAGATGGTCTGTATTGATCACTTTACATGGCCCCCATGATTGCCAGTTGTTTATCAAAATTTTTTTCGAAGAATAGGTTTTGAAGAATTCAATTCTCCCGGGTTTTCCTTTGATGAATCCTGTTATTTTCCATCCATTTTCAATCTGTTTAGTAGTCCATTTTATTGAATAATTCTTCTCATTCAGTACAAAATTACCTTCCCTTATTCTGCTGCTGAACATCTCCATTTTTTACCCCCCTGTCAACCATAAAACTTGAAGCACATAACTTTGTGATTTTCCTCTATTTCAATCAACTCTGGTATTTGTTTTTGACATCTATGTTCTCTTACATTGCATCTGGAGAAATATTTGCATCCTGTTGATTCATCTTCAATAGTTTCTATTTTGATATGTTCTCGAAAGTCCCATTTTCTGTCTATTTCTGGAATTGATTCAAGAAGCATTTTAGTGTATGGATGGCATGGATTGTGAAAAACTTTTTGTGTGTCTCCCATCTCGACAATGTTTCCTCTATACATGATAAAAGATTCGTCACTTATGTAATATCCGAGTGACAGATCATGTGTGATGAAGATTACAGACATACCTGTTTTATCCTTTATTTTCGCCAGTAAATTCAATATATCGATTCTCGTAGAAGCATCAAGCATGCTAATTATTTCATCGGCAATGAGAATATTAAGTTCCAATAATAAAGTTCGTGCGATCAATATTCTTTGAAGCTGCCCTCCGCTCAGTTGATGTGGATATTTTCCGAGAATCTGAGACGGGTTCATGCCCACAGAAGTGAGTACTTTTTCTATTTTTTCTTTTCTCTGTGCGTTTTTCACATGTGGAAAAAATTCGTCAAAGACCACTTCAAAAACCCTATCTATTTTGTAGATTGGATTGAAAGAAGAATATGGATCCTGAAATATGCCCTGAACTTTTTTATAGTATTCTTTGCGATTTTTCGAAAATTTGCCAATGTCCTCTCCGTGGAAAAGAATCTGACCCGATGTTGGTTTAAGAAGTTTTAGAATGAGTTTTCCAACTGTTGTTTTTCCGCTACCACTTTCACCAATAAGAGAAACGATCTTCGATTCGTCTATGTCAAAAGAAATATTGTCTACAGCCCTCAATTTTTCCCTTCCGAAAAAGTCTAATGGGAATTCTTTCACCAGATTTTTCACTGAAAGCAGGGTCAATTTTTATCACCTTCTTCATAGAGCCAGCAGGCAACCTTTCTACTATCAATTTTGAAAACAGGTGGATCTTCTTCACATTTGTTGAAGGCCATAGGACATCTGTCTTTAAATCTGCAACCTGAATCTATATTAAGTAAATTTGGAGGATAACCAACTATACCCTTAAGCTTCCTTTGATAGTATCTAACACCTATTTTTGGCAGTGAACCAAGTAACAGCTTAGCGTATGGGGGAAGTGGTTTTCGAATAACATCTTCTATTGGTGATAACTCTGCTAATTTTCCTGCATACATTATAAGGACGCGATCTGCTATTTGCTTCAAAACAGATAGGTCATGGGTTATGAAAATGAGCGAACCCATGATTTTTTTCTCTCTCATTTCATAGAGCATCTGCAAAACTGCACGCTGTGTACTTACATCCAGAGCAGATGTTATTTCGTCTGCAATAAGTATTTCCGGGTTTAACAATGTGGCGATTACCATTGCAAGTCTTTGTTTCATGCCACCAGATAGTTCTATCGGGTACATCTCTATGACTTTTTCATTCAGGTTTACTATTTTAAGCCTTTCCTGGATTATATCTCTTCTGGATTCAAAGGTAAATCTGTGTTCTTTAAGGATATCCCTTATGATGTGCCTGATTTTCTTTGTTGGGTTCAAAGCATCCATGGCATATTGTGGAATCAGTGAAATTTTTTCGTACCTTATCTTTCTCATCTCTTTTTCAGGCAACCCCATAATATTTTTTCCATCAAGTAACGCTTCTCCAGAAATGTATTTCATGGGGGGTTTCAAAAATATCAACCCGGTGCCAAGTGTGGATTTTCCACAACCAGATTCTCCCGCAACACCGAGAATTTCTCCGCGATTAACCTCAAATGAAACATCATCGACAGCTTTCACATAACCATAGAGAGTGCTGTAATATATTTTAAGGTTTCTCACCTGCAATATTTGCTTTGACACGACTCTCACATCTCCCTCAGTTTGGGATTAAAGATTTCATCAAGTCCCGTATTCATGATATATAGTGTAGCGACTATAAGAGTGATTAGAGCTCCCGGTGTAATTGCCCACCACCACATTCCTAACTGGATTGCATTCCACAATGTAGCTTGCTGCATCATTATTCCAAGAGATATACCTCTTGTTGGCCCCAACCCTATAAAATCCAGCCCTGTGGCTGCAAGAATTGCGCCGCCAAACTGGAGAATAAAGACCATAAAAACATAAGACATCATATTTGGCATTATCTCTTGAAATATAATTTTCACTGACCCTACGCCGGTTATTCTCGCAAGATCGACAAATTCTCTTGTTTTCAAAGATAACGTCTGTGCTCTCACTGCCCTGGCAGTCCATGGCCAGGCTGTCAATCCAATAATCACGCTCTGTATGAAAATGCCCCTGTACGGCAGGTAAGCTGCTATTATTATCAACAATGCGAGGGTTGGTATTACCATAAGAATATTAGTCAGCATCATCAAAAATTCATCAAACCATCCACCTTTATACCCTGCTATGAATCCAATGCAAAGACCTATTACTGTAGCAATACCTCCCCCGAGGAGCCCAACAATCAGCGAATTTCTCAATCCATAAACAATCTGTGCAAACAAATCCTGGCCGAAAGTATTGGTTCCGAGCCAGTGATTTTTATTTGGTGGCTGGTATGGTGCTCCCACAAACTCCAGCGGGTCATATGGGGTTAAATTTGGACCAAAGATTGCCAGTATACTTAAAATACTCAATGTGCATATAGCAAAGATCACTTTTTTATTTCTGAGGAAAAAATATACGAATTCTTTTTTTGTCATCGAATCAAACCTCACCTGTGTAAGATTTTCTGATTCTTGGATCAATTACAACGTAAAAGATATCAACCAGAAAATTGGCAATTAAAACACCAAGTATTATGAACAGAAAGCATCCCTGCACGAGAAAATAATCCTGATTTAATATTCCCTGCATGAGTAGATAACCTATACCCGGATATGAAAAAACGATTTCAGTAGTTAACGTTCCAGCTACTGCTGTCCCTAATTGAGTGGCAAGTCCTGTTATTTGAGGAAGTATCGCATTTTTGTAAGCATACCGTCTAACCAATCTTTGAGAAGCTCCCAAGGTCTCTAAGTATCTCGAATAATTGGCTTCAAGTTCATATATAATCATATTTCGCATACCAATTGCCCATCCACCAAGCATGACCAGTACTAATGAGACAAATGGCAGTACCCAATGGTAAAGAAGGTTTGTAATGAATCTCCAGGAAAAAGATGGTGTGAGAGCAAAGCTGTAAGCTCCTGCAATAGGAAATATCTCCAGTACTACGCCAAATAACCACGCAAGCAATATGCCAAACCAGAAATATGGCGAAGCCGTCAGAGTGTAGAAAATTGGTAAAGCAACATTATCGAGTTTTTTCTTGCGAGCAACAAAAGCACCAAATCTGTTTCCTATGAGAAAACTGACCAGGATGGCTGGCAGAAGCAATCCGATAGAGTAAGGAAGAGCGCGAAGAATGACTTTCAGAACTGGTTGAGGATATAAATATATACTTGTACCAAGATCGCCTTTTAATAATGCTTTCCAGAAATTAATATACTGTTCGAATAAAGGTTTATCGAGCCCAAAAGCTTGTGTAAAATAACTCTGGAGAACCTTTGCAGATTCAGGCAAAGTGGCAAATCTTGATATCAAAAAATGAATGGGATTACCTGGCATAAATCTGGGAATAGCCCAATCTATAGTTACAGCGAAAAAGAATGTCAAGATGTATATGAGGACTTTCTTACACAGGAATTTTCTCAACAGATTCCCTCCTTAAAAACCCTGCCCAGAACTCCGGGCAGGGGAAAAACCTGAAACTATTTTGCTTTTATGTTGAAAAGCACTTTTACACCGCAGAGTTGCCAGTGACCTCCCCAGGAGATAGGCCATGCATAAGGATTGTTCTCATCTGGCCAGTTGGTCCAAACGTTTTCTACGGCCTGGAACCATGCTCCGTTATACCAGAGAGGAATAAACGGCAATTCTCTGAGCAATATTTCTGAGAGCTGTGCAACGGTTTGCCTTATTTTCTCTTCATTTGTGAAGGGTGTTCGGTTGAGTTCATCCAGAAGAACCTCTACATCAGGGTTTTCATATTTTCCAAAGTTACCAGAGTATGAATATTCTGATTCAACAGCATCAGGGTAAAATACGGCATTAAAATATGACCATATGGTGCTTGAAACTCCTGTGACATAATTGTTCAATATGATATCAAATTTTCCACCATACAAATCATCATTATACTTGGAGGCATCAGGATAAGATGGTTCCACATTTATACCCACTTTTCTCAGATCTTCTGCTATGGATTGTATTGAAACCATCCAGTCTGTCCAGCCATACGGGCATTCTATCGTTAGCTTAAACGACTTCCCATTTGGATCTTCCCTGAGTCCGTCTCCGTTCACATCTTTGAAACCAAGTTCATCCAGGATCTCTTTAGCCATCTGTGGATCATATTTGAAACCATATTTTTCTGCTACTTCAGATGGATAATACTTTATCCAGCCGGGAATTGGCATGATGCCAACTGCGTTGGATGGTTCTACCATTTTTTCGAAAGCTCTATCAACAATTTTATTTGGATCAATGGCAAAAGCCATAGCCCTCCTAAATTGAGCGATATTGAGAGGGTATTTTTTGACATTCAGAAATATGCCTGTCGTGTTAGCTGGTAACATGTAAGGTGCTTCCGAGTACCATGTGTGGATTCCATACGATTTTTTCAGTATAGGTATGCCCGGCAAGAAAAAGTTACTCCAGTCAAGCTCACCTTTCATCAACATCCCTACGGCAACATTGTTGCTGAGAATCCTGAGAATTACAACCCTTTCAGGTTTTGGATCGTATCCAACTTTGATGCCCCACCACTGCGGGTTTTTCCTGTACACATTTCTGTCATCAGCCCAGCTCTCAACATAATATGGCCCAGAGCCAACAGGTTTTTCGTTTGCACCCTGTAATATCTGCTCTTCAGTTCTATTTTCCCAGATGTGTTTGGGTACGATTGCTATACTTATGAGTTGTTGTCCCCATTCTTGATATCTTGGATCAGAGAATACGAAATTTAAAGTGAGGTTATCAATTTTCTGGATTTTCTCGAGCCACTCCCAGATAGGACTGTAGTTTATTCCGGTGTACTTTTTGGCAATCTCGAAAGTGAAAATTACATCATCGATCGTGAGTGGTTTTCCATCCTGCCATGAGATACCTTCTCTGAGTTTGATCTGATACGTATTGCTGTTAATCCATCTACCACTCTCCGCAAGCCATGGTTCGAATTCACCTGATAATGGATCATACAGAAACAGTGTTTCATAAACCAATCCGATAGTCCCAGTCACAGCGTTCCATGATGTGAACGGATTCCAGTTTGATGGTGGAGACCACATACCTCCTCCAACATAGACTGTTTTGCTTCTTTCAAATGTTTCGCCGAAGGCTGCAATTGTTATCAGAAGAACCATGGATAGAACCAGAAACTTTTTCATGCAAACACCCCCTTGTGGAAGTTCAGTTTGGATTTTTCCTGATGAAATCTATAATTTCATCTATATATGCAAATGCCAACGCGATGTAACTATCGGCTGCCCCGTAATATATAGCGAGTCTTCCCGTCTCAACATCGCAGATTGCCGTGCATGGGAAAACCACATTTGGGACAAAGCCAGATGTCTCATAATCTTCTTCGGGTGTTAAAAGATAATATTTTCCTCTGTAAAGAACCTTGTCTGGATTATCTATGTCAAGAAGGGCTCCACCGAAGCTGTACACATAGCCGTTGCAAGTGAGTGTAACACCATGATATATAAGAAGCCATCCAGCGTCTGTCTCTATTGGGACAGGACCAGCTCCTATTTTTAAATTTTCCCACCAGTTTTGTTTGTTTGTTCCCATGACATATCTGTGATTTCCCCAATGTATCATGTCAAAGCTTTCGCTGAGAAATATATCACCAAAAGGGGTGTGGCCATTGTCACTTGGTCTGTTTAGCATGATGTATTTTCCGTTTATCTTTCTTGGAAATAAAACACCATTTCTGTTAAAAGGAACATAAGCATTTGGAAGCCTGACGAAAGTTTTAAAATCTTTTGTTGTGCCTATACCGATAGTGGGGCCATGATCGTCTGTACAAAAAGTTATGTAATAGGAATCATCGATTTTTGTCAGTCTGGGATCATAAGCGTAATTTACCGGGAATGGTTTTCCATCAATATCGACCCATTTTATATCTTCTTCTTCAATATGCCATTGAATGCCATCTGTGCTTCTGCCAGAATGCAAAAATGGTACCCCATCTTTATGATCCACTCTAAATATTCCCACAAACTCATTTTTGTAAGGTACTATAGCTGAATTAAAAATTCTCGAACCTTTGAGAATAGGGTTTCTTTTAATTATAGGGTTTTTGCTGTATCGCCATACAACTTCTCTACATCCTTGCGGTTTGTTTTCCCAAGGAAGGTTATGAATTTTCTCGCCAAAAACCTTCAAGCAATATGTCCTCCTTAATGTCCTATTTAGACCTTTCTTGACCAAAAATTAGGCTCTCATGAAAACATTTTCATAGCAACTGTAATTTTCACGTTTTTTCGGAAAAAATATGAAAATGTTCCTGCGAAACTGACCTGATCTTTTTGAATCGCTGTTTTTCTTCTTTTTTTACTTTATATTAAAAATAACTGTTTATTGTACATACATTTGTAACTATACAGGAGATTTTTTTGCTTAGAATTCCAGAAAAAAGATTATGTTGATATATGTAAACATAAGATTACCAAACAAAAACATAGCGAAACATTTGTCTACAAGCGTATTGGAAATCGTTTTCTTTTAAGTGCTTTTTGTTTGCATTGGATGGCTTATATCTTTATAATAAAGACACGTTTAAAGCGGAGCGATGTTGATGGAAATTGTTCATGTCCCAGTCATGGTAAAAGAAGTGCTGAGTTATTTCAGCAATTTAAGAGGAGTGTTTCTGGATTGTACTGTAGGGGCAGGTGGACATAGCGAGGCGATACTCGAAAACATTAAAGGCAGCGTGGTCATAGGAATTGATGTAGATGAAGAAATCTTAAGTGTGGCGAAGCAGCGATTGAAAAAATACGAAAGCGAAGGCAGAGCGAAGTTACTGAAAGCTACGTATGTGGAGGCGCAAAGAGTTTTAAGCCAGCTTGGAGTAAAGGCAGTTAATGGAATAATAATGGATCTCGGCGTATCCACGCTGCAGCTTATGAAAGGCGAGCGTGGTTTTGCGTTTTCTTCAGATGGCCCATTAGATATGAGAATGGATAAGACGCAGCGTCTTACAGCGTATGATATCGTTAATTTCTGGCAGGAAAACCAGCTACGACGAATATTTTTTGAGTATGGGGAAGAGAAACGGTATGCAGGTCGTATAGCGCGTTTTATTGTCAAAAACAGACCTGTAGAAACAACGGCAAAGCTCGTTGAAGTTATAGCAAGAGCTTTACCTGAAAAAGAAAGAAGATTTCGAAGAAGGCATTTTGCAACCAGAGTTTTTCAGGCGATCAGGATAGCTGTAAACAACGAACTTGAGAATCTAAGAAATTTTTTGGTTCAGGTGCCAGATATTTTAAATCAAAATGGGCGAATAATTGTGATCTCTTTTCATTCACTTGAAGACAGAATAGTGAAGGAAGCTTTCAGATCCATTCAAGAATTAGATGTATTAACAAGAAAGCCTGTAAGACCGAGTTTGGAGGAGGTCAGAGAAAATCCGAAAGCTCGGAGCGCAAAGATGCGTATAGCGGAGCGAAAGTGAGAGGAGGAGGGGGTTTGGCCCTCGCGAGAATTCAAGCGAAGCGGAATTCAAAGGCTATTACGCGCACCTTGGTTCGTGACCTACCAAGATTGTTACTTATTCTGTTCTTTGGAACACTCGTAATCATATTTACAATTCCAGCTATCAGACTGACAAAAGTATCTGCTCAGCTCTCTCTACAAAACAAAGCACTCCAGATGAGAATTTTTGAGCTTGAGAAACAAATCGAGCAGCTTGAAAAAGAGCAATCATTAATTCTCGCCAGACAGGAAATAGTTAGACCAGAGGAGTATGAATAATGTATTCAGGTTGCGCGTGAAATTGATATTTTATGTGGCAGCTATATTTTCAGCGGTGATGGTTGTTTCTTTCCTTCTAAAAGGAAACGCTGCGTATTCGCCGAAGCACTGGATGATTACTTTGCCTGCCACAAGAGGTAAGTTGCTTGATGTCAATGATCGACTTTGTGCTGTCGATGAAGCGTTTTATGTTGCTTATCTGGATGTAAATTATCTTAAGCAGAGATATATTGATAGTATTGACGCGCAGCTTTCTCTACTTGTGAAAAATTTTAACCTGCCTTATTCACCAGCCGAATTGCTAAATGGCAAGACACGTTTTATAAGATTGGATGAATCTCGTGACAGGGAGGCTATAGTCAACAAAATCCCAACTTCGTTGCTTCCATTTATATCGATTGAAATTCAAACCAGAAGACGGCAAATCTCTGATTATGCTCTGGATAAAATTGTTGGCAGAGTAATTGATGGACACGGTACTGGAGGCGTGGAAGAAAAACTTGATAAGATTCTCAAAAAGAGAAAAGATGGAAAATTGCTGCTGAAATACCATGGGTTTGTCAGTTTGTCTCCGAATATAGAACAGATCATAGAACCCGAAGATGGCAGCGATGTTAAATTAAGCATAGATATAGACATTCAAAAAATTTGTTATGAGGAAATTCAGAAAGCCGTTTTGGAAAACAACGCAATTGCGGGCGGAGTTGTTGTAATGGAAACAAATACAGGAAAGATACGGGCTATGGTCACAACGAGAGATTGGAACGACGCAGTTTTGGGTTATTTTGAACCTGGTTCAGCAATTAAGCCTGTGATTTATTCGATTGCTATTGAGAATAACATAGTTGGGCCAGATGATGTTTTTGAATGTAATGGCAGTGTGAAACCAGTTGAAGATCTTGACATAGTGGTGAAGGATCTTGAAGCACATGGACAAGTTGATGTTCAGAAGGCACTTGCTGTATCCTGCAATACTGCGACGATCCTGATAGCTAAGAAGATAAAGGAAAAAATGGGAGAATATGGATATTATAGTTGGTTAAGGCGTTTCGGTTTAGGTGAAAAAACAGGTGTGGAAATAGCCGGGGAAATAGATGGTGTACTTAGAAGGCCTGAACAGTGGTCGAAAATAGATTTTGCAATGATCTCAATAGGTCATGGTATAGGTACACCTCCTCTTCAATTTCTTGCGGCATTTAATGTTATTGCAAACAGAGGAGAGTATGTTTATCCCACTTTGCTTGAAGAAAAGATACCTGAAACCAGAAGAATTGTCAGTGAAAAAACATCTTCTCTGGTCTGTCAAATGCTCAGAAAGGTTGTAGAAGAGGGTACAGGAATAAAAGCACAGGTTCCCGGTGTAAATGTAGCTGGCAAAACTGGTACAGCACAAAAAATAGCGGCCGGGGAGGGAAAATATTTTTCGATTTTCGCAGGGTTTTATCCGTACGAAAATCCAAAGTACACAATACTTGTTTACATAGACGAACCCTCGAATGAGAGATATCTTGCAAGTGAAGTGGCGGCTCCTGTCTTCGCCTCGATCGTTAGAAAAATTATAGATCTTTCAAGGGAAAGGTGGATCAGTTTTCCGAAAGGAATAATGCCAAATTTGAAAGGATTGAGCCTAAGAGATGCGCTCATAATTATGAACGAGCTGGGTGTGAAAAACGTGAGATTTAACGGAACAGGTCTGGTTGCTGATCAATATCCAGAAGCTGGTTCCAGTGATTTAAGAGAAGTTGTCTTGATATTAGAAGAGCCTTGACCGTGATCCCCCGTGATGATATAATTTGACTGGCGTTGGGAGGTCGTCTAATGGTAGGACAGCGGACTCTGGATCCGCCGGTGGAGGTTCGAGTCCTCCCCTCCCAGCCAGGGTCGCAGGCGAAAGCCTGCTTTTTTTTTGATCGTGCAAACATGCTATAATTTTTCTGTACAAAAGCTAAGGAGGTCAACGAAATGGAGCGAGTAGTTAAAACAGAGGATAAAAACATGGTTGTATGTGAATACACATTCACAAAAGATGAGATCGAAGAAGCTGAGGAAGTTGCATTAAGACAGGTAGTTAACAGAGTGGAAATACCCGGATTTAGAAAAGGGAGGGCTCCAAAGCAAATTGTAAGATCAAGATACCCGGAAACTGTAAAATCTGAAATGATTGACTTTTTCTGGCAAAAAATTGTAAAACAAATAGATGAACAGGAAAACATGCTTTTACCTCCTATCCTGGTCGATTTCGAGTTATCCAATAACAGAGCAAGAATGACAATAGAGGTTCACAGATTGCCAGATGTTGAGATCAAACCATTCGAGGATTTTGAGTTGAAGAAAGTTGACAAACCTTCTGTCATGAAAGACTATATTGAGAGAAAGTTGAAAGAGCTTCAGCAAACACACGCGATACTTGAACCAAAAGAAGGACCTGCGGAATACGACGATATGGTAAGAGTAAAAATGACTATTACGACAGATGGCAAAGTAATAATGAATCAGAAGGTAAGTGAATACGTCCTTTACAAAGAGGACGACAGACCTGTAGTCAGTGAGATAGTAGGCAAGAAGTCTGGCGATGTGGTTGAATTTGACAGAGATTTCGGAGAGGGAAAGGTATACCATTACAAAATAGAAATAGAGCAGGTAAATAAGAGGCGATTGATTGATATTTCAGACGAACTTGCAAAAACGGTAAGCGCCGAATATGAAACACTTGAGCAGTTGAAAGATGCCATAGAAAGAGAAGGAAACGAACTGTACGAGAAAGAGATGGATGAATTTTTGAAAACACAGGCTCTGGATTCACTGGTTAAAACTTCACAGCTTTTGGTATCTGAAAGGACGCTGTCGCAGTTAGTAGAAACGGTCTTTGATAAGATCAGGCGCGACAGAGAAGAGTATGAGAAATTACTGAAAGATCATGACAATAATCCGGAAAAACTGAGAGAGGCACTTAAGAACTACTATATAACAGATATGAAAGAAACCTATTCTATTCGGAAAGTTGCCCGGGAAAATAACCTGGATGTGTCGGAAGATGAGGTTCAAAATGAAGCAGAAAATCTGGCAATTGCCTGGGGAATATCGGTTGAAAGAGCGAAAAGTATTCTGAAGTCAAGAAACGATATCTTTGAGGATGTTCGCTGGGAATTGTTGAAAAGAAAAGTTGCCGAACTTATTGTTCAGCGCGCAAAGATAGTTGATGTTAAGCCGGAAGAACTTCAGAATGAGGGCAAGGAGGCTCAAAAAAATGAAGATAACTGACCAATTAATACCGACTGTTATTGAATCTACAGGAAGATATGAGCGGGCTTATGATATCTATTCCCGCCTTCTAAAAGATCGTATAGTATTTCTTGGTTACGCTATAGACGATCATGTGGCAAACCTCGTTGTTGCGCAACTTCTGTTCCTTGAGGCTGAGGATCCAGATAAGGATATTCAGCTTTATATAAACAGTCCCGGTGGGTCTGTAACAGCTGGCCTGGCCATATACGATACTATGCAGTACATAAAGAGTGATGTTGTGACTATATGTGTAGGACAGGCTGCTTCGATGGCGGCGGTTCTTCTTGCAAGCGGTACAAAGGGCAAACGATTTGCCCTACCCAACGCCAGGATAATGCTTCATCAACCACTTGGAGGAGCAGAGGGACCTGTGAAAGATGTCGAGATAATCACAAAAGAGCTGCTGAGGATTAAAAATCTCATTAACACAATACTGAGCGAGAAGACGGGACAGCCCCTGGATAGGATAGAAAAAGACACTGATCGAGATTTCTTTATGAGTGCTTATGAAGCTCTCGATTACGGGCTGGTGGATAAAGTAATAGAATCAAAAAGAAGGTGAGATTAATTGAAGCTCACCCCGATGATGCAACAGTACATGGATATAAAATCAAAGTATAAAGATGCTATTCTTCTCTTTCGCCTCGGAGATTTTTACGAGGCTTTTTTTGAAGACGCTGAGATTGTTTCTAAAACTCTGGATCTTGTCCTGACTCACAGGCAGGATGCTCCCATGGCTGGTGTACCTTATCATGCTTTGAACACATATTTGAAAAAACTTGTCCAATTCGGGTACAAAGTAGCAATATGTGATCAGGTGGAAGATCCTTCTACAGCTAAGGGTCTTGTAAAAAGAGAAGTAACCCGCATTGTCACGCCAGGTACAGTTTTAGAGGATGATCTACTTGATCAAAATTCCAATAATTACCTTGTTGCCATATGCAGGAAAAGCGAATACTCGGTCGCAGGTGTAGATATTTCAACAGGTGAGAGTTTTGTGGTGTCTTTCAAAGATTTTCAATCTATGATTGATTTTCTTGGGTCAGTGAAAGTATCTCAGGTACTTTGCGAACCAGATTTAAGGCAAGATCTTGAGAAAAATCTGGCTGATATAATGATAGAATCGCTTGCTGATTGGCATCTGGACGATGCTTTACTCGAAAAAGATATTGCAGAAGTATTCAAGGTTTCTGACATAGACCACCTCGAGCTTGGAAGTAATCTAAAAGTTTTTGGAGCGCTTGTAAGGTATTTAAGATACACATTAATGTCGCCATGCACACTTGTTAAGCCACCGAGGATTATCAGAGATCAGATGTATGTTTTTCTCGATCCTGCAACAATAGAGCATCTTAGCCTGGTTGGCGGAGAAAAAGGAAAAAATTTATTCGATGTTTTGAACCACACTAAAACATCGATGGGGTCCAGGTTGTTAAAAAATTGGATTCTCCAACCACTCAGAGATCTTTATGAGATAAATAAAAGACTTGACAAAGTGCAGGCATTTGTAGAAGATTCGATTCTTCTCAATGAAATTAGAGAGTATTTGCAAGCCGTGAGAGATATTCAGAGAATTGCAAATAGAATCAACTACGGAAAAGCCTCAGTGAAAGACCTCGTTGCTCTCCGATCAACACTTCAGGTATGTCCGTATATAAAAGAAGTTCTTTTAACAAATGAAGCGTTTCCTGAGGCGGCTATGGTTGACTGCTTGCATGATATTTGCGAAATTCTCAATGATGCGATAAAAGAAGAACCATCATCTGTTATAGGTGAAGGAAAAGTTATCAAAGAAGGTTATGATGAACAGCTTGATCAGTTGAGAGAACTTGTCTATCATTCTCAAGAATTCTTGAACAATTTTGAACAACGTGAAAGAGATCGAACTGGTATACCCAATTTGAGAGTTGGGTATAATTCAGTATTCGGCTATTATATTGAAATAACCAAATCACATTTATCAAAAATTCCACCCAATTATGTTAGAAAACAAACACTCGTCAACGCAGAGAGGTTCATAACAGATGAACTGAAAGAATTCGAGCAGAAGATGTTGACTGCTAAAGAAAATCTTGAAAGGCGCGAGAAAGAGATTTATGATGAGATATGCGCATCACTTTCTTCAAAAGTTGGCTTGATTATAGAATTGGCTGAATTTCTTGCACAGATAGATGTTCTCTCCACACTTGCATATGTTGCTATTCGCTATGGCTACACCAAACCGAGTTTCAGTAATGATGGAAAACTCCTGCTGAGAAATTCAAGGCACCCGGTTGTTGAAAGACTTGTGGATACCTTTGTACCAAATGATCTGGAAATGGATCGTACAAAGAATTTTATTATTTTGACTGGCCCAAATATGAGCGGCAAATCAACTTTTATAAGGCAGGTAGCGCTGGTTTCTATTATGGCGCAGATGGGCAGTTTTGTACCGGCAGATGAAGCGATATTACCTGTTTTCGACAGGATTTTTGCAAAAATGGGTATTCGAGACGATATAGCATCTGGTAAGAGTACGTTTTTAATAGAGATGAATGAGGTTGCCAAGATAGTTTATCAAGCAACAGAAAATAGTCTTATTTTGCTTGATGAAGTTGGAAGAGGTACCAGTACTTTCGATGGAATAAGTATAGCCTGGGCTGTATCGGAATATTTACAAAATCAGATAAGCTGTAAATGCATATTTGCGACTCATTTTACTGAACTCACAGAACTTGCAAAAATGTACGACGGCATAGTTAATAAGACTGTTCAGGTAATTGAAGAAAAAAATCAGGTGATTTTTTTGCACAGGGTTGTTGATGGAATAGCTGATAGAAGTTATGGAATTGAAGTAGCCGGCATCGCCGGATTGCCGGGTGAGATCATTCAACGGGCTCGAGAAGTACTTGATGTTATAGCCAATAAGAGCGAACTTGAGGACAAATTAAGAGTTATCAGCAGTGAAAAATTGAAAAAACTCAAAAAAAAGAAGGTGCATCCGAATCAAGCCCAACTGTGGTGATTTTCCAGTATTGCACACAACTCATTTGAATGCCGATGCCGATGGTTTTGCAAGTGTTTACTGGGGATATAGAATCATAGGTGGATATTTGTTTGTTCATCAGCCGGATGTAACGGTTTTGAATCTCATGAGAAAATTGAAAGTAGAAAACAGTATATTTCCAGAAAAAATCCACGCCTTTTATATTTACGACACATCTGAACCAGAAAAAATCCCATTCAGAGTTTACAACTATGCTGTTTTTGACCATCACGCAAATCCTGATTCTCAGTTCCTCAAGAAGGCTTTTATGAAATATGTAAGAATTAGAACAGCTAATGTTATGAACCTCTATGATTTGAGTGATGGAATAGATCTTGAGGAAGACATACTTTTTGCTTTTGCCGTAGCACTTGTTACTGATACTGGATTTCTAAAAGCAGCCAAAGGTGAAGAACTTGAATATCTTGCAAAGTTTCTCTGTGATCGCCCGCTCGATGAAGTTTTCGAAGTGGTTCTTTCTGGAAAAGTGAAAGATTACCAGAAATTTATCAAACATATCTCAAATATAGAAATAGTTAAAGATAAACTCACCTTAGCTATTGCAGAATGTGATGATGACGATGAGTTTCTCTGTGTGGTTGATTTGCTCATGTATCCATTAAATCTTTCAGTAGTAATAGGAAGGCTTCCATGGGGCAGCTGGGTGTACTGCAGAAAACCTCTTGTTCAGAGGGTTTATCAAACATTACTTAGAGAATTTCACAATCGAGATGCTGGAAGACTTTACGGTTTTTACGATGTAGATTTTTTAGTAAAAAAACTGCTGACGGAGTTTTAGAGAAAAAGGACACCATCTCGAGCAATCGAGAGAAAAAAAGCGAAATTGTCGGTTTTCTTCCTTCCATGATTTTTTATTGGGATTAGACGTTAGAAATAACTGAAAATTATTCTTGCATTTTAATGACATAAATGTTATATAATTAATATCATCATACGTATTACGTAATATGTTTTGGGAGGGAATTTAATGGCACATTTTAGAAAATCCCTGTATAGAGAGGTCCTTGATAAACTGAGAGCAGAGATAATCGAGCTTCCTGAGGGCACAAAGCTTCCACCTATAGATGAATTATGTGAAAAACTGCGTGTTAGCAGAACAATTGTGAGGGAAGTACTGGTTGCCCTTGAAAGAGAAGGGTTGATTGTGAGAAAACAGGGTTTAGGAACTTTTGTTATAAAAAATGAAGCCTTTGTTCATACAGGCATTGAATATTTAAGAGGACTTTTCAACATAATTTCTTCTTCAGGAAGAGCTCCTTCTTTCCTTATGAACGAGTGTGAAAAATTATTCGCAAATAGAGAAATTGCTAAACATCTTAATCTTGAACTCAATGCTCAAATTGCTGTAGCAAAACAATTGTATGCGGCTGATGGCATTCCAGTACTTTATGCGGAAACTTTTGTGGCAATTTCAAGGTTACCAGGATATTTCGAAAAATTCGCAGGCATTTTTCACGCAAATTCAGAAAAAATTTTGTTCGATATTCTGGAAAAGGAATATGGGGTGTCAATAAAATACGCAGTTGCTGAGATCAAGACGTTTTTAAGTAATAAAAAACTATCAAAGCTTTTAGAAATACCTGAGGGTACTCCTCTTGTTTTTCTATCTCAAATTCATTTCGACGGTGATGGAATTCCATGGATGTATTCAGAAGATTATGTAAATACCAGTATATTTACCCTGAAACTTGTAAGAAAAAGAATATAGGAGCGAGGGGGAATGATAGTGTTTTCGTATCAGATCGATTTTCGGCTGCCGACGGGTCTTGAAGGTAGGAAACAGTATCATATTCAATGCAGTGCAGGCGATATAGCTCCTGTGGTGCTTGTGCCAGGCGATCAGAATAGGGTTAGCAAGATAATCAAGCATATGGAAAAAGCTCGTAAAGTAGCAGAAAATAGAGGGTTTATCACTTATACAGGAACGTATAAAGGATTCACTTTAAGTGTCACTTCAACCGGTATGGGCGGACCGTCTGCCAGCATAGTTTATGAAGAATTAATAAACGTGGGTGCAAGAATTTTGATAAGGGTAGGGAGCGTTGCAGGACTTCAGAAAGATATTAACGAAGGTGACATAGTTGTTCCGTACGCCTGCGTTAGAGATGATGGTGTTACCAATTACTACATCTCTGAAAATTTTCCTGCCGTTGTTTCGCCCCCAGTTTATTGGGAACTGATGAATGCAGCCGAGCAAATGGGGGTCAAAGTAAAAACAGGTATACACTGGACACATTCATATTTTTACAGTAGATCAGCTGAATATTTTCAACGATGGCATCGAGTGGGAATCATTTCAATGGACATGGAAGCGTCTGCTTTGTTTGTTATTGCACACTTAAGAAATGTAATGGCTGGTTTTGTTGGTGTTTGCTATGCTAACAGATTTCTACAAACAGAAAATGGTGTGGTCGATCTTTCGGTTCCAGATATCAACCGTTCACATATACAGAACTCTGAAGAAAAGGCAATAATTATGACATTGAACGCGGCGATTAATCTTTACAGGCAGCTTGATAAAAGTTAAGAGAGTTGAGAGGAGGGGATTGGTTATGAAAACTTTTAGCTTTGTTTTTGCAGTATTTGTACTCATTGTATCCGGGACTTTGTTATCAGCAGACCTGAGATTAGTAAGCGAGGTTGGTATTCACACAGAAGCATGGAAAGCTTTAATCAAAGATTTTACAGATCAGACAGATATTAATATCGAAGTTGAGCAGATTCCATATGCACAATATTTTAACCAATTACTTTTAAGCTACACTTCTGGACGTGGTGATTACGATGTGCCCTATATTTCACTGTTGTGGTACCCAGCTCTCGCAAAAGCTGGTTATATTTCCCCCATATCGGATATACCAGGTTCAAATCAATTAAATTTCGATGACATCCCAGGAATATCAAATGCTGTGATTGACGGTAAAGTATATCTGGTACCGTTTTATCAAGAACTTGGTGGTATAGTTTATCGAACAGATCTTTTCAATAATCCAGAAGAACGGAAGAAGTTCAAAGAACAATTTGGTTATGAACTTCAACCCCCTGAGACTTTGAAGCAATATCTGGACGTTGCAAAGTTTTTTTATAGGCCACCTGATTTATATGGAGTTACCTTGATGGGGCAGAGGAGCATACATCTTGTTACTCACTTCATGCAGAGACTCTGGGCAATGGGAGGACAACTTTTTGATTCAGACATGAAGCCTGTTTTTAATTCAGATGTAGGAATAGCAGCTCTCGAAAATATGAAGGAATTTTTCAAATATGCGAGCCCTTCATCAAAAAATTACGTTTTTCAGGATGCATTGAGTGAATTTGAAAACGGAAAGAGCGCAATGGCGGAAATCTGGACAACAGCTCTTTTCTACGCAAATAATCCTGATATTTCCAAAGTTGCTGGTAAAGTGTCATTTGCGGGTTTTCCGAGAGATGAAAAACTACTTGGCGCGAAATTGCCAATGTTGTATATTACCTGGGGATTTGCTATAAGTTCTTCTGTTAAAGACAAAGAAAAGGCCCTCGAATGGATTAAGTTTGCTACTAAACCAGAAAACGAGATCAAGGTTTCACAAATTGGATGTATACCAGCACGTCTATCTGCATTGGATGATTCGAGGCTGATCGAAAAACTTCCATGGCTATCTATGTTCAAAGAAGCAATAGAAAACTGTATACCAACACCTTTGTATCCATTAATACCCGAGGGGCAGCAAATACTTTCTGACTACTTAGCACCGAATATTAGTGATTATCTATCCGGTGTTAAAACGGCTAAACAAGCACTGGATGACGCTGCAAATGGTGTATACAAGCTTTTAGAAGAACAAGGTTATTACAAAGGCAAGTGAAATGACCCTGGTGGAGAGTATCTTCTCTCTCCACCATATTTATTATTTGAACTTTGCCTGGGGGTGTTTGCTAAGAATGAAGAGGCAGGCAGTGTATTTTTATCTCCTTCCATCATTGTTGTTCGTAATAATAATATTTCTAATTCCCTTGATATATGCTACTTTCACGTCGTTTACCAAATGGTCATTATTAAGGCCTGATTTAGGAATCAGATTTATTGGATTGCGTAACTATGTCAATCTTTTCACCGACTCTTTCACCTGGTATTCTCTGAAGGTGACGCTTCTTTTTGTTGCTGGTGCAGTATCAATAGAAATAGTCCTGGGACTGGCTTTTGCACTGGCATTGAACACAGAATTTTTTGGGTGGAAAATTGTTCAATCACTCTACCTCGTGCCATTCATAATAGCTCCAGTTGTGGTTGGTTTTATATGGAAATTCATATTAGACAACAATTTTGGGTTAGTTCCTTATATTATTAAATTCATGGGGTTAGGAAAAACAGTGGAACACTTTCCATTGCTGGCCAATCCGAAAACAGCTTTGCTAATGCTTATAATAGCGGATATCTGGGAATTCACGCCTGTCGTCATGCTCATTCTCTTAGCGGGCCTTAAATCTCTGCCGTCAGAACCCTATGAAGCTGCAACCATTGATGGTGCAACACCCTTTAAAAAATTTATTTATATTACAGTACCCCTTTTAAGACCATCTATATTAGTGGCTGCTGTTTTGAGAACCCTTACTTGTCTTCAAGTTTTTGATTTGATCTATATAATGACTGGTGGCGGACCTGGGAGGTTGACTGAAACTTTATCGTTTTTTGCTTACAGTCAAGCTTTTATTTCTTATGACGTGGGGTTATCCTCAGCAGCAAATATGTTCATTCTATTCATCGCGATGATTTTTACGATCATCTATATGCGAGTCATTGGAGTTGAAGTTGAATGAGAAAAATCCCATTAAGATTCAAAATAGCCACTGCTATTGTAGTGTTGATTGGTTTGATATGGACTATGACGCCCATTTTGTGGATCGTTATGACCTCTTTTAAAGAAAGGGCCGAGCAGATGAATATACCGCCAACTTTATTTCCAAAAAGATGGACTGTTCAAAATTATGCAGAATTCTTTAAAAGAGCGGATTTTATTAGATCATTTTCTAACAGTATTCTTGTGACAGTATCATCAACGGCTATCTCATTAATAATGGCTTTACCGGGAGCATACGCTCTTGCAAGATTTAAATTTAAATTTAGAAATCTCTTTGCCTTTCTCATTTTACTTGCAAGAATGACACCCCCTATAGTTATGGTGGTTCCGTTTTTCTTAATTGCCAGATTTTTGGAATTGAATAGAACATATTTTCCAATCATTATAGCTTCATCTTTTCTCAGCGTACCATTTGCTTTGTGGATGATGAGAGGATTTTTTGCTGAGGTCCCAGGATCATTGGAAGAAGCTGCTTTAATTGACGGATGTACTCGTTCACAGGCTATCAGAAAAGTTATTCTTCCAGTAATAGCGCCTGGTCTTGCTGCTACATCAATTCTCTCTGCTCTAATTGCTTGGAATCAATTTATGTTTGCTGTTGTTCTGACAAATTCTTCCACAAGGACTCTCCCGGTGCTTGTCAACATGTTTGTATCAGAGAGAAATATCGATTGGGGGGCAATGAGCGCTGCTGCAGTGATTACCGCATTGCCAATGATTATCTTTGCTCTGCTCGTGCAAAATAATCTGGTTCGTGGGCTGGCAGCGGGGAGCGTTAAAGGATAAGTTACAATTAGCCATATGAAGCATATAGTGCACGATCGTGCACCTTGATCTATTTTCTGTCTTTGATAGTTGAGGGAATTCGAAAACATGCAGATAAGAATTGTGGACAAAAGATAGCTACAAGAAATTTGGAAAAGCAAAAGGGTAGGATATTTGCCCACCCTTTGCATAAGCCTCAAGTCCTTGCGCGCAGCGATTTCACCTTGTCCATGAGTTCCTTTACCCTGTTTTCGTCCACGTGATTTTCAAATCTCTTGTCGTATTTGAACGCTGTACCAACAATTGCACCATCTGCGACTCTTATTATCTCTTCGACGTTTTCGATGCAAACACCCGTATTCGCAAAAATAATCACATCAGGTAACACTTCCTTTATCTTCTGCAACGTACTGGTGTTTGCCGGTACCCCTGCCGTTAACCCAGAAACGCATAACGCATCTGGCCGATGGTTGAAGACCGTAGATTTTGCTATTTCTACCGGCTCTCTATCGGCAAGATATCGGGCACTTTCAGGAACTATGTTGAAGAGTAATCTCACCTTTTGTGCTCCTATGGCGCGTCTGTGCCTTGCCACTTCGCCAAAGTTCAGGTTCCACAAGCCGAAATCACTCGCGTACACACCCGAAAAAACCTCTCTGACAAAGTAGGCATCGACTGCAACAGCAAGATCGAGCGTCGCTATGGGATCCCACAATACATCTACTCCAAACGGGACCTTGATATAAGTTCTCAGCTCACCTATGATTCTCGCCATACAAGCCACGGTAACCGTGGGGACTTTCGTGACATATGGCATACTGAATTCGTTTGAGAAAAGTACACCATCAACGCCACCATTCTGCAGTGCCATCAGATCTCTTTTTGCCCATTCGATAACCTGCTTTAAATCTCCGTCACTGTAGTATGGATCTCCTGGTAGTGGGAGTAGGTGACACATGCCTATGAATGGTTTTTTTACTTTGAACATTTCTTCTAACCAATTCTGCACTTTTGATTACCTCCCTCGCCGTACGATTTATGATAGTTGCTGATCTGACAGACGAACCTGAAGATTGTGAACATCGTGCATTAGTGCCTTTGTTTGAGAGTAGAGTTCTCTGAACAATCTGTACTTGATTTCGTAAATGTCGGAGAAACTCAGGTCTGGTTCGATAGCACCCTGAATCTCAATCCAGTTGTTTATGGCCTCGATGTTTTTGAAAACACCAACTCCTATTGCAGCAAGAAATGCATCTCCATAAGATGCACCAATTTGCTGATTGGGAATATTCAGTTTGCTTGTGCAAATATCCGCTATGAGCTGTGTCAATAATGGATTTTTCAGACCACCACCAGCGAGTATGACACGCCGAGGTTGTATCCCTTCTTGTGTCATCACTTCAAAGTTGTGCCTTATACCGTATGCGATCGATTCCAGAATTGCACGTATAAGGTCGCCTCTGGTATGTTGAAGCGTCAGGCCAAAAAATATGCCCTTTGCCTCAGGGTCATTTATAGGGGTCCTCTCACCCGCAAAGTAAGGCAACACGATGATGCCTCTTGCACCCTTAGGAGAGTTCGAAGCCAATTTCGACAGCTCTTCAAATGCATTGCCTTTGCCATTTTTTTCCATTTCGAGTTCGATTTGTCCAAATTGATCCCGGAACCACGTGATAAGACTGCCTCCTGTTGACATACCACCCAAAGCTGCGAAAGTATTTTCCTGCATGAAATTGGAACTCCAGAAATTCTCAGACATTATTATCTTTGGTGTTCTGACGATGAAAAACACGCTACTACCAAGCATCAACATCATATCTCCTATTTGCGATACACCGGCACTAATGGCCTCAGCGGCTGCATCGGTCGTTCCAGCAACCACAGGAGTTCCCTCAGAAAGCCCAGTTTCACTCGCAGCTGTTGATGTAACTCGTCCCACGATCTCATGACTCCAGAAAGCCTCAGGAAGCATTTTGGTAGAAACAATCATCTCCATTTCGTCTACCCATTTTCGATTGAATACATCAAAAAGTGGGGCGTAACCAGCAGCAGAATAAATGTCTATTGCAGGTTTGCCAGTCAATTTGTATATTATATAAGATTGACTTGTCAAAAACCAGCGCGCTTTTGAATAGACTTCGGGTTCATTTCGCCGGATCCATAGGACTTTGGGCCCTGCGGCTTGGGAGGTCAATTTGGAGCCCGCCAGGCTCAGAATCTTCTTTTCACCGAGCACTTCCTCAAGATAATCTATCTCATCACCCGCACGGGTATCCACTCCATACAAAATCGCTTTGCGAAGGGGTTTCCCATCTTTGTCCACCGGTAACACACAAGGGCCTATGCCACTCGTACCGATGCCAATTATGTTCTTGGGTTGTACATCGGTAGCTTTCATCAAGTTTCTGACGATCACCACGAAATCGTTCCACCAAACTTTTTCCGGGTCGTGCTCAACAAAACCTGGTTTGGGTATTTCTATCTGGTGAGGTACCACATGGCTTGCCAACACATTTCCATCAAGATCTACCAGAACACCTTTGGAAGAGTATGTACCTACGTCTACACCAAGTAAACAAGTTTTCCCCACACACCTTCACCTCTGCATCAAATCAGTAGCTGCCCATTTTTGAAGATAAGTTCACCGTCCAGGTATATTTCCCCTTCATCGCGAAGATCTTTGATGATATCCCAATGTATTGCCGATTGATTGGTTCCACCAACGTCAGGATAGGCTCTGCCCATAGCTATATGAATGGTGCCATATATTTTTTCATCCAACAAAATATCTCCGCACATATGTTTAAGACCTGGGTTAGTGCCAATAGCAAACTCACCGATTCGACTCGCACCAGGATCGGTACTCAGAACTGCCTTCAAAAATTCTTCATTCTTTGACGCAGTTGCTTGTACGAGTTCTCCCATCTTCCAGCGAAGCGTTATATCCTGAACGACCTTGCCACCAAACACAGCAGGGGAATCGAAATAAATGGTTCCTTCAACTGTATGTTCAACGGGTGCAGTAGAAATCTCACCTCCGGGCATATTGATACGCCCATCATCCACACTCCAACTACGCCCTTCAACAGAAAAACTCAGATCAGTTCTCTTCCCCGCAAGGCGCACATGCTTGCCTTTGTTAAGAATCTTGACACAATCGTTCCACTTCTTACTGATCTGTGGCCAGTTCAGGAAGCATGCGTCGAAAAACATTTCTTCAAGGGTATCTTCATCAATTCCACCTTGCTGGGCGAGTGTCACAGAGGGTATTCTTACCAGGCACCACCGCGTCTTTTGCCAGCGTAAGGTCGACAATTTGCCAAGAGCACGGCGCAGCTTGGAAAGCTTATCAGCGGGAACAGCCCAGCATTCGTTGAGATTTGCAGCCCCTCGCAATCCGATGTAAACATCTGCCCACTCCATACCATAGGACTCTATCTCGGGTATCCGCGCTATTTGTTCATCAGAACCGAACTTTGTCAGGATCCGGTTCAGTTTTTCAGAGCGAAAAACGATCTGCGGATAGGCACCAACCTTTACTGCAGCTTCATACACTCCGCAAGTCGCAGGGTAGGAATTGATCTCCTCCATAGTTATGAGTAACTTCTCATCTCTTTTGATCTCTAAGGAATAATTGACCAATAAATCACCCAATTTTCTCCATCTCTCGTCCATGTGATTACCTCCCAGATCATGAATTCCCCTTTATGTTGATTCCGATTCTCTGTGCGATTCTCCTGACTATGAGTACCACAACCAAAAAGGCACCCCAGAAAAGGTCTTTGAAGAAACTTCCCCTTGGTGATGTCATCAAAAGAGCGTAGAAACCGGTCGAAAGCGTCTGAAGAATGACAGTAGCCAAGATCAAAGATACCATACTTCCAAACCCAGGTGAGACATTGGCCAGTGCAACGATCGCAAGGCTCAAGAGCGTATAAGTTTGTGTACCGTACTCGTATGCAACGGAACCGGTTCGGCTCATTATTATTATTCCTGCAACGGAACACAAAATACCACTCATGATATAAGTCTTCATCGTAATGGATTTATCAGGAATCCCTGAAAATCTCGCAGCATTTGGATTAGTACCGACCATTCGTATTTTGTAGCCTACCTTCGTGTATTCAATTACAAAATGAATGATAACCCCGCAGATGAGCAGTATTACAAACGGTGTGGGAATGCCGAAGATTTGACCTCGGCCGATCAATGAAAACTCGCTGGGGAAACCTGCAAGCCTTTTTCCTCTTGTGATACCTGCGGAGATACCGCGGTATAGAGTGAGTGTACCTAGAGTTGCAAGTATGGGTGGAATGCGTAAATAACCCACTAAAAGTCCATTGAGAGACCCGCAGGCAAAACCTATTGAGATCGCTATGAGTACTGTGATAAGAATAAAGAACGGAGCGGAAATTGACGAGAAGTTCTGGGATATAGCTTTGAGAAATAGTCCGGCAATGAGTGCTGACAAATTCGCGGTGTCATTAACTGATAGGTCAACACCGTTTACCATTGTGACAAGTCCCATGCCCAATCCCATGAGTCCAATCTCAGCGGATTGAGACACTATAACTGAGAAATTTCTCACACTCAAGAAACGTTTGGTGCTCAAACCAAATACAAAGATCACAATTGCAAGAATTACAATCAAAAACACGTTGTACTTATCTACAAACATTCGTCTTGCTCTCGTGGTGTTCCCGCTCATACTCGATTTCATCGAAAACCCCTCTCACAACGGAGTATTCACAATTCAGTTTCTGCGGAACAACCTCCTCAAAAAAGATCTTCCTCCGTCATTCTCGGTGATGGCCGATGAGATGGCAAAGAAAATGATAAGTATAGCACCTAATACAAACTGCTGATACTCAGCCGGTATTCCAAGGTAGATCAAACCCCTAGTTGATATCTGAATGAAAAACACACCAAGGATAACTCCTATCACAGAGCCGTATCCTCCTGTAATGGAAACTCCCCCAATTACAGCTGCAGCAATAACAAGAAGCTCATTTCCTCTGAACAGTATGGGATTAAAAAAGCGACTGTAAGAACTTTGAACTACACCAGCGATAGCTGCCAGCACCCCATCGATGATCAAGGCTACGCGAAGCGTTAGCTTTACGTTGTATCCGGTTCTTATAGCCACCTCACGGTTTCCACCTATTGCATACAAAGCGCGTCCCAACAAGGTGTATTTGAGCAGCCACCATATGAACAATGTGATGATCAAAAGATAGATAACAGAAGTGTGCAAGCCCGTGATACCAACAACGGGGTCCTTCACGGTCACCAGATATCGAGAATAGTATCCTACTAATCCTTGAGGAAGCTTGAAATTCATCGTTGGGCTGAGAAAATAAAGATTGAACCCGTACCAGAACATCCAAAGTCCCAGGGAAACGTGAAAGACTGGAAGATTGAAACTGGTGGCAATGATTCCAACAACCAAACCAGCCAAAGCGCCTATGATCGAAGCAATTATCAAATAGAGACTTATTCCACCCTGGTAGTTGAACTTGAGCAACATCATGTGAGTTGCGAATGAGCTCATCGCCGCTACTGAAACAAATGATATGTCTATTTCACCAGCGATAAGAACTGGCAAGATTCCCAAGGCCATGATAGAAAGTGGAAGTGAACTCCTCACAAGATCGAACAGAGTGGCAAAAGATAAAAACGCAGGACTGAAAAGACTTATAACAAAAGATACAACTCCGATCAAGATAGCCAATGTTATTTCATGTGAAAAAGTCTTTCCTTTTCTTGCCATATTCTATATCTCCCCAAGCAGTCTTTGATAAAGTCCTACCTCATCTATCTCTTCACGCTTGAACTGTCCTGATAACTTACCTTGCTTCATCAGCAATATCCGATCACAGAGATGCAACAGTTCGGGGATATCATCAGAAACGAGAATAACCCCTATCTGTTGCTCCTTAACCATGTTTCTAATCAACTTGTGAATATCGGCCTTCGAACCAACATCAATACCTACAGTTGGACCATTGAGTATGAAAAGCTTGGGTCCGCTGACCATCCACTTTGCAATAACCACCTTCTGTTGGTTTCCACCCGAGAGATTCTGGATGGCAGTGGCAGGTGACTGGGTTTTGACGTTTAGTTCTCTTACCCATTTTTCAGCAGTCTGCCAGATATTGTTTTTCTTGAGAACGCCGATTCGGCTTGACAAATTGTCCACAACCGTGACAACAAGATTGTTTGTAACCGATTGTGAGGCAAAGATTCCCTCAGTGATACGATCTTCGGGTATATAGCCTATTCCATTTTTCATCGCGTCGGGTATGCTTCGTATGTGAATCTGATGCCCGTCGAGATAGATATGACCAGAGCGTGCTGGCAATACGCCAAAAAGTGAGAGTGCCAGTTCTCTTTGACCCGATCCCAACAAACCGGTAATCCCCACTATCTCATGGTATCTCACATCGAATGATACATCAGAGAAATAGGGCTCATGAGAAAGGTTTTCAACTCTCAGAAGTTCTGGATTATTTTCTGACCGTTGAAGAACGGAGAATTCCTCGCTGTCAATCTTTCGTCCAATCATGTGCAATTCCATGGTCCTGAGATCCAGTTCCTGCATAGGCGCATCCAAGACCTTATTACCATCCCTGAAAATGATGACTCTATCTGCAACCTCTTTAACCTCGTAGAGCTTATGGCTGACAAAAAGAACAGAGATTCCATGTTTCTTCAGCTGGTTGATGATTCCGAACAGAGATCTAACCTCTTGGCGGGTCAAAGCAGTCGTAGGTTCATCCATTATGATGAGTCTGGCTCCCTGGACAAGTGTTTTTGCAATCGCAACGATCTGGCGCTCTGCAGCAGAAAGTTGCCGGACTTCTGCATCTAAGGAGATGTCCGAGGTGATCTTCTCAAGATTTTCCTTGGCTATTTCATACATTCTCTGCCAGTTGATTGTTTTTCTTCGCTGAGATATTATGTGGGGAATAGCGATATTTTCGGCAACTGTCAGATTGGGGAACAGAGAAAAATCTTGGTAGATCACATGTATGCCCTCTTGTATAGATCGCATAGGGTTCAGCTGTTTATAATGGCGTCCCAAGATGTAAATATCACCGGAATCGGATTTGTAAACCCCCGACAGAATCTTGATCATGGTGGATTTGCCCGAACCGTTTTCTCCTATCAGCCCCACTACTTCTCCCGTCTTTATTTGAAAACTCACATCGTTTAAAGCAGTGATCCCTCCGAATTTCTTAGTGATATGCTCTACTCGTACTAAGGAATCATCATTCACCTTTTGAGTACACCTCCAAGACTTTCAAAGATTCAAAACTCAACCTTTTCATGCTCGCCTCCAAGCCACCAACTTACACTGGTAGGTCTGGAAGCGAGCGTTAAAAGCCTTAGTACTACTTGACAAAACTACAAAACCAGCTCAGAAGTTGTACTTATCCATGTTCGATGCATCTATCAAGATCCAGCCTTGACCGTAGATTACTGGGACACCGTACTCGTTCTTGACAATGTGAATCTTCGTGTATCCGGGAACACCAAGATCCATACCTTCCTCGATTTTTTCTCCCTTCAAAAGCTTGTAGGCAACGACATTGGCAGCATACCCTGCCAAAGCAGGATCCCAACACATCGCCAAATCAACTGCGCCAGTTTTCAAAAGCTCTCCCGCATAGGATACGATACTGGTTCCAACTACCACGATCTTATCAGACAGACCAGCTTCCTGGACAGCTCTGCCGACACCGACAACATCACCTGCTGCAGATCCCAAAACTCCCTTGATATTTGGATATTTCTTTAAAAGATCTTTCATAGTGGTATAGGCAGCCTCGATATCTTCTCTGGACTCGAACTTTCCAATGCATTTCATCTTCGGGAAGTTCTTTTCCTGATAAACACGCGCAGCATCTTGCCACTCGTTGTGTGAAGCATTTGTGAGTGAACCAACAAACTGCACATATTCACCCTCATAACCCATACGTTGGGCCAACTGTCTCATCATTTCCTCGCCGTAGCTCTTGTTATCAAAAGCTTCAACATCATAATGAGCATATCTGGCGGTAGCTGCCTCATGCGTCACTACAATGATTCCACTATCCATTGCCTGTTTTTGAACCAGATCATTTTCTTGTACTCCGTATGGGACGTTAATTATCGCATCAACACCCTGAGCAATCAATTGTTCGATTATTGCAACCTGTTGCGCCGAATCAGCTACGGATGGTCCTTGCATGAACGCAGTAACACCATAGTCTTTTCCAAATTGTTTTACACCTTCCTCCATACGCATGAACCAGTTAAATGCGATGGACTTGACAACGGTTCCCATTACAAAATTTCCCTTGGAAGTCGCGAAAACCTCTCCGTTTGGAAGAAGAAGCATAGCACCAACTAAAGCCAAGACACTGACCAGCAAATAAAGTCTTTTCAACATCTCGCATACCCCCTTTTGATGAAATTAAGTTCTAAGCGGTTTTTTCGCTTAGATCCAATATCACTCCGTTGTTTAGAACATCACTGTTATTCCTCTCTTGCTAAGCTTATTCGATATATCTGACGGCAAAGGTTGATCGGTAATGATGGCTTTGAAAACATCTATGTCCGATACTCTTATGAATGCATTCTTGTTGAATTTTGTGTGATCAACCAGAAGATAACTACTTCTCGCTAATTCAATCATTTTCCGCTTTACAGCCACTTCAAAATTCGACGAATTGAACACACCATCAAGATTCCAGGCATCAGCCGCTATGAAGGCCTTGTCTGTTCTGAATGCCTCCAGAAATTCGACTGTCTCAGCGCCACCAATGGAGTAATATCCTGGGCGAACTTCTCCACAAGCTACAATTGTCTTGATTTGCGGCTGTTCTGCTAACGATTCTGCGATCCTAACATCCACCGTTACAATCCTCAGACCTCTCTTGCTCCTGAGCATCTTTGCAAAGTAGTAGACGGTAGTTCCCGAGTCAAGAAAGATTGTGTCTCCATTTTCGACCAGTTTCAGAGCCATCCGAGCTATTTTCTTCTTCTCTTCAGCCATTTGTGAAATCTTTAGGTCAAACATTGGTTCAAATCCGGATTTTTCAAGCGAATAGACTACCCCGCCATGCACCTTCTTTATTGGTGAGTTTGCATCTGAGCAAAGATTGTTTATGTCTCTTCTAATAGTTATCTCTGATACACCAAGTGCTTCAGCAAGATATTTTGTTGAAGCATTCCCTTCTGCTAAGAGAATTTCAAATATCCTCTGTAACCTTTCCGCTTTGTTCATTACACGCCACCCTTTAATATCATATCGATCACACATCTGATCATTTTTGATCCTTACACGATCATTATACTTCTAGACTAACACGTTTGTCAAGCAGGAGGCGTCATTCACTTTTGTTTCCTATGTCAATCATTTCATTAGAGTCATGAAAAAGTCGAGTGTGTAACTGTTATGAGAAAAACAAAAAGATAGGTATAAATCATGTGAGATCTACAACATCACAAACTTTGAAACAAAAAATAGATCAAGAGGAAAGGTTACTGATCATCTTGGAAGCTACACTTATGTCTACGAAATCTCAAATGAAACTGTCTAAAAGCCTGAAAGCATCGAACATAGAAAATCAGTGATTTAATAAACCATGAGGGGACAAATGATGAGAAGACTTGGAATAGTTGACTTTGGCGCTGCTGCAGTGATTACCGCATTGCCAATGATTATCTTTGCTCTGCTCGTGCAAAATAATCTGGTTCGTGGGCTGGCAGCGGGGAGCGTTAAAGGATAATCATTTCACATCATTAATTTCTGAGTAAGGAAACCATCTTTGAGCAAAAAGATCTTATTTGTAAAGTCATGGATATATTTTAAGTTGTGCGAAGTTATAACAACAGGTTTTTTAGAGTCTTTCCACTTTGAGAGTATTTTCTTAAGATTTTCTTTTCCCAGTTTATCCAGACCAGAGAATGGTTCATCAAGAAATAGAAAAAAAGGATCATGAGCGATTGCGGACGCAATTGCCACCTTTCGCGCTTCCCCACCTGACAGATCAAAGGGATTTCTTAAAAGTATTTTCTTATCAAGACCAACAAAGCTTGCTGCTTTTTCAACACGAGCTTTTATTCCATTTAATCCAAAATTTTTTGATGCGAACGCTATTTCTTCAAAAACAGTTTCACAGCAAAACTGATCTTCCGCATATTGCATAACATAACCTATTTTCTGATAATAATGTTCATCTTTTTTTATAGGTTGACCGTTTATCACAACAGTGCCAGATGACGGATTTAAAATACCCGCCATTATTTTCAAAAGAGTAGTTTTTCCAGATCCGCTTCTGCCGGTTATAGCTATGAAATCCCCCTGTGAAATTTCCATATTCACTTTCTGAAGGATTTTTCTTGAACTGTCATAGGAGAAATCAATATTTTTCAGGTTTAATTGAAACATCCCGGTCTCTCCACATCAGGAAAATCTTTTTCGAGAAACTCTTTAATCTCTCCTTCAAAATCGATTTTTCCGTTGTTCAGGTGGATTATCCAGTTTGAAGTATCAAGAAACTGCTCTAAATCATGAGTGGAGACCAGTATTGTTATACCAGAATCATTCAGGTCTTTCAAGCATTGTTTTATCTGTTTTGAATCCTGCTCATCGAGCATAGAAGTTGGTTCATCGAGAAACAAATATTTTGGTTTAAGGACAGTGACAGAAGCAGTAGCAAGCTTTTGAAGCTGCCCGGCAGAAAGTGTGGCTGGGTCCTTTTCTTTCAATTCGTACAGTCCAAAAGATTTCAAAGTTTTTTCTACCTCTTTTATCATCCGGTTTCTTTCCATGCCAATATTTTCGAGACCGAATGCTATATCTTCTTCAACAGTGGTACCTACAATCTGATTTAGTGGGTTATGGAAGACATATCCGCACAGGTATCTCAGATCATTTTGTGACAATTCTTTTTTGTCAAACATTATCTTTCCTTTTTGAATGGGTAACAGGCCACAAAGAATTTTCAATAAAGTTGTTTTCCCAGAAGCGTTTGCGCCTACGATGAGGACGAAGCTCCCATCTTTAATTTTGAAGGTAACTCTATCAAGGGCTTTTATGTTTCCATAATAGAAAGTTAAATCAATTATTTCAAGCACCTTTCAACCTCACTGATTTGTATATTCTTATTCCGCCTTCTTTACAGATATCTTCAACATTTCCGAAAGTTTCCTGCATTGCTTTCTTTATATAAGAACCACCCTTGTTGTGATAAGCAACAACCTGAAGAGAACCTTTTTCATTCAAGTGTTTGATTGATTCGTAGATCATTCTCAGCACAGTTGCCTTTCCGGCTGCCATGGGAGGGTTCAATAATATCACATCGAATTTTTCTTCTTGCCATGGATCGTAAAATGATCCACATTTTATGGTAACATCGACGTTGTTATCTTTTGCATTTATTCTGGCGAATTCCACAGCTCTTTCATTTACATCATTCATGTAAACTTCACTGTCTGGATATTCACCTTTCACGACAATTCCCACAACGCCATAACCACAACCAAGATCAAGCACTTTTTTACCATGTACAATAGCATGTTCAACGAGAATTTTTGTGGCTTTGTCTACCTTACCAAAACTGAAAACACCCGAAGGCGTCTTGAATTTATAGATTCTCCCATTTTTTAATTTTAAATTAGCTGTTCTGATTTTTAGTACGCTATTTGGTTTTCTGGTATAGTAGTGATCCATAGCTATCAAAGGGGCCCTTAAAGGCCCCAATATTATTTCTCCTTACTGGCAAGAGTAGCCTGCGCAGCTGCTAATCTTGCTACGGGAACTCTATAAGGTGAACAGCTCACATAATCAAGACCTGCTTTATGGAAGAAACTAATAGATCGTGGGTCTCCTCCATGTTCGCCACATACGCCGACTTTGAGGTTGCTTCTTGCTGATTTTCCTTTTCTGGTTCCCATCTCTACTAATGCGCCAACGCCTTCATAATCGAGAGTTTTGAATGGGTCATGCTCGAGTATGCCTTTTTGCAAATATTCGGGCAGGAACTTGCCAACATCATCTCTACTGAATGCAAAAGTCATCTGAGTTAAGTCATTTGTACCAAAACTGAAAAACTCGGCTTCTTTAGCAATTTCATCAGCTGTTATTGCTGCTCTTGGAACTTCAATCATTGTACCTATTTTGTAATCAATGTGGACATTTGCTTCTTTTATCATTTGATCCGCTACTTCCTTGATTATTTTTTTGAGAAAGACCAGTTCGTTTATATGTCCAACAAGTGGGATCATTATTTCTGGTACAACATCAAGATTTGATTCTTTTTTCAGCTCTATTGCTGCACCAATGATTGCTTTAGTTTGCATAACAGCTATTTCAGGATAAGTTATAGTCAATCTACAACCTCTGTGTCCGAGCATGGGATTGAGTTCGCTCAAAGAGATTACAACATCTTTTAATTCCTTGGATGAGATTCCAAGATCTTTTGCTGTTGCTTCTATCTGCTCATCGTCGTGAGGTAGAAATTCGTGGAGCGGTGGGTCGATAAGTCTTATTGTTACTGGATATCCTGCCATTGCCTTGAATAGACCCTTGAAGTCTTCTTTTTGAAGTGGAAGGAGTTCTTCTAATGCTTTTTCTCTTCCTTCTTTTGTTTTAGCAACAATCATTTTTCTGACTTTTGGTATTCTATCTTTTTCAAAGAACATGTGTTCTGTTCTACACAGTCCGATTCCCTCTGCCCCAAACTTCCTGGCTACTTCGGCATCCCTTGGTATGTCTGCGTTTGCCCTTACTCCCAATCTTCTTATTTCATCTGCCCACTCCAGTAATTTTGCTACTTCGCCTTCTAAACCAACAGGTTTAATTGTCGGAATTTTTCCGAGCAGTATCTCCCCGGTAGAGCCATTTATTGAGATCCAGTCTCCTTCTCTTACCACAGTATCGTTTACCCTGAAGAAACCTTCTTCTTCTTTAACTTCAACTGTTTCGGCTCCAACAACAGCAGGTTTACCTATACCGCGAGCCACAACTGCTGCATGAGATGTCATCCCGCCTCTCGACGTTAATATTCCCTGAGCAAAAGCCATTCCTCCAACATCTTCCGGGCTTGTCTCGGGTCGGACGAGAATAACCTGCTCGCCTTTTCGCCCTAACTCTTCGGCTTTCGATGAATCGAAAATCACAACTCCTGTGGCTGCGCCGGGGGATGCAGGTAAGCCCTTGGCTATAGATTTAGCCTGAGATAATGCTTTTTCATCAAATCTTGGGTGGAGCACTCTTTCGACATCTTCTGTTTTTACGCGCATTACAGCTTCTTCTTTGTTAATTAATCCTTCGTGAACCATATCTACAGCAATCTTTATCGCGGCTTTTGACGTTCTTTTACCGTTTCGTGTTTGGAGCATGTAAAGCTTTCCTTCTTCGATTGTGAATTCTATATCTTGCATGTCTTTGTAGTGTTTTTCGAGTTTTTTCATTATTCCAATCAGTTCATCATAAACGTTTGGCATCAATCTTTTGAGTTCGTCAAGTGGAAGAGGAGTTCTTATACCAGCAACTACATCTTCTCCCTGTGCGTTCTGCAAAAATTCACCGTATATCTCGTTTTCGCCAGTATTAGGATTTCTCGTGAAAGCCACACCTGTGCCTGATTTCTCTCCCATATTTCCAAAAACCATGGCAACTATATTTACCGCAGTTCCAAGCATCTGGTCTTCTCTAATGTTGTTTATCTCCCTGTATTTTATTGCACGCTCACTCATCCAGCTACCGAAAACGGCATCAATAGCAAGCCATAGTTGTTCTTCTACATTCTGTGGGAATTGCTTGTTTTCTTCTTCATAGATCTTTTTATAAAGTTCTACAAGTTTTTTAAGGTCGTTTTCATCAAGTTCGACATCAAGTTTTACGCCTTTAGCTTTTTTCATGTTATCGAGAGCTGTTTCAAATTTGTGTTTTGGAATACCGAGAGCTGTGTCACCAAGCATCTGAAGGAATCTTCTATAGGCGTCGTATGCAAAGCGAGGATTGCTCGTCATTTTTGCAAGACCTTCGACAGTCTTATCATTTAATCCAAGATTTAGGATTGTGTCCATCATTCCAGGCATCGAGACAGCTGCTCCGGATCTTACAGAAACAAGAAGAGGTTTCTCTGGATCTCCAAAACCCTTTCCTGTTGCTTCTTCCAATTTCTTCATCGCGTTTTTTACTTCTTCTCTCAAACCATCAGGATATGTACGATTGTTCTGATAAAAATATTTACACACCTCAGCAGAAATCGTGAAACCAGGCGGGACAGGTATACCAAGATTCGTCATTTCAGCAAGGTTCGCGCCTTTTCCACCGAGGATATCTTTCATCCCGGCTTTACCTTCGGCTACTCCATTTGCAAAAAAATAGACAAATTTTTTTGCCATCACAGCACCTCCTCATTTTAGATACCAATTTACAGTAAAAATTTTATCATTGACAGAGCTTGTTAAAAGCAATATTGAGTCCACAGTTATGCCAGTCAGTTTTTCAAGAATTGGTGAGAAATCCACAAAGATGAAAAATGGCATATCTGATTTGTAAAAGCTCAATGCTTTTTCAAGAGAACCTTTTTCATTTTTGAACTGGGCTGGCATAGTTGAGTACACTTTCAGTCTGTCTGATTCACTTGTTATGTATATTCCTTCAAGATCTATATAGCGAATCCCTGAATCAACTTTTATCTGTCCATTTGTTGTCTGATTTAACTCTTCTATGCTGATTTTGCCTCCTACTACGGCATACAAAACAGGGTTTGGTATTTGTTGATCTTCTTCCGAGAACAAGAAAGCTTCAATCATATTCGAAATTTTTAAAGAGAGGGCAAATTGGCCAGTAAGTTTGTCGGAAAGCTCTGTTAATTCTTCGAATTGTCCTTCTAAGTTTTCTGTCTTTGTCCCCTCGGGGAGAAAGGTTTCCATGTTTGAAAAGAGATTTGAATATGTAGAAGATAAATTCAAACTCTGATAAAGTTTTGAAAGTACTGAGAAATTACCCACGTTGGCAAATATGAATATTTCTCCGCCAAGATTTGGATCAGTATACATATTGAATTCTTTCGTTGATTTCATACCTTTTAAAAGATCTCTTGCTTTATCATTTTCCGGATATATCGAGTATTCTCCCGATATCTTATCAGAAAAAACCTTGATAGTTCCTTTCAGCGAGAAAACTGAATCCTGCATAGAAATTCTGGGTGAAAATAGCACGGCCCAGACTGAGCTGTCGGAAAACTTTTCCAGTATTTCCTCGGGGATAGTTCCTCCGCCCTTTAAGCATTGTTCCAAAAATTCCTTATCAGTAGATATTAAGAGATAACTGCCGCTCACAGCCGCCTGGAAATTTGCCCCGAGTATTTCTGTAACTGCCTTTAAAAGTTTCAGAGCATTTGAGGAAGGCCCCACTATAATGGCAATGTTATCTTTTTTTGTGACGATCATGACATCTTTGCTTATTAAATCGGTCAATTGTTCTGCTGTTGCACCGTATTGAACAAGTGAGCTTGCAAGAAATCCCTGAATCATGGGCTCAATACCAAGACTGTTAGCCAGTATATCTACCAGCTGTGTATTTTTCGCAAGTGAGTAATGAGTAGCATTATCTTTTGCAATAAAAATCTGCTCATAGTCTATCGGAACAAATTGAGTGATCCCGTAAAGTGATGCGACTAACACAATAAAGAAAAAAAACAACAACTTTTTCATGACAATCCCTCCTGTTTGTTGACCTTTTCACTCAATAATACCACGAAAATGGCGATGAAGAATCTTTTACTCCCAAAAACGCTTTAAATCAAAGGTTTTCTCTCTGTTATACGGCTAAAGTTCTTTATAGAAGGCTATTTCAGATTCACAACAATCCGTTTTTTAGCCTTTCATCAGGGGGGACTTGAAATTACCATCAAAAAAGTGCTATGATTCGTAAAAGAGGGAGATGAAGTCTCCCAAATCCCAATAAAGGAGGGGGATGACGGATGAACAAGAAAGAACTCGTCGACAAAGTATCAAAAAAAGCTGGCCTTAAGAAGAAGGATGTTAAGAAAGTCGTTGACATGGTTTTTGACACTGTGACAGACGCTCTTGCAAAAGGCGAAAAGGTTCAGCTTGTTGGCTTTGGGAGTTTTGAAGTAAGGAAAGCAGCTCAGAGAAAAGGAGTCAATCCACAAACCAAGAAGCCTATAACTATTCCTTCAAGAAAAGTCCCGAAGTTCAAACCTGGTAAAGCTCTCAAAGAGAAGGTTAAATGAGAGAGTGTGGGGGGCTTTGACTGCCCCCTTTTATTTTCCCACACAAAAATCTTTGAATATCCTATCAAGCAGATCGTCTGTATAATCTGTCCCAAGTAGCTTATCAATACTGCCCAAAGCCTCTTTAACTTTTTGAGCAACTATATCCAGAGGCAGCTTTTTTTTGAATGCTT